>CANQUX010000010.1 GCA_947627155.1 uncultured Alphaproteobacteria bacterium | reverse complement strand
AGCTGAAAAATCAATGAATTCCGTTTAAAATAAATTTTTTTTCAAAATTTTAAAAAAAAGTGTTGCAAAAATCGTACGTTTATTTTATGCTATTTGTTGAGAGAAAGAATCTCTCGAATAATGAAAAAAAGGCTTTAATGCCTTTAAAATAAACGTTTTTTAGGCTCGGGGAGTTTAAAAAACAACATAAATGAAAGGATAAAAAATGAAAACAACAAACGAATCAGGTCGGTCAATGGTTGAAATGCTTGGCGTTTTAGCTATTATCGGCGTTTTAAGCATTGGCGGTATTGCGGGTTATTCCATGGCCATGAACCGTTACCGTGCGAATGAAGCGTTGGACGCGGCCAGTAAATTGGCTGTTGTTGTGTTTGCCGGCGCACAAACCTATGCAGCAACACATGGTTCAACAGATGGTTATTCAAGTTCAATACCGACACTGTATGATGCCGGCTTAACAGCAGGAACAAAAACTGGAAGTGGTAGTAATATAACTATAACAGGAAAGAGCAAAACTCCCGGTGGTGTTTCAATTACGGCTACGGCTGTGGATGATAGCGGTGTGACAATTAGTTTGGATTTTGGTTCAAGCGGTGAGAACGTATGCAAAGCTGCCGCCAGTATTTTGGGTGTGACTAACGGTTGTAGTAGCAACAAGCTTTCACATGTATTTAAACAAAGTTAACATCTTATTTGCTTTAAAAAGGGTGTTTTTTTAAAGCAAAGAACGGCGGGCAGAACGATTTTTCTTGAGTTTTAAGTTTCTGCCCGTTGTTTTTTTAAGACAGAAGGCATTTTTATAAAAAACAATAAAATCAATATATTATAAAATTTAAAATATTTCTTGAATAACAAAACATATTCTATGTTAAGTGATTGAAATATCAATAAAATGTTGCGTTGCAAAAACGTACCTTTAATGCAACACTTTTTTTTAATTTTTTTATTTTTTTTGCATTTTTTTGTTTTTCTCATAGTTTTTTGATTTTTATTGAGTTTTTACTCTCCTCATTCAACCCTCATTTTTAAGGAAAGTTGTCGAAAAAAACGGTGCATTAAAGGTACGTTTTTGATACATTGGTATGTTGTTTATACATCTGTTTTTATGTTTTACGAGGAGGGAAAATGTTAAAAATAATAAAAAATTCATTACTTTATACAATTTTATCAAGTACATTTATTGCAACAACTGCCTTGGCGGATCTTTTTCCCGAGGATTTTTCGGAAAAGGAAAAAGATGCCTATTGCCTGGTTTTTGAGACCATTAGTATGAGCATAGGTGCTGCACTTTCAGGAGGACAAACGGGTGAGACGATGGAGGGAATAGTTTCTCTTGCAGGTACAATGGGTTATGTGGGGTGGTTACAAAAGTATAATGAAGATAAAGACGGTTTGGAAGAATGCCTTATGAATAGAACTGATTTCATTGATGCTTGGTATGAAAAATGCGCCGGAGGTCTTTTTATGTTGAGTCAAGATGACGGATGTCAAGAATTGATGGATAAATGTAGCGATCGTACAGGAAATTTACTTTCAAACGCGAAAAATTCATCAACATTTAATGGTCAAAATCTAATAAAAACAATGAGATCCTCAAACAAAGCTGCAAAAAGATTTGCTTCAACTTTAGGAACATTTGTTTCATATTTAGGCAAACTTGATTCCTCCTTAGAATAAGGAAAAAATAAAATGAACGCTGAAGAATTAGAAAAACTTCATAACCTGAGAAAGAAGGGTATTATTACGGAGGAAGAATTTAATAGTCAGAAAAATAATTTGTTGAATAAGAAAAAGGAATCTACGTTTTTATTGTTGGCACTTCTTCTGGGGGAATGGGGTATTCATAATTTCTATGTCGGTCAAACAATAAGAGGTAGCATTAAACTTATTCTGTGGGCATTATACTTGGCATTTCCTATATTTCCTGTGCGTTTTTTACTGTATGCACTATGTTTTTGGGTTGGCCTCGTCGAAATGGACACAAAGAAAACCGCTGCGGGAGACAATTTAATTCCGGCAAGTACCACATTTAAAGTTACGATATATGTTATCCTGGGTGCTTGTTTCTGTCTCTGGCTGTGGATGAACCATAAAGTATAGGCGGTAATAATGAAATGAACCGAGATATCGTACAATGCCTGACGGATTCACAATTTAAAATAAGGAGAAAATAAAATGAACGCTGAAGAATTAGAAAAACTTCATAACCTGAGAAAAAAGGGTATTATTACGGAAGAAGAATTTAATAGTCAGAAAAATAGTTTATTGAATAAGAAAAGGCAATCTATATTTTTATGGTTAGCCCTTCTTTTGGGTGGTTTGGGTATTCATAATTTTTATGTCGGCCAAACAATAAGAGGTATCTTCAAACTTATTCTGTTTATATTAAGCTTGGCATTTCCCATACTTGATCTTTTATACATTGGTATATTTATTTGGATTATCATTGAAATGTGCATTACAGACAAAACCGCTGCGGGAGTCAGCTTAATTCCGGCAAGTACCGCCTGTAAAATCGCAATAGGTATTATCATGGGTATTTATATCTTTTTCGTCTTAATACTGATAATGGTAGTAGTTGGTATTGCAGGTTTGGCAGGTTTGGCGGGTTATATGGCTGCACTGCAATAATGAAATGAACCGGGGTATCGTGCAATGTTATTATAAGAAAATATGTTGTTGTCGTTACTCAAATATGTTCCGTTTTGGCATCAGCTGTCATGAGGTTCATAAACAGCAAAAATAAAATGCCTGACGGATTCACAATTTAAAATAAGGAGAAAATAAAATGAATGTTGAAGAATTAGAAAAACTGAATGATCTGAGAAAGAGAGGAATCATCACAGAAGCAGAATTTAATAATCAAAAAAATAAGTTGTTGAATAAGAAAAAGCAATCTACATTTTTATGGTTAGCATTTTTGGGTAGTTTAGGTATTCATAATTTTTATGTCGGCCAAACCATAAGAGGTATTGTCAAAATTATTCTGTGGGTATTATACTTGGCATTAGGCACAGTATTTCCTATACTTGCTCAAATTTTATCTATCGGTATATTTATTTGGATTATCGTTGAAATGTGCATTACCAAGAAAACCGCTTCGGGAGTTAATTTAATTCCGGCAAGTACCGCCTGTAAAGTCACGATAGGTGTTATCATTGGTATTTGTATCATTTTGACACTCATAGGTTTTATTGCGAGTTTAGCGGGTTATACGACTGCACTGCAATAATGGAATGAGTCGGTATTGTGCACTGTTATTACAAGAAAATATGTTGTTGTAATACATGCAGGTTATCAAACAGCTTTTTAAGGCAAAAAACGGCGGGCAGAACGGTTTTTTTCTTGAATTTCCGTCTCTGCCCGTTGTTTTTATTTAAAACGCGAAAGGCAGACCCCCCCAAAAAATGTTTTTTATGACTTTTACTATTTAATGCTTGACTTGCGGTAAATTTTTTGATATATTCCTTTCTCGTAGTTCAATTTTTTTTATAAAGTGGTGATTAACAATGGCAAAACCAACAACAGTTGAAATTAAATTAGAAAGCACGGCCGGTACGGGTACTTTCTATGTAACAAAAAAGAATCCGCGAACGAAAACCGAAAAGATGAAAGTTCGCAAATATGATAAAAAAGCCAGAAAGCATGTTGAATTTGTTGAAAAGAAAATCAAATAAGCTTTCAAGGTTGTTTTTTAAGTAAAAAAACCGCTTTTTAAGGCGGTTTTTTTATTTTTTAAAAAAAGAGTTGTATTAAGGCATTTTTTTGGGTATAATATAAAAAGATGAATAATAATGAAGGAGGGAAAATGAAAAAAATTCTTTTATTGGCTTTGTTAGGTGCTTTTTTGGCTGCACCGGTTGCTTCATATGCTGTCAATTTTAGAGATGCTGATCAGGAAAGCAAGGATAATCCGTTCAGCAAGAAAAAATGTGATGATATGACAACTTTAACAAAATGCAGAAAATAAGGTATTGTTTCTGTTTGTAACCCAAACAAACAATTCGAAAAATTTCGATTCATTTGAAGTGTTTGTTTTATTCTTTTTTTGCTGTTACTTACCCGATAACAACGCATCAATTAATTCTTGCACGGTCGGAATATAGCCGTTTTTATACATCGGATCCGTTCCGAATCGATAGGCTAAATGCCCGGCAAACATCAGGTTGTTATCAATGCTTTCCCCATGCGCAATGGCGGTTAAAGTTTTTGTAATGCAAAACGAGCGCGAATCGGGCAATCTGTCTAAATGCCCCGTTGCCTGCGACCAGCCCGAAAACGCACAGGCCGATAAACAACCGACACAATTTTTGCGATCTTCTTTAATTTGGGCATCTTCCTCCCGCGAAAGAAAGATAACGGATTTATCGGGTGTGCGAACGGCAACCGGTTTATCACCTGCCTGATAGGCTTTTGCGCGTTTAAAATCGTGTTCCGTTAAATAAACGGTATGCGCTGCCGACACAACAAACGGTTTCACAAAAATTCCTTCCGGTTTTTCCATGTAAGGCATTTCCGTATCTTTTCTGTCAATTAAACTTTGTAAAAACTTGTTTTTAACGGCCGAGGAATAAAAACCCGTGGGCGAAAATTGTTGCAAAATAACATCGCCCTTTTTCAAAGCGCGCAAACACCCTTGCCATGCTTTGGCAACCGGGCTTTCAACCGTTAATAACGGACGTGTGCCGAGTTGAAACGCTAACGGGCCGATTTCCGGATTGTCGATAAAATCTTCAAACTCACTTAAATTCCAAACACCGCCCGCCATAATAATGGGCACGTTTTCCAAGCGATATTCGTTCATTTGCTTGCGTAAGTTCACCAACCGCGGATACGGATTTTCCGGTTGTTCGGGATTTTCGGAATTGGACAGTCCGTTATGGCCGCCCGCTAACCACGGATCTTCATAAACAACACCGCCCAAATATTCGGGACAGTTTTTATAGCTTCGGAGCCATAACGCCCGAAACGCACGGGCAGATGAAACAATCGGATAATAGTAAAGACCGTATTTTGAAGCAATTTCCGCCAGTTTATAAGGCATACCCGCGCCGCAGGTAATGCCGTGAATTAACTTATGCACTTCACCTAAAATGTCATTCACAACGGGAACGGTGTCTTTAACGCGCTTTTGATATTGAAAGCGCAGTGTACCGAGCGTTTGTTGCACCAATTCGCCCACGGCCTCCAATTTATCCTGATATTTTTCGGGCGCTTTTTGCATTAAATTTTTCATCACGCTTTCGCAGGAGTTCATCACGCCTTCCAAAATGGGAATACTGCCGCCCATTTCCCAAAGAACGTTCATGTGAATCCGACCGTTTTCTCCGGCAATTTCATGCGCGATTTTGGCTTGCGAAATACCGCCCTTAATGGACATTTCAATCAGCTCGTTATGTCTTTCCAAACGCGTTTTACGCGTGTAAACTTTGGGAACGATTCGCCCTTTTTCATCAACCGTATCGGCAAACACGCCGGAAATAGTACCGACAGCGCCGGCTTTGGCCCATGCGCCCGATGAATGCCCGTCGGAAACGGCAATACCTTTGCCCCCTTCAATCAGCGGAATAACTTCTTTGCCGGAAATGGTAATCGGATTTAATTGTTTCATACTTTATCCTCACTTTATAACTGAACGCCGTCAGTTTAAACGGATTTTTTAAAAAAAGCAATGAAAATCCATATCGTTTGATGATTTTATTTTAAAAAAGCATATTTTTCTTGTATTTTATGAAAAAAAACAGATATAATTTCCTAAAACGGATTCAAATAATTTATTCGGCAGGAGGCAACATGTATATAACGGGTGATAACGTTTCCAAAGAAAAATTATTGAAAATTGCCGATAAATGTAAATTGCCGGTGTGGCCCGATGCGGAAAATCCTTTTTTGCATCAAGGGAATTTAGAGGAAATGCCCCAATCCGTGTGCGTTGTTTCCGATGAGTTAACCGAAAGCCGACTGGAAACATTGTTTCAATTGCCGATTACCGTTTTAATTGACGCACAGGCTTCTTTTAAAAGTATTGCCGATTTTATCGGACAGCAAAAAAATCATACCTTTGCGGACGGGTTGGGCTTTTTGTTGACGGGACCCGTTATTTATCATTATGATGTGGCGCTTATTTTTTCCAAAGCCTTGCAAAAGCGACAGGGTTTTTCCGATTTTCGATTTGAATCCATTCATCTGGCGCTGCACGAATCATTGGTCAACGGATTGATTCACGGTAATTTGCGTTTATCCGGCAAATTAAGGCAAAATGCCGCCGAATATACGTCTTACAGCGCCTTGGTGCGTGAACGCCTCAATACGCCTGCTTATGCCCGTAAAGCCATCAGCATTGCCGCACAATGGAATCGAACGAAAATGAAAATTACGGTGCGTGATGAGGGAATGGGTTATTCGCTCGGGGAGATTTTAAAACAAACACCGAGTATTCGTGCCACGTCCGGCCGGGGATTGCGCATTATTGCCGGTGCGGCGGATTCATGCACCATTGATAATTACGGTAAAGAAATATCACTTTCGTTTTTGCGGGAAAAATCTCAAAATCCCGATGTTCCTTTGCCCATTGATCCGATTCGGTCAACAAATACCGTTCCGCACGAAGATTTATCACGAGCCAAAGTGTTAATTGTTGAAGATGATAAGAGTAATCAGGCGTTATTGGGCGGATTATTATCGCAATTGGGCATTAAGCAAATTGAAATTGCCGAAGACGGCGTGCAGGGTCTCAATAAAGTGTTAACATTTGAGCCGGATTTAATTATTTTAGATATCGGTATGCCGAAACTGAACGGATATGAAGTGCTGAAACGGTTGAAATCAACCCCTTATACATATGCTATTCCCGTTTTAATTCAAACGGCTTCCGATACCCGAGAAGCTCGAGATAAAACTTTTAAATCGGGAGCATCCGATTTTATTACCAAGCCCATTAATCCGCTGGAATTTTTTGCGCGCGTGCGCATTCATTTGGAAAATAAAATGTTGGTTAATCGGCTGCAAAAACGGTTAAAGCAAATTCATCAGGAATTGTCAACGGCGCAGAGTATGCAAATGGGTTTGTTGCCGCATGCCGAGCGATTGCAAACAATTCATCGGCAGTACGGTTTGGATATTGCCTCTTATTTTGAGCCGTCCGATAAATTGGGTGGTGATTTTTGGCAAGTCATCGAGCTTGATAAACAACGTGTCGGATTTTATCTGTGCGATTTTTCGGGGCACGGGCTGGCCTCGGCTTTAAATACGTTTCGATTGCATACGCTGATTTTTCAAATGCATGATAAAATTAAACAACCGTCCGATTTTTTAAGCATTCTCAATCATCATCTCTATGCTTTGTTACAACGCGGACAGTTTGCCACGTTCTTTTTCGGTATTTATCATGCGGCGGAAGAAACACTGACTTATTCCGGTGCTGCCGCACCGCAGCCGTTTCATTGGGACGGGAAAAAATGGCGTGTTTTAACAACGCGCGGATTGCCGCTGGGCATTTCTCAATCGGCGGTCTATGAAAATAAAACCGTTCCGTTCACGCTCGGAAATCGTTTGTTTATATATAGTGATGCCTTAACGGAAACCGTTAATGAACAAAACGAACAAATGAGTGTGAAAGAATTGATGAACTTTGTGAAAGAGGCTTCAACGCAAATGCCCATTCGAGAGGGGTTAACCGGTGTTATGAATCGCTTTTTCACCTTTGCGCCGCCGCCCGTGAATGATGATATTACCGCCGTTTTAATTGAATCCCAAAGAAAGGAGGTTAAATGATCAGATTGTATGTGCCGAATTTATTAGCTGCCGGACAAAATATTCTTTTATCGGAAAAGCAGGCGCATTATTTAAAACATGTAATGCGTATCCGTGAAAATGAAGAAATAACCGTTTTTAACGGACGAGACGGCGTTTTTTTATCAAAAGCGGTTTTTCAGGGAAAAAAGAATGTCGGTTTAATGATTTCCCAACAAATACAGATGCAAAAAAATTTACCCCCCTGCGGATTGGCTTTTGCACTGATTAAAAAAGAAAATACCGATTTGATTTTGCAAAAAGCAACCGAATTGGGAGTCACGGATATTTTTCCGCTGTTGACGGAACGAACGGTCGTTCGACAATTCAATCAGGAGCGCGCCGAGTCCATTGTAATTGAAGCTGTCGAGCAGTGTGAGCGATCAGATGTGCCGACGGTTCATCGGCTTACGGAGCTTAAAACATTTTTAGCGCATATTCCCCAAGGATTCACGCCTGTTTATTTGGCGGAAAGAGTTTTCACAACCGAAAAATTATCCGCACAAATCAGTCCGTTGTTTATTATCGGACCCGAGGGCGGATTTACAAATGCGGAAAGCCTGTTATTGCAAAAAACGCCCGGTATGCGAACGCTTCATTTGGGTGAAACGATTTTGCGAGCGGAAACGGCAGCTATTGCCGTTTTAAGCGCTTGGAATTTTCGCTTGTTTTAATTGCTCTTTCGGAATGGGGTTCCGGATGAATAATTACTTTTAAAGACGGATATTTTTGACAAATTGTTTTTTCAATTTCATGCACTTTTTCATGCGCCTGCGGCAAACTTAACCGATCGTTTAAGGCAACGGAAAATTGAGCATACATTTCATTGCCGGATAGTCGGGTTTTTAAGTCAAAACAGTCATAAACGCCATCAACGGAGCAAACAATTTTTTTTAAATTTCGGCGCATACTCTTCGAAACTTCTTTGTCCATTAACATATTCAGCGATTCTCTTAACACACAAGCAACGCTGCAAAATAAATAAGAAGCCGTTAATATGCCGAATAACGAATCCACAAAATACCAGTGTAAATAATAAGCGCAGAGAATGGAGGCGGCAATGCCGATATTCATAAACAAATCGCCGGTATAATGCGCCAAATCGGCTTTAATGGATAAAGAATGCGTGCGCTTGACAACCGTTTTTTGAAAACATACCAAACAAAACGATAAAACAAAAGCCAAAGCTGTTACGCCCAGCCCCACACCGATTTCCTGTATTTCACTCGGATAAAACAGGCGCATAACGGATTCTTTGAGCAACACAAACGCAGCGGATAAAATAATAAACGATTGAACCAATCCGCCGATGGCTTGGGCTTTGCCGTGTCCGTAACGATGATCGGAATCGGCCGGTGTTGTCGCCTCTCGAACAGCAATTAAGTTCACCAATGAAGTTAAAACATCTTGCGCCGAATCAAACAAACCCGATAAAACGGCAACCGATCCCGTCAGATAAAAGGCAACGGCTTTGGTAATAACCAACGTGCCTGCCGTTAAAACGGAAAAAATGCTGGCAAGACGCATCAAGCGATTGTTTTTTTGTGTAAAATCCATCATCATTTGTTTATAACCGATTTTTTGATTATTTTCAATAACTTTAATAAATAATGCATTTTTTTATTTTTGCAACGGGTGTATTGACAAAGGAAGCATTGTATGATATAAATAATTATTGACAAAAAACATATGCGTAAACAAAATGACGGACTATAACAATAAAAATATGATGATTGAAAATCATTTGGGGCGCTTTTCTTTAAAGCAAATCAAAGAAACGGCCTATAAAACAAGCGCTTTTGATAAAATTGAAAAGTGGACACAGGAACTGGTTTTTTGTTTTCCCGAATTTCAATCGGAGATAAAAACTTATATGCCGCTTTTATTGCAATCACAAGACAGATATGTGTTGGAATCCCTTCTTTATGCCGATTCGAACTTATCTTTTTGTGAAAATAAAGACCATGACGGGTTGGGAATGAAATATAAGTATAATATGAATTGCATTCAAATTTCCCGCTCGTTTTTAAAGGAAATGTTTGAGCAGGAATCAAAATTATACGGTGCCGCTTTGTTTTTGGGCAAAACTATCCATGAACTCACGCATGCCGCGCAAGATATGCGAGGTGTTGCGCCGTTACGGGTTTCAAAAATGAATTTGGCAAATGCCGTTACGGCAGAATTGATGACGGAAGTTGATGCATCGATTGTTGAAATGCGATTGCAATATGAATTGACCGCTCATCAATTACAACAGGCGCCCGAATGGATTAAAAATACCGATTTGGGGGTTTATGCCGATTTAATGCGGCAATGTGAAACGTATCAGGAACAAAAATTAACGCCGGCACAACAACATCGGTTAGCGGATATGACTTTAATGCGTCTTTTTTTGGATTATAAAAAAAGCGTTCAACAAAATAACGAATGGCAGGAATTTTATTTTCGGCAAATGGTACACCACTTATTGTGTCGGCCGGTGCATTCTTTAACAATCGATGATACACCCGGCGAATCGGAACGCTATTTGATGAGCTGTTATCAAAAACGATATCCTTTATTACCGGAGCTTCAAAAAAAATTGATGACGGTTTTACCGATTCGTCCGATTGAACAGGCGGTGTTAATCGGCAATTCGTTTCCGAAGTCCACGCCTGCCGTTTACGGCGATGTTCATCAGGCAAAAATGACGTTGTTGACGCACCGGCAAAAGGTGAGCGCGTATCATATTTATTTGTTGATTCGGCAGCAAAATCAAAGATAATATCAAAAAATAAATTTTTCACTTGATATTCTTTTAAAAAAAACATACTCTTTTGATATTCAAAAGGAGATATGTGTGCAAAATTTACGCTTAAAAAGATTGTTGAAAAAAGCTGTTTCATGGGCGGGATTGTTTTTCTTTGTCATTGCCGCCGTTATGTTATATATGCAGTTGTCGAAATATCATCTTGCCGATATTCGCAAAGCTTTAACGGATATTCCGTCCGTTAACATTATCGGGGCATGTGCGGCATCGTTTTTCGGCTATGTGGCCTTGTCGTCTTATGACTGGTTAGCCATTAAATATGTCGGTCGCACATTAGCGGCATGGAAATGGATATTTGTGGGGTTTGTGGGCTTTTCCGTCAGCAATAATGCAGGGCATGCCGTTGTGTCGGGCGGAACGGTGCGTTATCGGTTTTATACCCGGTGGCGTTTCAGAGCCAATGAAATTGTGCGAATGATTACCTTTTCGGGCTTTACCTATTTAATTGCCTGCTTCTTTTTAAGTGATTTAGGGTGGCTTTTAACCCCGTCGCATGCATTTGCTGATTTGTCGGCTTCTCAATTAACAACAAACGTTGTGGCGTTAATTTCTTTTGTCGGATTGATAATCTATTTCGGGCTTTGTCGATTTTACAAAAAAACAATCACCATTCGGGAGGTGCCGTTTACCATGCCGAGCGTTAAAATGGCATTGGCGCAGGTTGTGATTGGCAGTGCCGATATTTTAATGGCGTCTTTTGTGTTGTATTTTTGCTTGATTCCCTTTGTTTCCATTCCTTTTGACGTGTTTATCGGGGTTTTTATCATTGCGCAGGTTTTGGGCGTGTTCAGCCAGGTTCCCGGCGGATTAGGGGTATTTGAAGGGTTGTTTTTGGCCATTTTACCTTCCGATGCCAATCCCGCCTTTTTATTCGGCGCACTGATTGCCTATCGAATCATCTATTATTTGCTGCCGTTACTGCTTTCCGGGCTTGCTTTAATTTCTTATGAAGCTTTTTTAAGGTATCGATATCGCAAATTATCGAGAAAGTAACCAATCAGGCTTGTTCCCCTTCGCGTGATAAAAATATTTTATAAAAAATAACGGATTACACTTGCTTTTTTTGAAAAAGCTACCTATACTAAATATGTCTTCGATTTTCTTAATTGAGGGGGGTAGGGGTTTAAAGTACCGCGTTCGACTAAGCTATCGAATTTTGTGCCGATGATAAGGTTTTTTTATGGAGTATTAAAATGCAATCAGGTAAAGTCAAATGGTTTAATTACCGAAAAGGCTATGGATTTATTACGCCGGATCAGGGAGATAAAGATGTTTTCGTACATATTACCGCCGTTCATGAGGCAAAATTGCGCGGATTGGAAGATAATCAGCCCATCTCTTATGATTTGAAAGAAGAAAACGGCAAAATTTGCGCGACAAATTTGACTTTAAAAAGTTAAACGCGGGTTTTATAAATTCAAAAAAACGCACCGATTTTTATTAGTCGATGCGTTTTTGGTTAAGCACCGCGTATATGCTGATGATGACTGCGATAAACAGGCCCGCGGGCTTCGATACTCATGCGTGCCGCCGCCGCACCGAGTTCTTTAAATTTTTCTTTGGGAACATATGCCGCCGCCATTTGATTCAAATATTGCCGAAATAGCGGATTTCTTGTCGCATATGCCATGACCCAGCGGGTATATTGCTTTTTTTGTGCGCCTGTAAAGCGGTGAAAGTCAAAAGCACCGTCCGGCGTGCGCGGTAAGCGGGAAACGAACAAATATTTTTTATAATGTGCCTTTTGATGAGGAGTTAACTGATCTTCTTGAATTTTTCCGTTATTATCAAACGGCAACATACTGTAATCGGTTAAAAATTTTTGGGTGGCATGTGCAATGCGTACAATTAAAGAAAGCTTGGACAATTTATTATCTTTTAAAGCCTCTTTTATGGCTTTTTCTTTCTCTTGTGCATTCTTTTCTCGTGCTTCTTTTAATGCTTTGTTTTTCCGTTTTAAATATTCATATAAAATCAGGAGCGGTACCATTAAAATGGCAAAAAGAACTTCGGGAATTAAATCATCCGGTTTTTTGCCGCTGCGTAAGGCTTTTTCTAAATGTTTGATAACGGCCTCATCAAAAACGGCATCCCAATCAACATCCGCCGTGTGTTTTTTAAAATCATCATCCGATCGAATGCCGTGAAGCGTTTCTTTTTCCAAATTTTCGGCGGCTTTTTGTGCTTTTTTGACAACGGCGGCTTTCGACGCGGATTGATTGTCGGTTACTGTGACCTGACTTTCCGATTTTTGAGTTTTTAATGGTTTTTTTTCCTGCATGTTTTCCCCGTATCATAAAAGAAAGTCAAAATGCCTCCGCTTGATTGGAACGGAGGCACTTGATTGTTTTTTTTACCGCAATTTGCCGGCAAAAATGGCTTTTCCGGCATAAACTGCTGTTTCACCCAATTCTTCTTCAATGCGAATCAATTGATTGTATTTTGCCAACCGATCGGAACGGGAAAGAGAACCGGTTTTAATTTGTCCGCAACCCGTTGCAACGGCAATGTCGGCAATGGTGGCATCTTCCGTTTCACCGGAACGGTGCGATAACACGGCGGTATATCCGGCCCGATGTGCCATATCAACCGCTTCTAACGTTTCCGTTAAAGAACCGATTTGATTGACTTTTACCAAAATGGAGTTGGCCACTTTGCGTTCAATACCCATTTTTAACCGTTTGGTGTTGGTGACAAACAAGTCATCACCGACCAATTGAATTTTGGAACCCAATGTTTTGGTGAGTAAATCCCAACCTTCCCAATCATCTTCCGCCATACCGTCTTCCAACGACATAATCGGGAATTCGCTGACGAGTTGAGCATAATATTGCACCAATTCGGCCGAAGATAATACTTTGCCTTCACCGTTTAAGTGATATTTTCTGTCTGATTCGTCATAGAATTCGGAAGAAGCGGCATCTAACGCCAAAACAACATCTTCCCCGGGTTTATATCCGGCTGTTTTAATGGCTTCCACAATAAACGTTAACGCTTCTTTGGCTGATCCGATGTTCGGGGCAAAACCGCCTTCATCGCCGACATTTGTGTTCATACCCGCTTTTTTCAGGTTCGATTTTAACGCTTGGAAAACTTCGGCACCCATACGAATGGCTTCCCGACAGGAGGAAGCGCCGACCGGCATAATCATAAATTCTTGAATGTCAATCGGATTATCGGCATGTTTTCCGCCGTTTAAAATGTTCATCATGGGAACCGGTAAAACGTGTGCCAACGTTCCGCCGATATACCGATAAAGCGGTAAAGCGGCGCTTTCGGCAGCGGCTTTGGCAATGGCTAACGAAACGCCCAAAATGGCATTGGCACCCAGCTTGCCTTTATTTTCCGTTCCGTCGGCAGCAATCATGGCGCGGTCAATTTCAATTTGTTCCGCGGCATCTAATCCGATAACGGTATCGTATAAAACAGTGTTGACGGCTTCAACGGCTTTTAAAACACCTTTGCCGTTAAAACGACTTTTATCACCGTCACGCAATTCAACGGCTTCGTGAACACCCGTTGAGGCGCCGCTCGGAACGGCTGCCCGTCCGAAAGAACCGTCATCAAGAGCCACATCGACTTCAACCGTCGGCGTGCCGCGTGAATCTAAAATTTCTCTACCTTGAATATCTATAATTTCACTCATTTTTTTCCCTTTCTTGTTTGAGTTAAACATTATCCTTGTTTCGCCAGCGTATCAAACGCTTTCAGGCGCGTTAAAACCGATTCCATCTCTTTCAGCGGAATCATATTCGGTCCGTCACTCGGGGCGGTATCAGGTGTTTCATGTGTTTCAATGAAAATACCGGCAATGCCCGTTGTGATGGCGCAGTTGGCCAAAACGGGCGCAAACTCACGTTGTCCGCCGCTCGAGGTGCCCTGTCCGCCCGGTTGTTGAACGGAATGCGTGGCATCGAACACAACGGGATAACCCGTTTGTTTCATAATCGGCAAAGAACGCATATCAACCACCAATGTGTTGTATCCGAATGAAACGCCTCGCTCCGTTAAAATAATTTGATGATTTCCCGTACTTTCAATTTTTGCCGCCACGTTTTTCATATCCCACGGCGCCAAAAACTGCCCTTTTTTAATGTTAATCACCCGATTTGTTTTGCCGGCGGCCAGCAATAAATCCGTTTGCCGACATAAAAAAGCCGGTATTTGAAGCACATCAATCACTTCGGCTGCAATCGGGCATTGATAAGGTTCATGCACATCGGTCAATACCGCGCAATGATATTTGGCTTTAATATCGGCAAAGGCGGTTAAGGCTTTTTCCAATCCCATACCGCGAACACCGTTAATGCTGGTGCGATTGGCTTTGTCAAAAGAAGCTTTAAACACAAAGGGAATATGCAGTTTGTTTGTTAACGTAACTAATGCTTCCGCCATTTCCATACCGTGAGCGGCGCTTTCCATTTGGCAGGGTCCCGCAATTAAAACAAACGGGGATTCATTTGAAAAGCGAATATCATTTAATTGAACAATGTGTTGCATTACATCCTCTTTATTCCGTCGGTAACACAGGGGCGCTTTGTTCGGCAGGCGTTGCGGGTAAAATGGAAACCTTTTCGGGCGTACCGGCTTTTTGTGCCAAAATAACCAGTGTTAAACTGGTAGCAATAAAACCGATGAATAAATAAACGGTCATTCGGGAAAGAAAATTTCCTGTTTGACGGCCGGTAAACAGCCCGGAAGCGCCTTGTGACCCGCCGAGTGCACCGAGTGCACCGCCTTCGGAACGTTGTAATAAAACAAAAATGGTAATACAAATTGCCAAAATAATATGAACGGTTAAAATAATTGTTTGCATTTTCTTTCCTTTTTTTAATAAATCAAATCTTGTAAAATATTACTCTGTTTTTTAATTTTTTGCAAGCATAAAAGCAATTTTTTAGTTGTTTTTATCGGATAAATTTTGTTGAAAAAGACAAAAGGTGATTTTTTTAAGAGATTTTTGAATCACATTTGTTAAAAACGATTCGGCCAAATGAAAGTTTTCCTGTTCGCTTAAACCGTTTATTTGACGACAAGAAGCCCGATATTTTAAAAAATGATTTTGAGCGCTTGTTAATGCCAACAGTTGAAATTGTTTATCGGCATTTTTTTCAAATTGCGTTGTTCCTTGCGCGAATGAAAAAGAAAAATTATCAATTTCTTTTTGAACGGAATCCGTGTGTTTAAACCCGTCAAATTCCGTCATTTCCGTTTCTATATCTGCAGGAGTAATGCTGTTTTTCAGGTGTGTATAAAGATAAATCATTACTTCACAGTAATTGTTTTGATATTTAACGGCATATCCCCAACCGGCGCCGCCGGGTTCTTCTTCATAATTTCTCACCTCTTTTGTGATTTTTTTGAATTGAAAAGAATCCGGTGATTTTTGTTGTAATTTTTCAGGGAGTTGCTTTAAACAGACAAACGCCGGTGCTGCGGCTTGAACACGCATCGAAAATCCCATAAAAAACAAAAGAAAAAACAATAAACGCATTATTGACCTTTTAAAACCGTTGAAAGTTTTTCTTCCATGGATTTAGCCCAGTCCAATGATAATCTTTGATTTTCTTTTTGTGTGAGTGCGGGCAATGTTTGACATGTCAAACGAATTTGCAAAATATTATTATCGAATTGTTCCACCAAAAACACATCAATTTGATCCGGATGCGCACTGACGGTATAATGATATCGATTGCCGTCGGTTTTGTCGCTGTCTTGACGGGTAATTTGAAACGGTGTTTTTTCTTTGAGATATCTTTTGATTTTTGTGTTTGAAAGCCGGCCTAAATTCGGATAAAAATAGGAGATTCGAGCCAAACAGGCGCTATTTAAGTAATCTTGGGAGAAACCGATGATTTTTTCTTCATTTTTTAAAGTTTGAAAAGAATCGGAACGACTGTTTTTCGAAAACCGATAGGAATTATCCGGAGAAGATACTTCAAAATTTTGCGGAAAAAGTATGGTTTGTTGTTGTGTGATTTTATCGATCGAAAAATCGGTATTAACGGCTGACGCAACAAGCGGTGCGGTCATCATCGGCAGTAATAAACATAACCCGAAATTCAAACTTTTTAAACACATTTTCTCCCCCTCTTACAATTGTGTGGAAGCAATACCCCAAAAATCATCAATTTTTAAACTGGCTCCGCCGATTAAAGCCCCGTCAACATTTTCAACCGCCAACAATTCTTTGGCATTGGCGGGTTTCACGGATCCGCCGTATAAAATACGCATTTGATCGGCTGTTTGTGCGCCGAGTAAAGCTGCCAATTCCTGCCGAATGGCAGCATGCATTTGCGCCACATCATCGGTGGTGGGCGTTTTCCCCGTTCCGATGGCCCAAACGGGTTCATAGGCAATCACGCAATTTTCGGCGGTTGCCGTTGTCGGCACGGATTCTTGAATTTGCCGTGCAACCACTTCCAATGCTTGATTATTGTCGCGTTCGGCTTCCGTTTCCCCGATGCAGATAACGGCCGTTAAACCGGCTTGCAGGGCATTTTGCGCTTTTTGACGAACAACGGCATTTGTTTCATGATGCAACGTGCGTCGTTCCGAATGGCCGACAATGGCACAAGAAGCACCTAAATCTTTCACCATTTCCGCCGACACATCACCGGTAAAAGCACCGGCAGATTTTGTGGTTTCGGCAACATCTTGCGCACCCAATAAAACATTTGTGTGTTCTTGATTGCCGATTAATCCCAATAAATTCATGGGCGGACAAATTAACACATCAAACGGTAAATTGCCCCGACATTTTTCTGTCACGGCTTTGGCCAATTCAAGCCCTTGTTCTTTTAATCCGTTCATTTTCCAGTTTCCGGCTATAAGTTTGCGACGCATTTTTCTTCTCCTTTTTTAAAATTATCGTCAAAGTGGTTTTTTTATGAATAACATACTTTTTTTATGTTTGCAAGAGGGCAAAGCCTTTACTTGACAAAAAATTTTTTTTACAATATAATAAACTCGGTTTTTTAAGGAGATATTATGCCGAAACAATCGCAAATGAGTCAAATTATTCACGCGGCTTTTCCGGATTTATCCGAAAAAGAAATTCCTGCCGTTTCGAAAGATTCAACTTTATGCGCCCAGGCCATTGAGCTTGCCTTAAAAAACGCGTGGACGCATAAAATTATTTTAGGGATGAACGGATTCGGATTTCAAGACATGCTGTTTGCGTTTGAAGAAAATGATCAAGGTTTTTGTTCCCGATTAAATCCTTTTTATAAAACAGCTCTTCCGAAAGGGGATTCATCGGCGCGCATAACCTATGGCGATGTGTGCTTGCAGGCTCATGATTATCAACTATTCGTTACAATGTTAAAACCGTATGAAAATTGCATTCTCCCCTTTAAAACCGACACGTTGTTTCATATGAACGCATTAGCGCCCGTTATTCGAAAAGATATTTTTACCGTGCCGAAAAAGGCATCTGAAAAAAAAGAATTTTTGAAACAAAAAGAAGGACTTGATGTTTTTTTAAGCGAAATGGGAAAAATATTCGGTACGCAACACTTTTGGCAAGAGCTTTTTTCCGATCGCATTGAACGGATAGACAGTTTGGAAGGGGAATATTCGTTTCAGAAGAACAGCGAAAACAAGCAAACAATAATGGATGTTTGTTTGGAAAACAATTTGCCGAATACCGCCATTCAAATGATTGATGAAGTTTACGGAAAAAATAAAGATTACAACGCGGTTGTCAGATTGTTAAAAGGCGCTGCCACATTTAATTTGTTTAAAGAAAACAAACGCTTGGATTTTACCAAACAACCGAAAAACGGCGTAACGAAAGTGATGGATCATTTAAGAGACATATTACCGGTTCATCTGTATCATTCGCAGGTGGAAGGCAGGCGTATGTGGAATGATACGGGGTATCAACGGGGGGAATTGCAATTGGAATGAAATTTATTTTCTTTTTATTTTTCAGTTTGTTTTGTTTCGGCATAAATGTGCAGGCGGCTTCGGATTCGCAATTGGATACGAAAGCACGCACATTACCGATTGAACAGGGACAAACAATAGATGATATTGTTAAAAACTTGATTCAACCCGGTTATACCGATAAAGAAAAAGCACGGATATTGGCTTCGTTTGTTGCTTATCAGGTTCAAAAAAACGGTTATGCTTTAAGCGAATCGAAAAAAGCCTCTGCGCGCAATCGGGAGGCAAAAGTTGTTCCCACGGGTGATATTTTAAAAACACGCTTGGGCACTTCCTTCGACTATGCCGAATTGTATCAGCAATTATGCACGGCTGCCGGTTTAAAAGCGGTTGTGATTAACGGATATGCCGGTGTGAACGTTCGAAAGCCGAATCGCAGCAATCCGAAATTGGAGGTTGTGAAACACGCCTTGCAACAAAACGGTGTTGTTCCGAATTATGATATGCAACAATATGAAGCGGCTTGGAATGCCGTTTATGTTGATAAACAATGGATTTTGGTCGATACTTATTGGATGAGCGGGCGCGATAAAGCTTTTGTCGGACGCGAAATGACAAATACCCGCGATATGAATCGATTTTTAAAACAACGAGCGATTCATCAACCGACTTTGTCGGAACTCACACGCAATAAAACAATCGATAACGACTTTTTTAATGCCAAACCCCGCACGTTTGTTAAAACACATTATCCGTTTGACAGTGCGTGGCAGTTATTGCCGGTTCCGGTTACGCTTTCCTCTTTTGTTAAGTAGTTAGAAGGTTTTAATAATCGGGTAAGTCGGTCTTAAATGACACAACAACCGAACGGAGGGAGCCAATTTGCTTTGCGGAACGGTATGTTGTGTTTGTTTTTCCATTTCTTTTAACACAACGGTTTGTGTTTGCACTTCGGTTTCACCCAAAATCACCACATAGGGAATTTGCATTTTGTTGGCATAAGCCAGTTTGTTTTTAAATTTTGTGTCGGTACTGAAAACATCAACTTTAATTCCTTCCGCGCGCAATTCCTGCCCGATTTTCAAAGCTTGATTTACCTCCTTTTCACTCATGGGAATCACCAGAACGGTTGTGGTGGTTTTTCCGCAGGAATTGAGTAAATCTTTTTCACGCAATAAGTCGAAAAAGCGGGTCAGCCCGATGCTGATGCCGACTCCGGGTAATTTTCTGTCCGTATAATATTCTGCCAGATTTTCATAACGGCCGCCCGAGCAAACGGATCCCCAATTCGGAAAATCGGGAACGAATGTTTCATAAACCGTGCCGGTGTAATAATCCAATCCGCGTGTGATTTTTAAATCAATCACAAAATGCGATTCGGGTAATTCCAAAGCTTTCATGGCTTCAACAACCGTTTCAAGTTCGTTTAATCCTTCTGCGAACAAGGCGTTGTCAACGGCTGTTTTTTTCAGTTGATTGAACACACTTTCGCTATCTCCCTGAATGGCACAAAACGATAAAATGGTGTTAATATCCGTTTCTTTTAAGCCTAAATCCTGCAAGCAAAGGCGCACGTTTTCCGTGCCGATTTTATCGGTTTTATCAATGATTCTTAAAATATCGGTTGTTTGTTGCGCCAAGCCGAGTGATTCGTAAAAACCTTGCAGCAGTTTGCGATTGTTAATGTGAATTTGAAACCGCTTTAATCCCAGCTTTGTAAAAATGCGATAAATGATGCAGGGAATTTCCGCATCGTAAGCCAAAGATAATTTTTCACTGCCGATAATATCGATATCGGCTTGATAAAACTCCCGAAAACGCCCGTGTTGCGGCCGTTCGCCCCGATAGACTTTGGCAATTTGATAGCGCTTAAAAGGAAACGTTAATTCGTTTTGATGTTGTGCCACATATCGCGCCAAAGGAACGGTTAAATCAAAGCGCATACATAAATCGGCATCGCCTTTGTTGAAGCGATAAATTTGTTTTTCCGTTTCCCCGCCGGCTTTGGCCAACAAAATTTCCGATAATTCCAATGCGGGGGTATCCAATTCCGTGAAACCGAACGATTCATACGAATCGGCAATAATTTGTTTCATTCGATTAAAAATCAATTGTTCGTGCGGCGGTAATTCCATGAATCCCGATAAAATGCGCGGTGTCACTTTATATTTCATTTCAACTCCTTAAATTTTTTTATTCTTTCATAACGGGACACATTCCGCGTGCTTCGGCATAAGCCACTTCTTTATTTTCATTAAAATAAACAAGCGTCGTGCAGTTTCCCTGATGATACGTCCATAAAGAATTCGGTTCTTCATTGCGTTCCATTAACGGTTTTCCCAATATTTTTTCAACGGATTCCATTGACCGGCCGGTTAAAAAATTTTCCCGTCGAACTGCCATGTGCGCCCGTCCCTGAAAAACATCGTCTTGGGAGGCGCATCCGGTTAAAAACAACAATAAAAGCAAAAACTTTAATTTCATAACAGCTATTGTAACGATGATTTTATTAAAAATCAAGTGAAATTCATTTGAAAAGATAAAAATAAGGTTTTTCGGGACAGCCCACACGCCACGGACGATATTTATTCGTTTCACAAGCCCGGCGAAGATGATATGATTTATTCTTTTCGAAAATCAAAAGCGTTTGCCATGCATAAATTTGATGGGGATAAATTAAATGCGGACAAGTGCGCATGGTTTCATCCGTATAAACGGATAATAAAGCTTTGGCACAATTTTGAGCATTTAATCCGATAAGCGGCGAATTGTTCGGTAATAACGGTTTTAAGTGCTGTTTTTCGGGATTGAGATCGGCATACGTCATCCACGCCTGATTTAAGGCTTTAAAATAATAGCTTTCCGTTTCATAATAGATGTTACGGTTTCGATATCCGACAAATTGTCCGCCGGCACCGATGAACGCTACGGGTTTTTCAACACCGAAAAATGCCGTGAACGCCAAAAGAAAACATAAGATAAAAACATATCGAACGCGAGATTGAAAAACGGCCAGTCCGATGAGGCCGATTGTCCAAAAAACAAGCCCGTAAGCGTAAAAATAAGGCGCATAAAAGGTTGTGTGCGCAAAACCGGACAACGGCATACCGATAAACGAGACAAGCGAAAGAAGCATATCGGCACCGTGCAACAACATATCGGAAACGGGCGGAATCACTAACGTTATCACACTTAAAAACAATAAAGGAATAACGGCAAAGGCGAAAAGAGAACTTAATAAAACATTGCCCAACACGGTAAAAACGGACAGTTGATGAAAAACATATAATACAAACGGAGTTGTTGCCAAAGTAACCAGAAAATTAAATGCAAGATAGTTACTTAAAAACAGTCCCGTTTTTTGAAAGAACGGTTGTGCTTTCAATTGTTTTTGAAAATGCGTATAAACGCCCGTGATGCAAAGCACGGCAATAAATGAGAGTTGAAAACTGATGTGCATCAGCAAAACGGGTTTAAAACACAAAATTAAAAAAGCGGCAAAGAATAAATTTCTGATTGAAATGGCGCGTTTATCAAATAAAACGGCAAGCATAACGGCGCATACCATTAAATAAGAACGAAGGGCAGGTGCCTGTGCGCCGGACAAAAACACATAGAAAAGACAAACACCGGCAGCCGTTAAAACGGCAATGCGTTTGATTAAAATGCCTGAGAGTTGCGAAAAAATTAAATTCAGCAAAAAGCGTACGAAGCAAAAAACAAAGAAAGCAATCAAGCCGATATGAAAGCCCGAAACGGAAAGAATGTGCGATATACCCAAGTCCCGATATAAAAGCCGCGAGGAGGTGGTAATATATTCAGCCGAGCCCGATACGAGAGATAAAGCAATGCCGACGTTTTCTTCCGACAGATTTTTTAAAAATCTTTGGCGAATAATGTTATTTAAAGCGGTGAAAATTGACTCTTTCGGCGGGGCGCGATTGATGACTTTAATCTGATAAGCGGAACCGACGGCGCTGATGTGCTCAAACCAAAGCAGGCGCGCTTCATTTTGTCCGAACGGCGTTAAAGGCATATCGGGCGGGGTTAAAGCCGTAACGGATCCGGCAATGTAATCACCGATTTGAATATCGGATTCGGAGGAATAGAGCCGAACAATTTTCGGCATTTTATTGAGCGGAAAAACCGATTTTTCCGTTTGCAACGTTTTATCTTGTTGCGTAATGTCATAAACTTTTATATCCAGTTGCGTATAGTTGAGATTTTTTTCCGTATCAATCACTTTTCCCGAGACGGTTACTTTTAACAACGGGGCACTGATAAAACGATTTGAGTTTAATGCCGTATGAATGCAGCAAATAAGCAGTCCCAGAAAAAAGAAAAGCAGAAGTGTGATGCAAAATTTTTGTCCGGCACTTAATTTTAAAAACAAGAGTCCCGCGAACAAAACCACCGCTGCGGAAATGATAAAAAAGGACGGTTCGAACGAAAGCGTAAAATAAGTTAAAATGCCGATAATAAACGTTGCAATCGGCAACAGTGATAAATGCGGTTCAATATGTGTTAATTCTTTAAAAGAGATCATCAGCCGTCTCTTGATTTTTTGTTTTCAATATTTTTTATGCCGATAACAAAAAGTTTTTCGGAACAGCTTGAATGAGTTGATTATTCACTTTACGAATCATGGCATTGAGCATTTTTTGCCACGTTTCTTCTTTGTCGGCCAAAGAGCTGCGTTGCGGTAAAGAAGAGCTTTCCCATCCCTGTACCGTGTGTTGATATAAAACTTTCTCATCACGCATAAAGGCAATTGTTACTTCATAGGTCAGTTTATACTGATCATTATTAAAAACATACCAATGCGCATTTTTTTCTTCCGTTTGAGTCATATCGGCAATTTTAAGTGTGATAACGGCTTTATCGGGCGATAAAGGCGCGGCGCCGTAAAAGCGGTTATCCGCCCATTCCGTTAAAGCATCTTCGGGAGAAATCGGCAATTTTTTTTCAATATGTGGCAGTCGATCATATTGCATCACTTCCGATTGAACGGTCACTTCGGAAACATTCAATTGAACGGGTGTTTCTTCCGTGTAGGTATGAACGGCAAAACGATTCAGTTTCGGCGCCTGACAGGCAGCCAATAAAGCACAAAAACAAAGCAGGAATAAACGCATTTTAAAAATCTTCCTTGTTAAAAATAAATTGATTACCGCAAAATTGACATTCGGCGGTGATTTTCCCGTCAATAAAAAGAGAGTCTCTTTCTTCGGGCGATAAACTTTTTAAATATTTTTCCATTTTTGAGCGATGACACGGACAGAAAAACGTCGGGTGCTTTGCCTCAAAAACCGTAACGCCGTTTGCATGAAACAAACGATATAAAATATCGTTCGGCGAAAGAGACGCATCAAATAATTCCGCATCACGCACACTTTCGAGCAAAACGGTTTCGGTTTCCCATAAGTCGGCAGCTTCTTCCAAATCTTGATCGGGCTTTAACGGCATTTGCTGAATTAACAAACACCGCCGAGACAGATTTTGTCGCCTTAAAACCAAGTTTGTTTTAATTTGTTCCGATTGTTTAAAATAATCCGAAACGGTTTCCTCCAATGTTTCTTTGGTCAGCATAATAATGCCCTGATACGGCTCTTGTCCCGGCTGTGCTATGGAAAACAACAGTTGCGCGTTTCCGAAAAGGGCGGTATTCGATAAGGTGCCTTCGGGTAACTTTTCTTCATCAAACACGGCATACCCGCGTGCCTGAAAATCGTGCGTTGCGGAAACAAACACGCTTTTTACGGGTCCGTCGCCTTTAATGTTGAGCGAAAAAGTGCCGTTATATTTTAAATTTGCCGACAGCGCAAAGGTTAAAATAACCGTATCGGCCAACACTTGTTCCACCGCTTTGGGGTAGGCATGATGCTTTAAAATATCGGCAATTGTTTCATCGGCGTTAATGTAAACCCCGCGGGAAAAACCGTTATCCAGCAAAAACGGTAAAATAATATCCATTGCAATTCCTTTCATTTTGGTTTATTATGGAAAAATAAGGAGCATTTGTCAATGATAAAACAAATAACGGAAAAAAGATTGTTGAATATGGCGTTATTTTATTTAACGCGATACGAGGCCTCCGAGCAAAAATTACGGCAAATGCTAGAAAGACGCGTGAAAAAGCAAGCCTTAAACGGCGCGGATATGCCGCCGGAAACCGATAAATGGATTCAAAATACGGTACAAAAAGCCGTTTCCTTGGGATATGTTAATAATGAACGCTATGCCGAGATGACAATTCGCATTTTATGTCGGCAGGGTAAATCAACGGCCTATATTCGGCGCAAGTTAAGTCAGGACGGTATTGATGAGGCACTCGTCAATCAATTTTTGGAAGCCGAAAACACCGATTCCGATACGGCGCGCGCATTAACTTGGTTAAAACGCCAAAGAAAAGGCGGATATCGTTCCGCACAAAACGATTCTGCCTTTCAAAAAGATTTGGCAGCTTTGGCGCGTCAGGGTTTTTCCTATGCCGCTGCCAAAGAAGCGCTTGAGGAATCGTATCGGATGAATCAAAAACCGATTCCCGATGATGAAACGTGGGATTAACCGCTTACTCATCAACGCGGGCAAATAAATTTTTCAATTCTTCCGCTTTTTGAAGCGCTTCGGGTGCAGAGCCCAAAGAATGCGCCACGCAATGCATTAAATGCTTATTTAAAATATTCATTTCAACTGCTTTTAAAGCCGAGCGCGCCGCCCGAATTTGATTGATAATATCAATACAATACCGTTCATCTTCAATCATTTTTTTAATACCGTCAATTTGTCCGCTGATGCGGTTTAAGCGCGGTAAATTATCGGCGTGAGAGGGATTTTTTTCCATTGTTTTCTCCTATAATTCACAAGGGTTACAGTGATTGCACGATTCCACCTGAATGGTTGTGTGATGAATACCGAATTTTTGATGCAGCAGTTTGTTTGCTTCTTCAACAACATTCATATTGTCGGCCACCAAATGGCAATCAACGGCAATATCCGATTCGTTTAAATACCATAAATGCAAATGGTGCGCGTTTTGAACGCCTTTTAATTGATTGAGTGCTTGAATAACCTCATCGGCACGTGGCGAATCGGGTGCGGCATTCATTAAAATGCGTAAAATTTCGGGAAGACCGATAACGGATTGATAAATCATATAAACGGCAATAATTAAAGCAATCAGGCCGTCAATCCACACAATATTCCACCATAAAACGCATAAGCCCGACACAATCACGCCGACCGATCCGAACGCATCGGCTAAATTGTGCAGAAACACAAAACGCATATTCACGTTGTGATGTGCATGCGTGTGCGAAAATTTTGCCGTTGCCGCATCAATCAATAAAGCAATGAGACTGATAGCGATAATCAATCCGCCTTCAATGTGCGTGACGGAAAAAAAGCGTTCTATGCCTTCAAAAATTAAATAAACACCCGATATAAACAATAAAATCAAATTAACAAAGCCGCCGATGATTTCCGCCCGTTTAAAACCGTAAGTGTATTTTGAATCGGCTTTTTTACGGCCGATTTTTAAAGCAATCAGGGCAATTAAAATGGAAAAGGCATCGGAAGTGTTATGTAACGCATCGGCAATTAAAGCCGCACTGCCGGCAATAAGTCCGCCGACAATTTCCAACACGCTTAATAACATATTTAAGCCGAATGACAGCCCTAAATAAAAACACGTTTTTTCATTCGGTTGCCCGATATCGTGATGGTGGTGGTGATGGTGATGATGGACTTCAAGAGGCGCTTTCTTTTCTGCCTGATGAAGGGCAAGCGACTCGGTGTGAGTCGCTTTGTGAACCCGTTTTTTCGTCATTTCAAATCCTTATTTTGTTAATGAGACTTGGTGCCGGCTTCAAAAGTAGTGTGTTCGGAACATTGATGTGTTTCATCACACGAACATTTATCCCCGCACGTACAATTCGGATTTTTGCATTTCGGATTGGTGCATTTTTTGCCCGATTCCGAACATTGGTGTGTGTCGTCACAGGTGCATTTATCCCCGCAGGTGCATTCGGGATTGTGGCAGTGGGGATTATGGCACTTGGTGCCGGCTTTAAAAGTTGTGTGTTCGGAACATTGATGCGTTTCATCGCACGAACATTTATCGCCACACGTACAATTCGGATTTTTGCATTTCGGATTGGTACATTTTGTCATTTTTATTTCCTCCTTCGTTTCAAATTGATAACAATAATATACTTATACCATGTATATGTATTTGTCAAGCCCTTTTTTATTTTTTTTACCGAAAAAATTTTACTGGACAAATAAAACGTTATTTTATATACTTAAATTATGAGGGGAAAAACCAACACTTTTGTCGGATTGGATGTTTTAAAAACCGTGGCTGTTATCGGTGTGATTTTAAATCATACATTGCCCAATCGCGGAACGATTATCTCTTTTTTATATTCTTTCGGTATTTATATGGCCGTGCCGGTTTTTATGGTTATTTCGGGCTTTTTGTTTTCGTATGTTTCCGAAAAAAAGCACACCGCAAGTGTTTTGTCTTGGTTTCGGCCGAACGTATTTTTAAAACGCCTGTTCACTTATGCCCTGCCGTTTTTTATTATTTTGGCGGGTGAATGTTTCTTTTTGAATCGCTGGTCGGTTGAATTTATTTTAAAAATTATTCCCACGGGCGGTGTTGGGGCGCCGGGCAGTTATTATATTCCCGTTTTTTTTCAATTTTTAATTTGTTTTCCTTTTTTACATAAATTATCAAATCGGCCGAATCTCGGAACGATTGTTTTGATAGCAATTTGGTTGCTGTTTGAGTGTGGTATGGTACATTTGCGGGGGGGGGCATATTGGTATCGTCTTTGTTTCTTGCGATATTTACCTTTCGTTTGGGGCGGAATTTTACTTTGGCGTTACCCGTGGTTTATAAATTTAATTCCAAAGTTGTGTGTTTTAAGCCTTTTATATATCACGCTTTTATGGACGCATAGTTATCGGCCGCCGTTATTTTTCGGTTGGTATATGACATCGGGGTTAACGGCGGGCTATGCGTTGTTTTTGGTTTGGCTGTTTTTAAAAGTATTTCAAAAAATGCCGCCGATACCGTATTGGCTGAATATCGGACGGGCAACGTGGTTTATTTTTTTGTTTCAAATGTTTTTTTTAAAATTTTTAAGACAGTTACCTCTTTTTTCAAAATGCACGAAAACGGAAGTTTTCTTTTGTTGTTTTTTCGGCGGTATTTTGTTTTTTTACGCTTATGAACTCTTGATTTTTCTGTTCAAAAAAACATATAGTGTTTTATTAACACAAAGAAAACAAGAGCAAGCAAGATGATTTCATGGATTTATCTTCTTTCGGCCGCCCTTTTTGAAATCGGTTGGCCGGTCGGTTTAAAAATGAGCGTGATTTCAAGCGCCAAAGTCGCTTGGTTATCCTTGGCGGTCATTGCCATGATTCTAAGCAGCGTTTTTCTTTATTTGGCGCAAAAAAGCATTCCGATCGGAACAGCTTATGCCGTTTGGACGGGATTAGGTGCTGCCGGAACGTTTGTCATCGGTTTAATCTTTTTTCATGATGCCGCCGCACTCATTCGTTTTGTCGGCATCGGCTTTATTTTAATCGGTGTTATTTGTTTAAAATCGGGCGGTTGATTATTTCTGTCCGGTAGAGCCGAAACCGCCGGCACCGCGCGTTGTGTTTTCAAGAACTTTGTCCGTTTCCTCGAAAATTGTGTGAATAACGGGACAAATAACGCCTTGGGCAATTCTGTCGCCGGGTTCGATCATAAAATCGGTATCGCTGAAATTGATGAGCGGCACTTTAATTTCACCCCGATAGCCGTAATCCACCGTTCCCGGGCCGTTGGCAACGCCGATTCCGAATTTTGCCGCCAATCCCGAGCGGGCACGAATTTGTAATTCGTAAGAAAAAATATCCGTTGGATCAGCTATCATTTCAATTTTAATACCGCACGGCACCAATAAAACGGCATGCGCCTTTAAAACGGTTGTTTCCGAAACGGCGGCGCGCAAATCAAAACCGGAATCATCGGCGTTTTTATAGCTTAACAATCCCCATTTTTTTTGATAATGCGGTAAATATTCAACGCGTGTTCGAATGCCCATTTTTTTCTCCTTTTGCCTGAAATGATGAAACAACCATAAAAAAAAATTGCAAAAATGTCAAATAAAAGAAGAAAAAAAGATTGATTTTTTCTGATAACACTGTATAGTAGAGAATTATTTGTCGAATTTTAAAAAATAAAAAAACGGAGAATGTTTATGTTGATATCTCAAGCTTATGCGCAAACAGCGCCCGCAGCCGAGCAGGTTGTTGCCTCGGGGTTGCCCGAAGGAATGAAAGTTTTAATTCAAATTCTGTTGATTTTTTTCGTGCTGTATTTTTTGATGATTCGGCCGCAGCAGAAAAAAATGAAAGAACATCAGGCGCAATTGAATGCCATTATTAAAGGAACGAAAATTGTTGTCGGCGGCATTGTCGGAACGGTTAAAAACGTGAAAGACGACGAATTAACGGTTGAAATTGCTTCCGGTGTGGAAATTAAAGTGTTGCGCGATTATGTTTCGCAAGTTTATTTCAATGAAAAAACAAAAAAATAAGGATAAAAAATGTTCGGATATTCAAAACTTAAAATCAGTTTAATTATGGCGGTCGTTATTTTGGGGTTTGTGTTCGCACTTCCCAATTTTGTGCCGCAATCCGTGTTAAAACAGCTGCCCAAAGAGGCGCAAAGCTGGTTTAAACCCGTAACGTTGGGGCTTGATTTGCAAGGCGGATCTTATTTGTTAATGGAAGTCGATACAAAAGACTTGATTAAAGAAAAATTGACCACGCTGGCCGATTTAACCCGTTCCGATTTACGGGCGCAACGAATTCGTTTTTCGGGGCTGACGGTTGATGACGGCGTGATGAGCGTGCGCATTTTAAATGCTGCCGATGTCAATGCCGCGCGTGAGGCCATTCGTAAAATTGAAAGCGGCCAATTGAATATTGAAGTTGAAGAATCAACTTTAAAAGTGTCATACACGCCCGATGCGTTGGAAAATATGAAACGAAAAGCCGTTGAACAATCGGTTGAAATTGTGCGGCGGCGAATTGATGAACTCGGCACGAAAGAACCGCAAATTCAACAGCAGGGCGCTGATCGCATTGTCATTCAGTTGCCGGGTGTGCAAGATCCGTCGGAAATTAAAGCCATTATGGGTAAAACCGCCAAAATGACATTTCATTTGGTTGATGAAGAAACCTCTCCGCAAGCGGCGCAAATGGGTAAATTATCGCCGGATTCCATGTTGGCAACGGGTGATGAAACCGGTTACATTGTGTTAAAGCGGCGTGTGGTTGTGAGCGGTGCCGGGTTAGATTCCGCCAAAGGCAGCTATGATGAAAGAGGCGCACCGGCGGTGTCGTTCAGCTTTAAAGCGGCAGCAGCCAAAGAGTTTGGCAATGTCACGCGTGAAAATGTCGGTCGACGGTTGGCCATTTTGCTTGACGGTAAAGTCATCAGCGCGCCGACCATCAATTCTCCCATTACGGGCGGACAAGGCATTATTACCGGCAATTTTACCGTGCAAAGCGCTAACGATTTAGCCTTATTGTTACGGTCGGGTGCTTTGCCGGCGCCGTTAATTGTGGCGGAGGAAAGAGTTGTCGGGCCGGGCTTAGGCGAAGATTCCATTAAAGCCGGCACGAATGCCTGTTTAATCGGATTGGCTGCCGTGTTAATTTTTATGTTTATTGTTTACGGTTTCTGGTTCGGGTTAATTGCCGATGTTACGTTAATTGTTAACGGTGTTATTTTGCTGGCGTTATTAAGTTTGTTAAACGCAACGTTAACCTTGCCCGGTCTTGCCGGTATTGCTTTAACGGTGGCCATGGCGGTTGATGCCAACATTTTAATTTTAGAGCGTATGAAAGAAGAAATGATGAACGGTATTACCGTTCCGAAAGAAGTGATTAAGCGCGGCTTTTCAGGTGCTTTTTCCGCCATTTTCGACGGACAGCTCACCACATTGTTTGCGGCTCTTTTCCTGTTTATGTTGGGATCGGGTTCCGTGCGCGGATTCGGTATTACGTTGGGCTTAGGTTTGGCAACAACAATGTTTTGTGCCATTTGGTTTAACAAAGTGTTGTTAATGGCGTGGTTTGCCGTTCGTCAGCCGAAGAAAATTGATTTATAAGAGGGTGTTCACATGAGTAAATTATTTAAGAAAAGAAACTTTAATTTCCCGTTTATGAAAATGCGGGTTGCGGGCTATGTTTTTTCGCTGATTTTGTTAGTTATCGGCGTAGCGGCTCTTTGCGTGCGGGGATTAAATTACGGAATTGATTTTCAAGGCGGTGTGTTGGTGGAAGTTTCATCGGATAAGCCGTTTGATATGCAGGAAATGCGCGGCCGGTTATCTTTTTTGAAAGATTTTACCATTCAATCTGCCGGCGAAACGGGCAATATGATTTTAATTCAATGCCAACCGCGGGAAGGCGAAACGGGTGCAACGGTTGTGAATCAAATCAAATCCGAATTGGGCAACGCTTATAAATATGAACGGGTAGAAGTCATCGGGCCGACCATCGGTGAAGAGTTAAAGTTCAAAAGTTTGTTGGCTTCAATTTTAGCGTTGGTTGCCATTTCCGTTTACATTTGGTTTCGGTTTGAATGGCCGTTTGCCATCGGGTGTATGTTATCATTGGCGCACGACTTGGTTATTATTGTCGGTATGTTTGCCCTCTTCGGGTGGGATTTTAATATGGTTGTTGTGGCCGGTATTTTATCTCTGGCCGGTTACGATTGTAACGATACCATTGTCACATATGATCGTGTGCGGGAAAATATGCGCAAGTTCCGGCACGATTCTATCGATAACATTTTAAATCGCAGTATTAACGAAACCCTTTCGCGAACCATTTTAACCAGCTTAACCACGTTATTTGTGGTGCTGGTGTTGTTGTTTGTGGGTGGCGAATCGTTGCAAGGCTTTTCGCGCGCTATGGTATGGGGTACCATTTTAGGAACGTATTCCTCCATATTCATTGCCGTGCCGTTGTTACGGTATTTTGACATTCGCACCATCAACAACGAAGAATAGGGTGTTTTACTTTTAAAAAACCGTCTGTTTTTTAGCAGGCGGTTTTTTTGTGTGTTTCTGACGATATGTTTCCCCTCTCACTTTGCAAGCGATGAGATTTTCTTAATTTTCGGCTGATGATAATTTGTTTTTTAGGGCGACTGTATTCGGTTTCTTTCTTATTTTCCCTCTATCGGCGGATGTGGAGCGGCGCAATTGCGCCACTCCGCTATGGGCCGAGAATGAGAAAACGGCAGGGAAATTTATGCTTTTTTAATGTTGTTGCTGATATTTTCCCTCTATCGGCGGGGGTGTAAAGTAATGTGGCACTCTCCCTTTTTCCCTCTATCGGCGGGTGGGATGCGCTGCTGAAAGTAGCGCATCGCTATGGGCCGATAGGGGGAAAAATGAGGGCGACATTGCACATTTTCACCTCTGGCCGAAAGAGAAGAGAGGTGCCCCGCTGAATGGAAGCCTTAAAGGCGGGGCATAAGGAAAAGACGGCCGGCGGGCTGGCCTCACTCACATAAGGCATAGTGGGCGCTGTAGCGAATGGTGTAGTTGACGAGACCAGAGGCAAGGCTGACGTAGGACGCGTAGCAGGAAGAATTATTGTACATATCGTACATCCAAACATAGCTATCTGTCTTATTTTTAAAATCATCGTACAAATCCTTTCTTGTCTCGCTTTGACAGTGATCATTATAAGCAACACCATCGCACCCGATGCTTGCCAGCGTTGCTTGTTTCCTTCCTAACGCCTCACAGAACCGTCCCGCACTCCACCAATTCATAGTCCTCCTTTCTGCACCTTCTGGCCACGCTAATGCAAATTTCGTTTTTTCTCCTATTACTGCATCTTTAAGTGCATTCCGGCATTGACTCTTACAAGTGCCACTTCCCGCACCAAATTTGCCGGATTGAAATTCCTGGCCGTCATAACATTGATATCCATAATACATGTAGCAATACTCTCCCGGCCCGCAATCAGCATTACTCTCGCATTCACCGACAATTTCTACACATTTATCTTCTCCACTCACTGATTCTTTCCAGACTTTATTACCTTCACATTTGCATTCACCGGTTGTACTATCCCAAGTACTGCCTTCCGGACACGCCGTACATTCGGTACCATTCCAATGCGGTTTCTCGGTACTGCACGCACATTCTTCGCCATCTTCTCCGGATTTTTCTGCTCCCGCCGGGCAAACGCAATCATTACTACCTTCGTCCCATACCTTTCCGCCCCAACAACTCACGCACTCATCGCCTTTTAAATGGCTTCCTTCCGGGCATTCACACACTCCTTCTTCGTTGCATTCTCCCGGGCATGTCTCCGGATCACATTCATGCGGCTCATCACCTTGTTCCGGGTCTGTTACCTCCGGATTACCGCTCGCCCCGCCTATATCTTTGGTTGAGAAGTCAACTTCTAACGCATTATTGCTTTCTTCGGTGCATAAATCAGCGCTTGAATCGGCATTATTTTCCTGCTCATTCACCACCACTGCTATTGCATCGTCCATATTGTCTAAAAGCGTCACCAGCGGTTTACACACCCCCGCCGGCACGCCCGACACTTTTATATAATATCCCGACTCTTCAGGCTCTCCCGCTTCGCTAAAAACGGCAAAATCAAACTCAACGCCGTAATTACTGCCAAAATTTAAATGTCCCGAATCGTATGGTTCCCCCAACATCAACTTTTCCGCCCCTTGCGCAACTTTCATTTTTGCATCGGTACGCATCAGGTTAATTTCATTCGCGATTTGATTCGCTTGATATCGATACATGGCCATTCTATAGCCTGAAATGCCGCCGATGCTTAACACCCCGATAATGGCCAGCACGCCCAGCATTTCAACCATACTGCGCCCGTCTTGTGCCTGATTTTGAACTTGTTTTTTCTTCATTTTATTGCTCATTTTTCGACTTCCTTTCAATGCAAATAGCATAAAATAAACGTACCTTTAATGCAACGCAGTTTCAGGGGTAAAATTACCCCCAAAAATTGTCAAAACATGATTTTTGTAACCCGTTGATATTGCATTAAATTTACCTCTAAATAAATTTTTTTTGAAAAAATGCAAAAAAGTGTTGCAAAAAACGTACGTTTTTTTTGTGCAACTGCTCTTAAAAATACATCATCTTTTTCCTCCTATCGGCCCATAGCGACAGATGACATAAAGCCGTCTGTCCCACCCGCCGATAGGGGAAAAGATTATCAATAATATGAATTTATTCCCCCAATAATAGCGAAAACAAACATATTTTCTCTGCTTCTCTTTCCTCAATTAAACGTACCTTTAATGCAACACTTTTTTTGCATTTTTGTAAAAAAAATTTATTTTGGCCGGAATTCATTGATTTTTCGACTGTTTTTTAAGGGTGATTTTTTGCTTTTTGAAGGCAATTTTGACCCCTGAATCCGCGTTGCATTAAAGGTACGTTTAATTGTATACTATTCGTATAATGAAAGGGAGTCGGAAAATGACAAGACAATTCAAAAAAAATCAATTAAAACAAGTTGAAACTCAATCACAAAGCGGCCGTTCAATGATTGAAATGCTCGGGGTGTTGGCCATTATTGCCATTCTGTCAATCGGCGGGATTGTCGGCTATAAATTAGCCATGAACTACTATCAAGCCGATCAAATTGCCAATGAAATTAACTTAATGCGCAACGATTTAAAGGTTAAATATGCTTTGGGAAATGAAGAATTGTTACTCGGAGATCCTTATGATGATACACCCGAAAATAAAGATTACAGCGGGCATTTATCAACACAATATGACCGTTATCCCGTTGATTATGATTGCATCATCAGAGGTAATAAAGAGAGTAAAAATGAGCTTTACAATTGTCGCGAAGCAGATGCTTATTATATTGTCGTGGGGAATGTTTCGAAAGGTGTTTGTAAGCCCCTCACAACGCTTGTTGCCGCCATGGACGGCCGTTTGGAAATGGATATCAATGGTATTTCCTACACAGAAGGTGATTCATGTACCAGTGATGAAAATAATGAAATTTATGTTGAATTCGATGCAGCGGATGTAAACGGGAACTACGATTCGGGGCGCCCCGAAGGTTGGTGTGCCAAAGATGACGATTGTGAAGGATTATCAACCCCTGTTTGCGATAAGGAAAACAATACATGTGTAGAGTGTATGAAAAACGCTGATTGCGCCTCAAATGTATGTCGAGGCGATTATACCTGCGGGGAATGCACAAAAGATTCGGATTGTGTCAATCCGCGCCCGATTTGCGATACAGAAGCGGCAACCTGTGTCGGGTGCGCTGATGATACCGAATGCCCCGATGCAAACAAACCGAGTTGTGATACAGTGAGCGGGGCTTGTTGCGATGATCCGTTCATGACATGGAACGGCAGTGAGTGCGTGTGTCCTGAAGATCAGCCGTGGAACGGTGAATTTTGCGGATGCAAAAGTAATAATGATTGCGAATCAGGCGAATTCTGTCTGACAAGCGAATGTCAACCTTATGAATGCGGCGACAGTGGGGAGGTTGATCAAGCTCCTTATTATATTGGCACAATAACAGAAGAAAGAAGTTGTGCCGGCGTAATACATCGATGTGTTAAGAAATCAGAGTATACGGCACAAAATCACGACTCGAACAGCTCATACATCCTGTCAAGTCAGGGTATGAATTGGTGGAGTGCCCAACGATTCTGTGAGGCACATAATAAGCAGATGGTCAAAATTTCTGATTTGGATTGTTGCCATAGTTTCAGTAAAAAACTGGTTGGTTATTGTTATGCCAAACAAGATATATGCTCTGCTACAAACGGATTGAGTCATGTTGTTAAATCAATAAGAAAAGCGGAAAACGGAAAAGAGGATCAAGGAAATAACTGGTATTGGTTGGCAGATCCATGGGGTACAGATCCGGGTCCTAATTCCTGTGCCGTGTATATGTTAAATCTTGATGTAGGGGGTATAAGCAACAATAATCGCAGCAATGGTCATATTGATGGCGGTCAGCGCTATGCCTTATGCAAATGAGGTCGACTTTTGTTGTCGATCCCCGATGCCCCGCCTTTAAGACTTCCATTCAGCGGGGCACCTCTCCTCTCTTTTCCCCCTATCGACCCATAGCGACAGACAACATAAAGCCGTCTGTCCCACCCGCCGATAGGGGAAAAGATTATCAATAATATGAATTTATTCCCCCAATAATAGCGAAAATAAACATATTTTCCCTGCTTCTCTTTCCTCAATTAAACGTACGATTTTTGCAACACTTTTTTTTGATTTTTTCAAAAAAAATTTAATTAAGGGGAAAACAAATGCAATATCAAACGGTTATAACAAGGCAATTTCACCAAAATTTAAGGGTAATTTTGCCCCCGAATCCGCGTTGCATTAAAGGTACGTTTATTTTATGCTATTCGTATAGTGAAAGGGAGTCAAAAATGACGAAATATGCAAGAAAAAATCAGCTAAACTACGCAGAAATGCAAAGAAATAAAGAACAAATCATGCGCGAGGAAGAAGAAAGGCAAAATAGAATCAAAACACACTCACAAAGCGGACGTTCAATGATTGAAATGCTCGGCGTGTTGGCGATTATTGCTATTTTATCAATCGGCGGAATCGTGGGCTATAAATTAGCCATGAATTATTATCAAGCTGACCAAGTAGCAAATGAAATCAATCTCATGCGCAACGATTTAAAGGTTAAATACGCTTTGGGGAATGAAGAATTGATATTGGGGGATCCTTATGATGATACACCCGAAAATGAACATTACAGCGGGCATTTATCAACACAATACGATCGTTATCCCGTTGATTATGATTGCATCCGCAAAGACAAAGCAGAATTTTATAACTGCCGCGAAACAGATGCTTATTATATTAAAGTCGGGAATGTTTCGAAAGGCGTTTGTAAACCGCTTACAACACTTGTCAGCGCCATGGACGGTTTAATGTATATGGAAATTAACAAAGAAGTTTATAAAGAAAACGATTTATGTTCAAGTGATGAAGCCAATGAATTTTATATTCAGTTTGATGCGGAAGAAGTGAACGGTAATTATGATTCGAATCGTCCTGAAGGTTGGTGTGCCAAAAATGACGATTGTGAAGAATCGCAAGTTTGCGATAAAGAGAGCAATATGTGTGTGGAGTGTACGGAAAATGCGGATTGTGACTCAAATATATGTCGAAAAAATCACACTTGCGGTGAATGCACAAAAGATTCGGATTGTGTCAATCCGCGCCCGATATGTGATGAAGAAACGGCAACCTGTGTCGGGTGCGCTGTTGATGATGAATGCCCCGATGCAAACAAGCCAAATTGTGATACAGCGAGCGGTGCTTGTTGCGATGATCCGCTCATGACGTGGAACGGCAGTGAATGCGTTTGTCCTAATGACTATAAGAAATCAGAAACCAGCTCCGGCAAAGCCGTTTGTTTGCCTTACTGTGAACAGGAAGTTGATATTGTTTTAATGGTGGATCAGAGCAGCAGTTTAGGGTGGAAAAATCATGATACTAACCAATATTCAAGAGATTTATATAAAGAAAATGCACAAAAAATTCAAAAAGTGATATCAAAGCTGAACATTCCCGATAAACTTAAAGCAGCCGTTTATTTATCGGGATGTTATGATGAAGGAGGTTGTGGTACGGGGGTATGTCAGTATGATAAAGTTCCAATGCCTTTATCATACGGCAAACATTCGGCGGCCGAAATTAAAGCCGCGCTTCAAATTGAGTTAGAAGGGCCTCCGGCAGGTCCCTGTAATTTTTTCATAAACCCTTTAAAACATATAACACAAAATATTTGTACCGGTCAAGAAAAATTGATTATTGTTGTTTTTTATGATGTAGATATGACAGATAATCCCTATTTTAATGCTTTGAAACAAAAATGTCCGCAATCGATTATTTATAACATTTCCGTTGAAGGGCGTACATTTGATGCAGCAACAAAAACCTATGATTTGGATCAAGTTTTATCGAACGAAACAACCATGCAGGAATACGCCGAGATTTTAAATAAAGAGTTTAAAGATCATTTGTGCGTGGAAAGAGAGGAATAATCTACTCGTTCAGCCAGTCCGTCAAGGCTTTCATAAAACCGAAATCGGGTAAATCGGAATGCCCTGCCTTGTCGGAAGCATAAAATAATTTCGGATCTTGTGCTTTTTCATATAACGTCCACCCGTGATGATAGGGAATTGTTTTATCACGCTTTCCGTGCGCCAAAAAAAGACGTGTGTTGATTTTGTCAATATACTTTTCGGACGGATATTTATTTTTCAACAATAACGCCACGGGAACAAACGGCTGATAACGTTCTTCCGCTAATTTTTCAATCGATAAAAACGGCGCTTCTAATACAACACCGCCCAAAGGTTTTTCCTGATTTGCCGCCGCAAAAACGGCAGCGTATGTGCCGAGCGAATGACCGTAAACAATAATTTTATCGGCTTTTGTTCCCGTGCTTAATAAATATTTGACGGCCGTTAACGCATCTTCTTCCATACTGCTTTGCGAGGGCGTTCCTTTTAAATCACCGAACCCGCGATATTCGGGAATGAGCAAACCGAAGCCGGCTTCATAAAGCGGTTTTAATCGAAAGGCGTGATATTCGGCAAACAAAACGTTTCCGTGAAAATAAACAAGCGTCGGTTTGTTGTTTTGCGGGGCTTTATACCAGGCATAAACTCTGTCGCCGTTCGGAAAAGAATAATAAACTTCTTTTAAATCGGGCATTTCGGTTAAAAGCCCCTCCACCTGACGCGGTGCCGGATGATAGAGCAAATGATCCTGATACAAATATAATCCGAATAAAAAAAGGCCGTAAAGCACAATGAAAAAGCCAAGAACATAACCGCACTTTTTACAAAATTTTGGCATAAAAAAAACTCCTTTAATGCCGAACATATCAAAAAACAAAAATTAAGTCAATAAAGATTCCAGTTTGTGAATTTTATCTCTGAGCCGTGCCGCTTCTTCAAAATTTAAATTCTCCGCCGCTTGCAGCATTTGTTTGCGCGTTGCCTGAATAACTTCGGCAATGTTTTCATCAAAATCACCCGAAATTTCATCGGCTTTATTCTCCGAACCGCCGACCAAATCATTAAAGTCTTTAATTAAATCGGGAACGGCTTTTTCAATACCTTTCGGCGTGATATGATGTTCCGCATTAAAAGCTTGTTGCTTCGTGCGTCGCCGATTGGTTTCCGAAACCGCCGTTTCAATGGAGTTTGTCATTTTATCAGCATATAAAATAACACGCCCGTTCACGTTGCGCGCCGCGCGCCCGATGGTTTGAATTAACGAAGTTGTTGAGCGCAAAAAGCCTTCTTTATCGGCATCTAATATGGCAACCAAAGAAACTTCGGGAATATCCAGCCCTTCACGCAACAGGTTAATGCCCACCAACACATCAAACGTGCCGATTCGTAAATCTCGAATAATTTGAATACGCTCCAACGTATCAATATCCGAATGCAAATAGCGCACTTTAATACCGTTTTCACGCAGATATTCGGTTAAATCTTCCGCCATTTTTTTGGTCAGCGTCGTCACCAAAACACGCCCGCCCTGTTTGGCCGTTTCCAAGCATTCCGCCATTAAATCCTCCACCTGATTTTGAACGGGACGAATAATACATTCGGGATCCAACAAACCGGTCGGCCGAATAATCTGCTCGGTGAAAACACCTTTTGTTTCGTTTAATTCAAAAGGCCCGGGGGTGGCCGACACAAAAACAGTTCGCGGACGCATGGCATTCCATTCTTCAAACTTTAACGGTCGATTATCTTTGCAACTGGGCAAGCGAAAACCATATTCCGATAAGGTGGATTTGCGCGATAAATCGCCGCGATACATGGCTCCCAATTGAGGAACGGTGACATGGCTTTCATCAACAAAAACCAACGCATCGGGCGGTAAATATTCAAATAACGTCGGCGGCGCTTCCCCCGCTTTGCGACCGGTTAAATGGCGCGAATAATTTTCAATACCTTTGCAAGAACCGGTTGCTTCCAACATTTCCAAATCATATTTGGTGCGTTGAGATAATCTTTCAGCTTCCAACAACTGCCCGTTCGCCTCAAAAAACGCCAAGCGTTCCTTTAATTCTTCCTTAATGGTTTTAATGGCTTGCGATAAAGCCGGTCGCGGTGTGACATAATGGCTGGCAGGGAAAACGCTGATTTCGTTTAACTCTAACTTTTTTTTACCCGTTAAAGGATCAAATTCATAAATACTTTCAATTTCATCACCGAACAAAGCAATTCGCCATGCCAAATCTTCATAGTGCGACGGAAAAATATCCAACGTATCACCCGTGGCGCGAAAACAACCGCGCTCAAATGCCAAATCGTTCCGCTTATATTGCAAATCAACCAAGCGTTTTTTAATTTCTTCCACATCAACGGTTTCATTTTTTCTTAAAGAAAACGCCATGGAGGAATAAGATTCCGCATCACCGATACCGTAAATACACGATACGGACGAAACAATAATCACATCACGCCGTTCCAAAATATGCCGTGTCGCCGCATGACGCAACCGATCAATCTGCTCATTGATGGCCGAATCTTTTTCAATATAAGTATCGGTTCGGGGAATATAGGCTTCGGGCTGATAATAATCATAATAGGAAACAAAATATTCCACGGCGTTTTCGGGAAAAAACGTTTTCATTTCCGAATAAAGCTGGGCAGCCAATGTTTTATTGTGCGCCAAAATCAATGTCGGACGCTTTAATTCGTTAATAATGTGCGCCATGGTAAATGTTTTGCCCGATCCCGTAATGCCCAACAACACCTGATTTTTCTTATTCTCTTTCAAGCCCTGCACCAGTTCGGCAATGGCCTGCGGCTGATCACCCGCCGGTAAAAACGGGGAGTGTAAATGAAAATCGGCATCGCCGGTTAAATTCGGACGTTCATATAAAGGAATCATCGTTTTTTCTCAATTACTTTTTTAACTTTTCGCCGCGCACGCGGGTTGATTTTTTCTTTTTCGTTTTTCCGGCAGACTTTGAAACACGTTCCGGTGCTGTTTTCTCTTGAACCGGTTGAACGCTCTTTTCAGATTGCTGTTTTTCCGCTTTAAGAACGGTTTCGGGAGCTTTTTCAACCCACGATTGCCCGACGGTTAAAAGGGTCTTAAAACCCATCATAATATCTTGAACGGTGGAACGCAAGCTGACTTTCGTCATATTGCGGGTTAAGGTAATATAAAAATTATATAAAATAATAAGCGCCATACCGTAAACAACCAAAATATATTTAGATGTTGTTTGACTTGATTTAATGCCTGCCAATCCGATTAATCCTAATAAAATAATGGTATAAAACACTTTTTTAATCACAATTTTAACCGGTGCTCGCCGTATAAAAGCCTGTTCAACGGCAAAAAGTATACCGGTTTGTTTTTTCAGTAACAGCGCTCCTGTTGCCAAACAAAATTCCATTAACGGATATCCGAAGAAAACCGGTAAATAAATAATATTTCCCTGCGAAGCAAATGTTAAAAACGCATAGCCGATAATCCAGTTCATTAAAAAGACAACCGGAAAAAATTCAAACGGCAAATCGGTTTTTTTCATAAACAAGAAAATAAATAAATGAACAAATAAAGCACTTAAATAGAGGGACAATAATGCAGGCGATAACATTTGAAAAAAACTGCTGGATGCCAATGCCAAAACAATCATTATGGCGCTGTTCGTTACAAAAGAAATCAGCGGAATTCTATCCAGTATGGTATTTAACAAAATAATCCCTGTCCAACTAAGTGCAAAAAGGGCATAAAAAAGCCATGCGTTTATGCCGTTCGGCGCCGAAACAAACGTACTGCCGACAAAACAAAAAGCAAAAATAACACCCGATTGAATAATTAAGGATTTACGTTGCAAAAACGGCATGACCAACAAAGCAACGGCACCCGTTATTAAATATAAAATTATATTTCCCGAAAACAGTTCCGCACTATCCGCCGAAATGGCAAAATAACGCGCTATATAATAAAAACAATGAATTCCGAACAAAGCACTTAAAAAAAGGCAGGCAATCATCCAAGAATAAGTAATCGGCGGCGTTGCCTGATTTTTAATCAATGCCGGTAACAAAAGAAATCGAACACCCGTAAACAAAATTAATCCTGCAAACAGTAAAGAACCGATAAATAATGACATGTTCGTTCTCCTTTGTGAATGTATGCTTCAATACGCGATCGAAATTGTATTGTCGAAAAAAATTATGCTTTATGTCGAAAGGCAATGCGCCCTTTTGACAAGTCATACGGTGTCATTTCAATTTCAACTTTATCGCCCACCATTACCCGAATGCGAAACTTTCTCATTTTTCCGGAAGTATGAGCAATAATTTCATGACCGTTTTCAAGCGTTACTCGAAACATTGCATTCGGCAGTGCTTCGGTAACCGTTCCCGTAAACTGCAAGACTTCTTCTTTTGCCATAAAAACTCCTTAAATTAAATAAGACGTAACAATAATAACGTTTTTTTTATAAAATGCAAGAAAAAACATCAATCTGAAAGACATTCAAATTATTTTTTATCCGGAAAGCGGAAAAAATAAACATTGGAACGAAAAAAGAATGCTTTTTCTTTATTATTTAAACAGTTAATTTATCATTTTTCATTTTGGAGGATGACAAACAAAATCGGCAGTGTAATGCGCTGTTGAAAGGCGCGCATCGCTATGAGCCGATAGGGAAAAACGGCAGAGAGTCATTTCGGCAAAAAGAATAAATGCGAACGATATTTTCTCTCTCTATTGGCAAGTGATAACTCTCCTCTCTTATTTTCGGCGGGAAGTGCCGGCGTGTAGAATATGCGCCGGCGTGGTGGGCTGAAAAGAGAGGAGAGGTGCCCCGCCGAACGGGAGTCTTAAAGGCGGGGCATGGTGTGGGCGATGGCTTCGTCCTCTCAAAAGCTGGCCTCACTCACATAAGGCGTAGTGGTAGGGGTTGCGACCGTAGTAGTTGACGTAACCGTAATTGAGGAGAACGCTGTACGCGTAGCAGGAAGAATCGTACATATCGGACATCCAAACATACTCGCTACCAAAATCATCGTACAAATTATTTCTTGTCTCGCTTTGACAATACTCTCCATACGGCACATCACCACATCCGATGCTTGCCCGCGTTGCTTGCTTCATTCCTAACGCCTTGCAGAACCGCCCCGCACTCCACCATGTCATCTCACTTTTGCTACCAACAAAGTGGGTTGTTTTTCCTTCTTTTGCATCGCCACGCGCATTCCTGCATTCACTCTTGCTGCTATACGCTCCACCAAATTCATAAGGTTTAAATTCCTGGCCGTCATAACATTGAAACCCAAAATACATGTAACAATACTCTCCCTCCCCGCAATCGGCATTGCTCTCGCATTCCCCGACAAGCTCTACACAGGCTTGTTTGGACTCTTTCCAGACTTTATTACCGTCACATTTGCATTCGCCGGTTGTACTATTCCAAGTGCTGCCTTCCGGGCAGGCTTCGCACTTTTTGGTACTGGTGTTCCAGTGCGTTGTACCACTGCAAGTGGCGCAACTGCCATCGGTTTCGCAATGTTTGCCTGTGCCGCATTGCGAATCGGCTGTGCATTTGCCGCAAACACCGGTGCTTGTGTTACAAATCGGTGTTGTCCCCGAACAATGACTGTTCCCAGTGCATTGTACACATTGTTTTTTTGTCGCATTCCATACAGGTTTAGAACTATTAACCGATGCACACGTTTTACAGACAGAACCGTTCCAATAAGGCGTACTTGCCGGACATGCTTCGCACTTTTTGGTACTTGTATTCCAGTAAGGCGCGCTGCTGTTTACCGATACGCACGTTTTGCAAGCACTGCCGTTCCAATAAGGTGTGTTTGCCGGACATGCTTCGCACTTTTTGGTACCGGTGTTCCAATAAGGCGCACTGCTGTTTACCGATGCACACGTTTTACAGGCGCTGCCGTTCCAATAAGGTGTGCTTGCCGGGCAGGCTTCACACTTTTTGGTACTTGTATTCCAATAAGGCGCACTGCTGTTTACCGATGCGCACGTTTTACAGGCACTGCCGTTCCAATAGGGTGTGCTTGCCGGACACGCTTCGCACTTTTTAGTACTGGTGTTCCAATAAGGCGTACTGCTATTTACTGATACACATGTTTTGCAAGCACTGCCGTTCCAATAAGGCGTACTTGCCGGACATGCTTCGCACTTTTTGGTACTGGTGTTCCAGTAAGGCGCACTGCTGTTTACCGATACACATGTTTTACAGGCAGAACCATTCCAATAAGGCGTACTTGCCGGACAAGCTTCGCACTTTTTAGTACTGGTGTTCCAATAAGGCGTACTGCTATTTACTGATACACATGTTTTGCAAGCACTGCCGTTCCAATAAGGTGTGCTTGCCGGGCAGGCTTCGCACTTTTTAGTACTGGTGTTCCAGTAAGGCGTACTGCTGCTTACCGATACACATGTTTTACAGGCAGAACCATTCCAATAAGGTGTGCTTGTCGGACAAGCTTCACACTTTTTGGTACCGGTGTTCCAATAAGGCGTACTGCTATTTACTGATACACATGTTTTGCAAGCACTGCCGTTCCAATAAGGTGTGCTTGCCGGACACGCTTCGCACTTTTTAGTACTGGTGTTCCAGTAAGGCGTACTGCTACTTACCGATACACATGTTTTACAGACAGAACCGTTACAATAGGGCGTTGTCCCTGAACAATGACTATTCCCTGTGCATTGTACGCATTGTTTTGTCGTTGCGTTCCAATAAGGCGTTGAACCGCTGCAAGTAACGCAGCTGCCATCGGTTTTGCAATGTTTACCCGTACCGCACTGCGAATCGGTAGTACATTTTTCACAAACATTGGTACTTGTGTTACAATACGGCGTTGTGCCGGAACAATGGCTGTTCCCCGTACATGCGACACATTGTTTCTTCGTTGCATTCCAATACGGTGTTGAGCCGCTGCAAGCTTCACATTGTTTCGTACTGGCGTTCCAATACGGTGTTGTGCCGCTGCAAGTGACGCAACTGCCATCGGCTTTGCAATGTTTGCCTGTGCCGCATTGCGAATCGGCTGTACATTTGCCGCAAACACCGGAGCTTGTGTTACAAATCGGCGTTGTGCCGGAACAGTGACTGTTTTCCGTACATGAAACGCATTGTTTTGTCGTTGCGTTCCAATAAGGTGTTGAGCCGCTGCAAGTGACGCAACTGCCATCGGCTTTGCAATGTTTGCCTGTGCCGCATTGCGAATCGGCTGTGCATTTGCCACAAACACCGGAGCTTGTGTTACAAATCGGCGTTGTGCCGGAACAGTGACTGTTTTCCGTGCATGCGACACATTGTTTCGTCGTTGCGTTCCAATACGGTGTTGAGCCGCTGCAAGTAACGCAACTGCCATCGGTTTTGCAATGGTTGCCTGTGCCGCATTGCGAATCGGCTGTGCATTTTTCACAAGTACCGGAACTTGTGTTACAATAGGGTGTTGTGCCGGAACAATGGCTGTTCCCCGTGCATGCGACACATTGTTTCGTCGTTGCGTTCCAATACGGTGTTGAGCCGCTACAAGTAACGCAACTGCCATCGGTTTTGCAATGTTTATTTGTACCGCACTGCGAATCAGCTGTACATTTGCCGCAAGTACCGGAGCTTGTGTCACAATAGGGCGCTGTCCCTGAACAGTGGCTATTCCCCGTGCATGCGACACATTGTTTCGTCGTTGCGTTCCAATACGGTGTTGAGCCGCTGCAAGTGACACAACTACCATCGGTTTTGCAATGTTTGCCCGAGCCGCACTGCGAATCGCCGCTGCATGCTTCACAAGTACCGGAACTTGTGTTACAATAGGGTGTTGTGCCGGAACAATGGCTGTTTTGCGTACATGAAACGCATTGTTTCGTCGTTGCGTTCCAATAAGGTGTTGAACCGCTGCAAGTGACGCAACTGCCATCGGCTTTGCAATGATTGCCCGAGCCGCACTGCGAATCGCCGCTGCATGCATCACAAGTACCGGCTGTACAAATCGGCGTTGTGTCCGAACAGTGGCTGTTTTGCGTACATGAAACGCATTGTTTTGTGGTGGCGTTCCAATACGGTGTTGAGCCGCTGCAAGTAACACAACTGCCATCGGTTTTGCAATGATTGCCCGAGCCGCACTGCGAATCGGCTGTGCATTTTTCACAAACACCGTTTTGACAGACTTGTCCGTTCGGACACGGATGACTTTCGTTACATTCAACACATTCCTTTTTAGTTGCGTCCCAATTCGAGAGCTTTCCCGTACATTTAACACAGGTGCCGACTGCCGTACAGTGTTTTCCTTCGCAATCCGACTCGCTTGAACAAGTGGCACATTGATTGTTTTTACAAGCTAATCCGCTGCAATCATCTGTGTTTCGACATTCGACACATCTGTTTGTTTGCGAATCGCATTTTAAATCTTCCTGACATCCTCCTTTGCTGCAATCGGTGGTACAGATGCCCTCTTGTTGATCACAAACTTCGAAATCTCCGCAATCATTGCTTTCCTTGCATTCTACACAGATATGATTTTGGCAATATCCTCCGCCGCAATCGTCATCATTTTCGCACCAGCCCTCCGCAAAGCTTTCACCTTTTATGTCTTCTGCCGCAAATGCCACCGTTAAATTATTTTCTTTCTCATTACACAGATCTATATTATTCTCAAAATCGGTATCGTTCACCTTTAACGAGATTTTCCCGTCCAAACCGTTTAACAAGGTTGCAAGCGGCTTACACACCCCTTGCGGTACCGCTGACACATTTATATAATATTCCTCTTCAATATCACTCGGATTTTCAACATTCGGAATCGGATCTGCAAATCCGAAGTCTGTCGGATATCCGTTAAAATTCAATTTCCCGTCATCATAAGGCTCTCCCAATGTTAATATATCATTTCCTTGCGCTATTTTCACCTGCGCATCAGTGCGCATCAAATTAACTTCATGCGCAATTTGATTCGCCTGATAATGGTTCATTGCTAATTCATATCCGATTATTCCGCTTATCGATAAAATAGCAATAATAGCCAAAACGCACAGTATTTCAACCATACTCCGCCCGCTTTGGGATTGTGTTTCTGCCTGTTTTAATTGTTTTTTTCTGTGTTGCATTGTCATGTTCATGCTCCCTTTCAATACAAACAGTATACAATTAAACCTACCTTTAATGCAACGCGGTTTCAGGGGTAAAATTTGCCTTCAAAAGACAAAAAATCACTCCTCAAAAACACTCGAAAAATCAATGAATTCCGGCCAAAATAAATTTTTTTTACAAAAATGCAAAAAAAGTGTTGCAAAAAACGTACGTTTAATTTGTGCAACACACCCCAAAATAAAACTCTTTTTCTGCTTGACATTGATATGAAAAGCTTTTATTCTGAAAATAAGGCAAGTGATGTGTGCCCCGAGGTGTGACAACCTCATCAAAGGTGTCCTTGGAAAAGGACAGATTGCGAGTCTTGTTTTTTTATAAACAAGGTAAGTAATTGAACGACCGGAAGGTGGTAGAATAGCCTTTTGGTCAATATATCGCACTATTTCCTTTGAGTAGTTGTCAACTTCCGGTCGCCTCTCATCAAGGCGATTTTTTTTTGAATCTATATCAAAAAAACGTACGATTTTTGCAACACTTTTTTTTGATTTTTTCAAAAAAAAATTAATTAAGGGGAAAACAAATGCAATATCAAACGGTTATAACAAGGCCATTTCACCAAAATTTAAGGGTAATTTTGCCTCCGAAACCGCGTTGCATTAAAGGTACGTTTAATTGTATACTGTTCGTATAATGAAAGGGAGTCGGAAAATGACAAAGCAACTTAAAAAACAATTTGAAAATCAATCGCAAAGCGGCCGGAGCATGATTGAAATGCTCGGGGTGCTCGCCATTATTGCTATTTTATCAATCGGTGGAATCGTGGGCTATAAATTAGCCATGAATTATTATCAGGCCAATCAAATCGCTAATGAAATCAATCTCATGCGCAACGATTTAAAGGTTAAATATGCTTTGGGGAATGAAGAATTATTGCTCGGGGATCCTTATGATGATACACCCGAAAATAAAGATTACAGCGGGCATTTATCAACACAATATGATCGTTATCCCGTTGATTATGATTGCATCATCAGAGGTAATAAAGAGAGTAAAAACGAACTTTATAATTGCCGCGAAGCAGATGCTTATTATATTGCCGTGGGGAACATTTCAAAGGGTGTTTGTAAACCGCTTACAACGCTTGTTGCCGCCATGGACGCTTTAATGTATATAGAAATCAATAAACAGCCCTATGAAGAAGATGATTTATGTTCAAGTGATGAAAATAATGAATTTTACATTCAATTCGATGCAGAAGATGTGAACGGCAATTACGATTCGGAGCGCCCCGAAGGCTGGTGCGCCAAAGATGAAGATTGTGACACTTCAAGACCTATTTGTGATGTAGAAAATAATGAATGTGTGGAATGTATAGAAAATACGGATTGTCCAACTAGCAAACCACGTTGTAATGTTGAACAAGGTAATTGCGAATCGTGTCCGCCGGAAACGCCCATATGGTATAACGATACATGTGTGGAATGCTTAACGTATAGCGATTGCAAAAACGAGGAGAGGCCGCAATGTGAGGAGACAAGCCATACCTGCAAAAGCTGCTATGAACTTGATCCGAATAAACCTTTGTGGAATGGCAATGAATGCGTGGAGTGCCCTGCAGATCAACCGTGGAACGGCGAATTTTGCGGATGTACATCAAATGAGAATTGTGCAACCGATGAATATTGCAGTATAACGATAAGCGCCTGCCAAAACGGAGCCCCGGTAATCTCGGCAAGTGATAATACGCACTGTAGAAAAATAGCGGGAAATTATAATAAAAAAACGATAAACGGTCGCACCTATTTCAGCTCGACAGAGACGCTGAATTGGTGGGGGGCCGATAACTTTTGTAAAGCGATTGCGAAACAAGAAAATAAGCCTTACCATTTGATAAGTATAGAGGAATTGGGGTGTACACTGGATGATCTCAATTGTGAAAACAGTGATTTACGGCATAAATTGTATAACGAAACGCCTCCGACATGGACCATTACCGTATGGACAAGCACTATCGACGGTGATTCTGCTTGTGGCGCACCGTATCATGCATATATACACAACGGCTTATGGCATGATAAACGCTTGGAACCTTGTGCACGTAATGCATCAATTCATAATGCCTTATGTGTTGCGGAATGAATAAAAGAGGAAGTAAAATAACCTTGATATACAACGGTTACCGACTTCCTCTCGTGAATTTTTTTAGCGCAGCGCGCGGTTTACACACTGTTATGCGTTTCCCTTATTTCAGATTTTAAAATAAAGGCTGAACGTAAACGCCGTGGCAGTGCTTTTTTTCCGAAACGCCGGATTGACGTAAAATTGCACATCGGGACGCAAGGAAATATTTGAATAAAGCTGATAGTCATAATAAGTTTCAACCGTTTGTTCATAAGCATGATAAGTTTTTGTATCAACGGCGTTTTTATTCACTTTATTCAACGTATAAGCCAGCGCGAATTGATCGTTTCGGGCGCGTTTTAACGGATCATTCCAAAGCAGACCCAGCGCATAAGAATGTTTCAAAAGGCTGTAATCTCCGCTTGATGCATCAAACCGGAAAAAAACACTGTGTTGCTTGCTTACGTCTTGCGCCAAGTAAACCGAAACACCCTGACTTTTAACAGGTGCCCGTTGAACCGACGGTTTATCATAAACAAGCAAACTATATGATCCTTGATAGCCGTTTATAATCGGCTGATACTGAAAAGCGGCAAAAGTTGAAAACTTCCCGTCTTTCAAGTTTTTGCCGTGCACGCCGTGTGCCGTGGGATTGGCGGCATCGATGGCGCCTAAACTGAACTTGACATCAGGTGTTATCTGCGCGGAAACATAACCGCCCAAACCGCTTGAAGGATAAGTAAACGTTCCGTTTTGAGCAATGGCATTGTTTAAAAAATATTGCCGTTGCAAATCGGAAGCGGTGACGCCGTCAAAATAGCAAATGGGAATTTGTCCCAAGCCCAATTCAAAATTTCCCAGTTGATGCGTATAATAAAGTGCCAAAAGCTCATTATAATTTGCATCATAGGTGTTTATCATATTTGCAACGCCGGCTTTGGCCGAAGCTTCGGCTGCCGTTTGATTATAAAAACGCACGAAATTTGTTAAAAAATGAAATTGTCCGTTTTCAAACAAGCGGGCATTGAAATAGGGCGTATAAAATGTTCTGAAAAGCGTTTTTTTGCCGTGTGACGCAACTTGTTGCCAACTTAAAGTGGTATCAAGCCCGAAATCTATGCCGTAAGTTTCGACCCATTTGTTTTTTTGCTGATTATAGCGTTCAAATAAGTCAGCCGCACGGGCATGAAGAGCGCATAACACGACCATAATTATCAACAGATTTTTTATCATGTAAAATCCTTTCGTTTGAAAACTTAAAAATGAAGCGGTTGCAGATGATAATTCACCAGTTTTCCGCCGTAATAAATGACATTGGAAAGCCCGTAATCCAGTTTTTTAACATAAAACGTGATGGGTTTTCCGGCATATATCCATTCATATCGATCGAAAAACTTTTCATCTTTACGTTGAAATTCGGCGTGTTCGCTCATATATCGAACAATATCATCCGAATCTTTTTTCGTGAGGGCATGTGCCATAATCCATTGAGAATGCGGATTGTCAAGGCAATCGTTCCGCGTGTTGAGATTCAATGTTTTCAGGCTGACGGTGCCGATGTTGGGATAGGTATCGATATAGCGCTTAATATCGGTTAAATACTCTTCAAATTTTTTGTTTTTCATTAACACATAATTCAAGCGTACGGTTGCTTTGCGAAACAAAGGCGATTCCAAATAATTTTGCTTATAACCCAACGTTTTCATATCTTCTTCCGGATGAAAAGCAACCCGGGTAATTTCAACGACAAAATCATCTTTAATAAGCTTTAATTTCTCCGGTTCAAAGAAAATGTTTCCCGATGATTGAAAGCGTTTTTCATCAAAAATATTCACATTTTTTAAAGCCTTGCACACTTTTTGAATTGTTTCATACGAATGAAGTGACGGCTCGCCGTTTCCGCTGAAAACAAAATAACGAAAAGTAATGCCTTTTTCTTTTAAGAATAAGAGCTGCCGTTCCAAAAGGTGAATTTGATCGTCAACAATGGGCCAGCGTGTAATTTTAGCCGTGCAGTACGGGCAATTTTTGTTGCAGTTAAAAGATGATAAAGTCAGAACGAATTCTTTGTATTTCATATTACATAACCTCCGATAAAGCTTTGTTGATAAGAGAAAGGGGAACGTTTTTGCGCCGATAAGGAAACAGTTTGACTTTGGTGCTTTTGCTTAAAGCATCGGCAATGGCAAACCAATATTCCGACCGAATGGCATAGACGGAACTTTCTTCGCGATAAAGAATGATGATTTCTTTATTTTGAGCCAATGCCCAACCTAATTCCACAACCGAACCGACCGAAAATTGATCACCGAAAACCACCAAATAGATATCACTTTTTGAAATGGCCTCCGCTTCTGCCCGCAGAACGGTTTCACAATCGGTGGACGTATAGTCACCGTTGGAGGCTTGTTCGCTGTAAAAAGGTCCCGTATAAACAAACCGATGATAAATAATCGGGTTTTCTTTGGCATAAACAAGCCTTTCGGGCGCCCCCAACAGTTTTGTTCTGAAATCATTGACAAGTCTTTGTGCCAAGGGGAGTTTTTTATTCGGGAGTTTGTTAAATTTGCCTGCGAAATAAACTTTTTTCATTTTTCGTATCCTTTCAAAATTTTGTTCCAATTCCAATAAGAAATAACGGCCATAACCGTCCAAATAACGTTAAGCGCCATCAGCGAATAAGCCGGATTTTCAAGTCTGCCGTATTGAAAAACATAAAAAATGTCATTCACAAACCAAATCAGCCATGTATCTGTTTTGCGGCGAACCATGTAATAAGTTGCCGTTAACGAAGAAACGGTTGTAAAAGCATCTGTTAAGGGGAGGGGGTCGGCAGTCAGACGTAAAACAGCGCTCACGATAAGCGTTCCAAGCCCGATAAACCCGATGTAAAGCAGGCGTTCATTTGTGCTGCACACCGTGATTTGACGGGTGACGCCGCGTTTCCACATCATAAATCCCGCAATTCCCATGACCAGATAAATGCTGTTATTCACCGCATCACCAAACAGACGATTAAGCAACGAAAAGCTAATCAGACAAATCATCTGGGCAATGTAAAAAATCCAGTTGCTGCGCTTGTTGAGAAGCACAAGTAACCCTTGCAACAGTCCGAGAACCGTTGCCGAAAGCTCTAAAATTAACATATTTACTCCTGTCTGAAATTTTGTTTTTGATTCTGTTTCGTCCGCCGCGTTTGAGGCAATCGATAAGGTTGCACTTTCGTTGCCTCAATGCGCATTTCCTGCAATTTTTCCCGGCTGATACCGGAAGCGGCCTGTTCCTTTGTTTCGGGAATTTCCGCGGGTAAAAGCGAGCGAATAATCGGAAGATAAGTTTCCTGATATTCGGGATAAAATCGCATTAAAGTTTCGTAAGCGTTTAGGGGCTTATCCGGCTTTGTCAGGCGCGCGCATTCCCAATCAATGATTGTGTCAATCAAATCTTCTCTCTTTTTGAAAAGCTGATTTTTAACATGATGTTTGCTGTGCTTGCGGTGAATTTTCTGAACTTGATCAGGTTCAATCCACAAGGCAAGATAAAGCAATATCTTATCAATATCATGGAAATACCCGCGCATGGTGTTTTTGCCGAAAAGCTGTTTTTCCACCCTTAAATACGCAACTTTATGGCGGCACGTATAAACAATACGCCTGAAACGTTCTTTAAATTTAAAATTCATCAAACGTTCCGTTATTCGGTCGGCGCTTCGGTTGTGTAATTATCAAAGTATCCTTTAATAACAATCACCGGTGTTCCCTTATCGCCGGAACCACTGGTTAAATCACACAGCGAACCGAGTAAATCGGTTATTTGCCGCGGAGTTGTTCCCAGTGCATAGTCGGTATAGCCGTTGTTTTTTTCGGCAATGGCCGCTTGAATGGCTTCTTCGGGATTGGCTTTGTTACTGTCGGCAACAACTTTGATTTTAATTTCATTAGGCATGCCCTTTAAACCGTCGGTATAGCCCGGCGAAACAACCGGATCGGCAAATTCCCAAATTTTTGTTTTCGGGCATTTAAATCCGCCGTCTCCGTAAACCATTACTTCCAAGTGCTTGCCTGTTTTTGCAAAAAGACTTTTTTGCAGTTTTTTGCAAAAATCCGTTGCTTCACGCGGGAAGAGTTTCAGCCGATCTTCATCGGAAAAGTTAGAACCCAAAACGCCGTATTCGCTCCAGCCCCTTCCTTGAGCGGGTGTGTTGCAAATATCTTGCAGTGTCATAACATTTGCACCGTTCTTTTCCAAAATTTTCTTATGACGGTTGCGAATGTGAATGCTGGCCACAATAACCTGCTTGGTATATTTCAAAATATCAACCGGATTATTCAATAAAATAACTTCAATATTCGGCGCGGTTTCTTCATACATTTGAATATGATCCGTTCCCGTAATCGGATGATGAAAAACACCGAATTTTTCCCGAAATTTTTTCTTGGTTAAAACATCGCTTAACGGATTAATATCCGAATTAAACAATTCTTCTTCGTCCATAATGGCATTGCCGACTTCATCGGTCGGATAAGAAAGGCAGACATAAACTTTTCCTTTCACACCTCGTGAAATGCCCTCCAAAATTTTGGAAAATCTGTTGCGGGATAAAATCGGGAAAGCGACGGCAACATCTCCCGTCGGAAATTTTTTTGAAACATCGCGGGCAATATCATCCAGTGTGACATAATTGCCTTGCGCCCGTGCCAAAAATGATTCGGTAACGGCAACAATATCCCGATTATTTAACGTTAAAGGCTGGTAAGTTGTTTGCGTGGCCTTTAAAACGGTATCGGTAATTATATTAACAATATCGGCGCCCTCTGAAATAATCGGCATTCTCACACCGTAAACAGAAGTCCCGACAAAACGTTTTTGATTGGAATTTATCATATTTTTTCTCCTTGACAGTAGGTGGATAATTGATTTGTCCCGACTGTCCCTACAGGACCCAAATCAATGAAAAAGCTAACCCTAGCTTTTTCTACATTGTTTCATCCTCATAAAAGTTTTTTTCAATTAACTCAATATTTTCAGGATGAACAAACTGTTTATATCTTTCATCACGGAGCATGATCATATCACGCACCATATTTCCGGAAAGAAAAGGAAACTCTTGTGTTGTGCGCGAGCAAACGCCCACATTCGGTACATTGTTTTTGAAAAAAAGATACTCTTTTTCGTGCCCGACATACATAATATCGGGTTGCGGCAAATCCGGCTGTGCTTTTCGGATTGTTTCAATCACGTTAACGTTCCACGGAATTAACTGGGAATCTTTAACGGGTTCAATGCGAAGGCGCGGATAAGCTTCACTTTTGCGCCAAACGTTTTGAATCATTTTTTTACGAATGAAATAAGGCAAGGGATTATTTTCCGTACCGCTTTCTTGCGCGGAGCCGATTAAAACGGTTCCGAATTCGCATTCTTCCATCATTTTTTTAATCAGGCGATCGTGTCCGATATGAAAAGGCTGACAGCGAAGAATGCAAAAACCATGTTTAAATTTGAACATAAAAAAACCTTTCTTGGTGAAAGGCACAATCATCAAAACGGGAAACCCCGAAACAATGACCGGCCAAGTCTTCTTTGTTCGTGCCGATAGCCCTCCAGCACCCGAACAGTCCCATTATATAAAAGATATATCAAGATGTCAAGCACTTTTTTTCAAAATTTGCATAAATTTTATAACAGAGATAAAAATGAATTCCCAAAAGATGCGTTTTATAACGTTTTTTGAAAATAAAAAGGTCATTGATTAAGTTGAATATTTTTATTGAAATAAGGCAAAAATCGTGTATAATGGCAAAATAAAGCAATAATTAGGAGAAATGATAATGGCAACGAATGATAAAACCGTGCGGGAAACAACCCTTGAAGAAATCAATAAAAAATTAAATGAAAAGTTGAGAGAAAGAATTCTGCGAATGGAAAAGAAATCCTCCGGGGAATTGTATGCATCTGTTCCCGGGGCCATTCAGGCAATCAATACGGCCGATGATTTGTTTTTAAATAACTTAGCAGAAGCCGTCTTAAACAGTCAAAAGCCTTCTCAACCTTCCGCCAAAGAAGCGCTTGCCGTTTATAAAACGCTTTCCGAAAAAGAATGGCAACAATATTTCGGTTTGCTTGATACAAAAAAATTAAGTCAAGATTTATCAGAACAATTAAGAACCTATTTAAGAGAAAGCGCCGAAAAAGAACCTTATTTGCGTCGTTTGGTGCGCGAAACCATTCAACACGGTAAACCCATTACCATTTCCTCAACGCCCGAAGATTGGGAAGCATTAAAAAAGAGCAATGCCGCGGGTGATGCTCGTTATTCAACCAGACATATTCGTTTATTACCGGAAGAAATAGATAACAGCTCGGTCTTTCATGAAATTCTTCATATCGGACAAGGAGATGATAACGTGAATGAATTGAACGAATCCTTTTCACGCGAACTGATTCAAAAACAAAAGAAATTCATTGAAGCAGAAGCTCGGTCTATCGACTGTTTATGCTATTATAATCGCAGCACATGGCAAACACTCTCCGATTGGGTTGAACTTGGTGGGGGTCGCGAACCTGATTATTTTGGTAAGTTGATTGAAAAAAATGAAAACGAACTGCGCAAAAATCAAAAAAATATTCCTGCCGGTTTAACCGATGAAGAAAAAGAACTTTTTATTCACACACAAGCCGTTAATCGCACCATTGGGGCATCGGTTGACATTTTAATGCAGCCGGAAGGAGAAAAAACGAAAAAAGCGGCAGCTGCTTATGGCATTGAGTTAACAGATACAGATCTTCGTTTTGTGAATTGGTGGAAAAAATATTACAACAATTATCATAAAGAGTGGATATGTGAAGATTATGCTTCACAACAACCTTATGATGAGGACAGAGAGCAATTTGTTCATAATTATATTACCAATCGTTATCCCGGTTTAAAAGGAAAAGATTTTTTTGTCACCGGTTTAACTGATGAAGAACAGAAATCATGGGATATTCGAAAACGATGGCAGAATTATGGTCAATTAACCGATGAACAAATCAGAGCGGATAATCTTTTTTATGGCTACGGACCCCTCTACAAGGATGGAAACATATACTGTGATTATGATTACTCTCTACAAGCGTTTTTTGAAATGAGAGAAAACTGCAAAAGTATAGATGAATACAATTTCCTCCATAGAGGACTTCCCCTTACCGAAGAAGAAATGAACTATTTGGCAAAAATAAGGGAAGCTCGCGATAAAGGTATTAAAACTGATATTCCCATGCCCTCCTCATTAAAAAAATTGATTGAAACACAAGAAAAAACTTTACAATATAACTCTCAAGACAAAGAAGTTGCCGTATTTAATGAATTGGAAGCATCCAGAGAGGAATTATTGAAAAAGGAAAATCCACAATCACATCGAACTGCCGTCATCAATTATATGCGCGTTACAAACCCAAAAGCATATGAAAGGATATTTGGAAAAGACAAAGGAGTTGCCGCAGTTGAAAACAAAAATCAACAACCCAATCTGATTTCCGCAATCAAACAAAATGCGCAAAAATATCCGGAAAATGATAATACTTCTTCAAACACCCGACAAGAATTGGGAAAAGAGAGATCAATTATTTAAAAGATAATCCGCGTCACATACAGCTGCGGAAAGAAAATCGAATTAAAACAATTCATTCTTCCTTGGCTATTGAAAATAACAGTTTAAGCCTGAAACAAATCACGGCCATAATTGAAGGGAAAAAGGTTTTAGGTAATCCTAACGAGATAAAGGAAGTCAAAAATTCAATTCAAGCTTATAATTTGCTCTTGTCGCTGAATCCTTATAATGAAAAAGATTTGCTGAAAGCTCACAGATTGATGATGCAGGATCTTGTTGAAAGAAACGGCGAATACAGAACCGATGGTGTCGGAATATTTAACGGGGAACAAGTTGTTCATCTGGCTCCACCGGCTGACAGAGTGCCTCGGCTTATGTTTGATTTATTTGAATGGCTGAACACAAGTGATGTGCACCCGCTCGTAAAAAGTTGCGTTTTTCATTATGAGTTTGAGTTTATTCATCCTTTTCAAGACGGAAACGGCAGAATGGGGAGATTGTGGCAAAGTGTGATTTTGAAAGAATGGAAAGAGATTTTTGCGTGGCTTCCCGTTGAAACTTTAATCAAAGAAAACCAGAAAGAATATTATGGTGTTCTTGAAGTCAGTGATAACGAAGCAAACAGTACAAAATTTATAGAATTTATGCTTTCTTTAATTTTGAAAACAATAGAAGAAATTATAGAAACAGAGAAAAAGGTGACTGCAAAGGTATCTGTAAAGGTGACTGTAAATCAAAAGAGAATCATAGAAGCGCTTAAAGATAATCCTTTTGCAACACAAGAAGAACTTGCCGAAATAATTGGAATGGCAAGAAAAAATATTATAGCGAACATGAAAAAGCTTCAAGAAAACGGGTTCATAAAGCGCATTGGTGCCGACAAAAACGGCCACTGGGAATGTATTTAAGGGCGAAGCCACTTATTTGCTAACAAGAATCATATTTTAGTTTTATTCCTGGTAAAGACAGTAAACAACTGTATTTTGTAATATTTCTATTTAGTGCTTCTAAACTTGCTGAAAAAAATACTTGTTTTCTGGCTCGTGTTACTGCTACATAAAACAAACTTAAAACTTCTATATACTTATCAAGTGATTTTGTTTTGTCGTCCAGACAACATGCTTTACAAGTACTATTATTTGACAATTCGCTGCAAGAAAAACATAAAGACATGTAATTGGGAAAGCTATTTCTTTCCATATCTGGCATTATTACATAATCCCATTCAAGTCCTTTTGCACTGTGCACAGTTGTAACAATGATATTTTCGTCTAAATATTCCATAGATTGTTTGAGCGCATTATTAGATAAAACATCTACTATTAACATATATTTTTCATCATTACTTAAAAACAATTTATCTGTGGTGATGTGTATAAAAAATACCTTTAATAATTTCATTAACGAGTTTATTTCATCGTCGGTTTTGCCTTCATATAATGATTGTATTGAGCTGTAAACTTTGGTCAAAATGCTTTTGTTTATTGATTTATATTTACTGTTCTTATAACAACTGATAAATATATCCAGAACATCTTGATGAAATTTTTTATAGGAGGAACTTTCTTCGCTGAAAAATCCATTAAAATAGGGAATGGAGTTTTCTGATAAAGTGTCTAAAATAAATTTCAAATTTAAATTATTTATTCTAGATTGAACTAAAATGGCTATTTTATTTTCATCTTTTCTTAACAAAAATTGAAGCTTTTTTACTACATATAAAGCTTCTTCAGCTTGCGTATCACATAAATAAACGGGAACAGTGGCATCATCCGTAATAGAAGCGAAGTCGCTAATACTATTTTTTCGTATATTTTGATCCAATAACAACATATCTTGATTATTTTTAAATCGATAGTTAGTCGATATTTTGAGTTGTTTCATAGAATATTGTTTTTGTGCTTCCTCCATTAAGTTTGGAATAGCACCAATAAAACCATATATTCTCTGTAGAGGATCCCCCATAAAAAGCAAATATGTATCTGTTGTAATCAAGCACTGTAACAATGTCCAACTAAAAAATCCTGTATCCTGAAATTCATCAATAATAATATAAGGGAAAAACTTTTGGTAAAAGTGTAAAACCTCATCATTAGAACATAAAACTTTTAATGCTAACATTAAAATTGCATTATAGGTGATATGTTTGCTGGGCAAAAATTTAGAAATTATTATATCAATATACTTCTTAAAATTTTTTTTAATTGCATCAATATTGTTTTGTTTAATCCATAAAGAATAGTCACTCATAAACATTGCTTCATCTTTAAGTACTCCAATATCTAATCTTGTGAGTGTTTCTACTTTTCCATCGTCCACAACATTGAATTCATTGATACGTAAAAGGTTTTCATGCAATATATAACCATAATTTCTTAAAATTCGTCTGGCAAAGCCATGAAAATTTGTAACTAATATCTTCTTCTCTAAATCCTTATCTGTCGTATTCATAAGAGCCGGAATTTTTTCAAAAACTTCTTTCTTGATTTTATAAGCCGCATTTACGCCAAATGTTAAAGCCATAACTTTTTTGTTATTAGGGATACTATGAGTACTCAATAAATAGGCCAACTTACTTACAAGAGTTTTCGTCTTTCCACATCCTGCGGCCGCTTCAACCATAATTCTTTTTTCTTTAGAAAAGATAATATCTAGTTGCTCTTTATCATTTCCATGTATTTTTCTTATTTCATCTTCTGTATAACTCATTATTCTATTGCCTTCTTAATAGCATTTTTATAGCATTCCGGGATACATTCTTCTGGGCATTCTTCTCCAACAAATTGTCCAAATAAAACGGTCTTATGTTGTTGAAAATATGAGACATACATATATTTTAATGTTTCATCTGGATATTTATACGATGTAAAATTGTAATCTTGTTCTGGTATTTTTATACCATATTGCTTGTTAATCTTGTTAATTGATGTATTTTGAATAATATCTTGCTTAAATTCTTTTCTGATTTTGTCTAAAACTATTATCCCCTGATTAGTATATAAACTAAAAACCATTTCACTATCAAAACATTTACTATTAGTTCTAAAGACATTGCTTCCAAAATCATCTAGTTCTTTTTTTAAATTTGTTTTTCCCTGATAGTCATCAAATTTATCTTTATCATAAATTAATATAGGTGTTATTTTAAAGGCCTCAAATAATTTAGCTAGAGGCAAAATATTATTGGCTCCAGAAGCTTTGATTAATGATACATTGTGCTCATCTAAATTTACATTTATTTTTTTTGAAAAAAAACATAGAGCTCCTTGTTCACTATCACCTTCAAAAATTATAACTTTTCTAGCAAACATTGTCTCTTTAATATAGGAAAATTCTTTATACCAATGTTTTTCTTCAGCTTCAATATTTAGATTCTTTCCACTGATAGCATTTACATTAGAACCATTACTATATAAACGTATAATTTTATGATAATCATTTTCTATAATTTCTTTTGAATGTGTCGACACCAAAAGTTGAGCCGTAAATTTATCTATATCGAATAACTCTTTTATCATATTGTTGAAGTCTTCATCTTTTCCTTGAGCTATATTTTTTATATTATTCAATATACTCCTTTGCAAAAAAGGACTTAAATGAATTTCTGGTTCATCAAACGATATAATACAGTGAAATGTTTTAGTTTCCGCAGTTTTGTTATTTTTAGAAAACTTAACTATCTTCTCTAAAATAGATAGCAATATTAATATGTTAAACTGAATACCATAACCTGAACGCTCTAATGGAATATTATTATTGTCATATAGCTCAAAAATTTTAGGTAAGATAATTGATGGATCTTTAGATGCGTTTATGACAATATCAAATTTTTTAAAACAAGCGAGTTTTACTAGTATTTTCTGAATATATTCATTTAATTTGTGTACTTCTTCATCAACCAAGTATAATGTACTGTCAGTTTTTGATAAATATTTCTCAATGATGTAATTTAGAAATAATCCAACACCTTTTGTTTTTGCAAAAGTGATTTCCGTTTTAGGATTTCTTAATGAGTCATAATTAATAAAATTCAAACTGTTAACAATGTCTGCACGTGATATAGGAGCTTGGGTTTCCTTATGAGTATAAACAATATAATCATCAGGAGTATTCTGTGTTGCTACAATGTTAATAGAATGATGGTCTTGAGCATCAAAAAAATCATCAAATACCCCAAGTTCTTCATCTTCTAATTGCAGAGTAAAATTAATACTTATAGATTGATTTTTATCAAAGAAATCTATTTCTTCAAATTTTTTCCCAGTTAGTATTGATAAAATACAATATAACAAGTTTGATTTTCCTATATTATTCTCTCCAACAATAATATTGATATCATCAGAAAAATCTATATGAACTCCTGATAAATTTCTAAAATTTTCAATAGTCAATTTTGATATTTTCATAAATTAACTCCTAGTAATATTGCTCAATGTATTTGTAAACCTTTTTAATATCTTTTTACTTTTCAATAAACTCATCAATTAGCTCGCTATCCATATGCAAAATATCAATATTGTCATGAACGTCACCGACTCCTAGGTTTTGATGAACCAATTCCATAGTTTTTGAACCTAATGTTGTCCAAATCAAACCATCGCGGTCATCATTGCTCCGGATCTTTGAAAATAATCGGCGATCAAGATTCGCGTTTTTATAGCATTCTGTTTCGGAGATTCCTTTTTCTTTTATCATTTGAAACAATGTTTGCGAGAATGTCGGCTCCATATCGCTCATGAGATCCGCTTCCATTGGCAATGTAACCGCTTGATAAAGGATATTTTCTTCCAT
>CANQUX010000009.1 GCA_947627155.1 uncultured Alphaproteobacteria bacterium | reverse complement strand
TTGTCACACCTCGGGGCACACATCACTTGCCTTATTTTCAGAATAAAAGCTTTTTATATCAATGTCAAGCAGAAAAATTTGCATCATTTGTTTTCTAACCAAGAAATAATCCTATCATCCGTCAACAGAAAAGCAAGTCGGAAATCAGATATCGGTTTCCCGCATAAAAAGAACGGGCGGGGTGAAAAACACCTCGCCCGAACTTTTAGGTTACAAGAAGAAATTAAAAGTGATACGTTGCTTTCAACATTCCCGTATGGCTTTGGAAATCTTTGCGGAAACCGCCGTTGTAATCCAAAGTTAAATCCACATTCCGGAGTGTTGCAGTCACACCCGCTCCGGCTTCGACCCCAAAGCGATGTAACCGTTCGCCGGTGATTTGATAGTTGCCGCCGCCGATAACATTCACGTTCGCTTTGGAATTATCACTCATTAAATCATAAGTGGCCGCCAAACGCACGCTCGGAGCCAATTTCCACTCGTTCGCCTTCACGTTTGCCGTATATTTCACACCCATGATTGCCGTCAGCACATCGTTCTTATCCGTAGAAACATTTTGTGCGCCGTCATTGTAGGATTCTTGATCAGCCAACACATAACGTAATCCGGCTTCCGGCGTAATCCCGTTGTCGAAGTCATATCCCGTCATTAAATTGGCTGCGAAAGAGTTCACATCATACTTCGATTTCATGATAATACCCATCGGAGATTTCTTTTCCGTGTATTTGCTGAAACCGTAGTTTAACAACGTGTTGATGTAGAATTTTTCGGGTTTATATTGTCCGTAGACGAAGAAATTGTGGCCGTCTACATCAATTTTACGTCCGTCCGAATTGGCGTTTGTTTTGGTATAACCGTAACCGGCGCCGATGGTTATTGCATCGTTGGCTTTGCCGTCAACACCGAATGCAATACCTTCCGTATCGGCATCGAATCCGGCACTGCCTGCCGATGCATCTTGTTCGGAGTGATTGTACAAGCCTTGCACCCAAACGGAACCGCCCACAAAGGCATCACCGCCGGCTTTACCCAAAGCGCTCATCCGTGTACCGGTCACGTTTGTCAACAGTTCGTTGACGCTTTGTGTAACACCCATCACCTGTTGCGAGGTGGTCGGTGCTAACTCTTGAACTGCTTGCACGGCTTCGGCTTGATGACCGTTTTGCAACGCGGTGGAAATGGCATCAGTCACTTGGTTGCCGAGATCCGTACCGTGATTATTGGATTCAAGCAATGCGCCGATTGTACCGGCTTCTTCTTCAGACACGGCTACATCAAGTTTTTGGACAATTTGATCAGCCGACAGGACGCCCTTCACCGTTACTGTTCCGTCATCATTTAAGGCTAAGTCATAAACGGGGTTGAACAATGTGACATTATCTTTATTTGTAACAGTTTTGCTTGCATTATCGCCAGAAAAAGTAATAAAGTCATAATGCTCGCTATCATTGACAAAACCGTTTTTAATTTGAAGATTGATTGTGTTTTCCCCTTCAAATGTGACCGATTTTGCCAAAATGGTTGTTGCTTGCAACGTTGCGGTTAATGAAGCACCTTTTGCAAAGGTAATATCACCGCTGCCGCCAATACCGTTATCTAACGTGATATCTCCGGTGAATTTGATAGAGCCGCCTTCACTATAAATATCGCCACCTTCTTTGGCCGTATTACCGCTGAAAGTCGTGTTTGTAATGGTCAGATTACCGCCTTTATTGTAAATAGCACCGCCTTTTTCACTGGCTTTATTTCCTGTGAATGTTGTGCCTGTAACGGTTAAAGTGGCGTCGCCACAAGTTTCAGTTCTTCTCTCCAGATAAAATGCACCACCATTTGCAGCCGTGTTGCCGTCAAAAGTGCTATCTGCAATGTTCACAAAACTATGCTCGGCATAAATGGCACCCCCATTACCTGAGGCTTGATTATGCTTGAATATGTCACGTTCAAAGGTTGTTTTCCCTTCTTTTCCCTTGTTGACCCACCAATTTGCAAGAACCGCCACTGCGCCACCTTTTTTACTTGCAGGATTCATGACATTGTTCTCAAAATAAGAATCTACAACTTTAATCTCTTTCGCTTCCGTGCTATCACCCTCATGCCACAAGACCAAAGCAAGGCTGTTATTATTGGTAAAACGACTGTTATGAATGTTAGTTTTTCGCTTATCTTTATCTGCTGCATAACTTGCTATTCCGTCCGAATACACTGAATCAGCATTTGCGTCTTTCCAGCCATCTGCCGTAATTTGAAGATTATCGCCATCTTCCTCATACTTAATCGTACCTGATTGGGTTGCCTCTTGTTTAATGGCGCCATTTTCATCATAGTGTAAGGCATTGATTTTGCCTTCTTCTGCGCTGGCGGGCAACGACAACATTGTACCGATTAAAAGTGCGGCATTTAACAATGCACATTTCTTTAAAATATGACTATACTCATGTGATAAATACATAAGTGCCGTTTTTGAATATTTCATTATAAAAACTCCTTTTAAATAATGGTTTATACAACATACACAGTTAAACATAAACCAACGTTTTTGTTCAGACGGCAAAAAAGATGACATGAATTAAAATTTTGAAATAAAAAATTCTTTTTTCTTAATTATTTTCAATGTGTTATCTTTATTTCGAAAAAAATGCGTTTTTTATGCATATTTCGATTGACAAAAACGTTCTATTAAGTTGAACGAGTCAAAAATAAATTAGCATATGAAAATAAATAAGAAATTAAAAGAATAAAATATTTGAATATAAGATAAATTCAAAAAATCAACCGCATAGATTGAAAAATTGCACTTTAAATAATTTTTTTCAAAATTTTAAAAAAGTGTTGCAAAAATCATATATTTAATTTATGATTCTTACGGATAAATGCAAAAAAGGAGGAAAAATGAAAAAATTACTATTATTAATACCGGCTTGCTTAGCGTTTTCAATTATGGGTTCTTTTGAAGCAAATGCCGGAGATTTTCAAATGTATGACAGAAAAGATGTTCCCAAAACCATAGTAAACGGTTGCACCAGAACAGATAAAAAAACTGGAAAAAAGATACAGGTTAAACATTGCTGGGGTGATGTGGATGGTGATTCTAAATCAGTGCATAACAGAAATGTGCTGCAAAAGGGAGATACCATGCAACCGATAAAAAAGAAAAAGAACTAGAATATTATTTAAACGTTTTCTAAAAAACGACGGATAAATGTTCCGTCGTTTTCTGTATTACATTTATTTTATTGAAAATAAAAACAAATGCTTTTTCAGCACCTCACTCACAGAGGGCATAGATGGTGCGGTAGGCGTGATTGTAGCCGGCAATGAGTTTGCTATTCCCTTTTAACACATCCCTCTTGTTGAATAACCTCATTTAAAATACCGGTATATGATTCCGGCAGAGAATCTATCGAGAAGAAAGCATCTGTAATCGACGAAAAGAAATTTGACGGTCCTATCAAATAAAATTTGGAACCGGGACACTCATTATTTTTAATTCGTCTTAAAATTTCCGTATCCTGACTGTTTATTCCTATAGCCGTATCAAGGGCTGCATCGGTCCACATCACAATCAGCAATTTTTCTTGACCGGTACAAATATTCGATTGAATATCTTTTAAAGCCGGCGTAAAAGTTGTACCGGCCGGAACAAGCCGCACCTGATAATTATGTATTGTATTTTTAATGGTTTCGGCTGAATAAGTACCGTAAGAAAGGGGATTTCTGACAATTTCTTCTGATGTTCCGTCATCCAGATAAACAGCTATTTTTAACTTTTCCGGTATGGTTAAAGCATTAAGAGCTCTGTTAATTTTGGCTTCATATTTATTATTACTGTCAGCATCAATGGGATCACGAATAGTAGAAGCACTTCTGTCAATTAACAAGACAACACCGACTTCCTGCTCGCAATAGGGTAAGCAAACGGCTTTGCCGGAGCTGGTTTCTGATTTTTTATAATCTTCGGGACACACGCATTCGCTACCGTTCCACGTCATAAGCAGATCATCGCAACAAGCACCGGTGCCCATGTCGCAAACAGGTTTATTCATATTGGCTTTTTGACATTCATCATCGCCCACGCACCCGATACAGGTTGCCGCTTCTGTATCGCAAATCGGGCGCGGATTGACACAATCCGAATCTTTTGTGCATTCGCCGCAGGTGTGATCTTTTCGACATATATTTGAAGTGCAATGCGCATTTTCCGTACACTCTACACATGTATTGTTTTCCTTATCGCAAACTTGCGGCTCTTCACAATCTTCATCTTTGGCACACCAATCTTCGGGACGCCCCGAATCGTAATTGCCGTTCACTTCTTCCGCGTCAAACTGAATGTAAATTTCATTGGCTTCATCACATAAATCATCTTCTTTATAAACTTTTTTATTGATTTCTATATACATTAAACCGTCCATGGCGGCAACAAGCGTTGTAAGCGGTTTACAAACCCCTTTCGAAACATTCCCGACTTTAATATAATAAGCATCTGTTTCGCGGCAGTTATAAAATTCTGCTTTGTCTTTGCGTATGCAATCATAATCAACAGGATAGCGGTCATATTGTGTTGATAAATGGCCGCTGTAATTTTCATCTGCGGGTGTATCATCATAAGGATCCCCGAGCAACAATTCTTCATTTCCGAGTGCATATTTAATTTTTAAATCGTTGCGTATTAAGTTAATTTCATTCGCAATCTGATCGGCCTGATAGTAATTCATGGCTAATTTATAGCCGACAATCCCACCGATTGATAAAATGGCAATAATCGCCAGCACGCCCAGCATTTCAACCATTGAACGGCCACTTTGCGATTGATTTTGAATTTCTTTTTTTGATTTTCTTGTCATTTTCCGACTCCCTTTCACTCTACAAACAGTATACAATTAAACGTACCTTTAATGCAACGCGGTTTCAGGGGTTAAAATTGCCTTCAAAAGACAAAAAATCATCTCTCAAAAACAGTCGAAAAATCAATCATTTCAGGAAAAAATAAAATTTTTTTGAAAAAATCAAAAAAAAGTGTTGCAAAAAACGTACGTTTAATTGAGGAAAGATGCCAAATAAAAAAATGCCTTAACTCCGGGACATAAAGTGCCTACCATTTGCCCCTGTGAAGCTAAATTTATCTCATACATTTAAAAGCCCCCAAAATGAGGGCTTTTGTCAATTCCAACTAATGCTTTTATATTGGCGGATGGGGTGAGATTCGAACTCACGGTGGGGTTACCCCCACGCCGGTTTTCAAGACCGGAGCCTTAAACCACTCGACCACCCATCCGGAACAGATCGGTTCGGCTTTCTTTATCTCATAAAAAAAATAAAAAATCAAGTGATTTTTTTTAAAAAATATATTATATTGTTTTCAATCGATTCATTTAAAGGATATTCAATGTTTAAAAATTTACTTCTTAACCTTATATTTTTCAATCTGTTATTCATTAATTTAACAGCGTGTGCCAATCCGCCCGCCGCCGCTTCAAATGCCACACCTTCCGCATTTGAAAGCTGGAAACAATCGTTCAAACAACAAGCCGTTAAAAACGGTCTTTCCGAAAAGTTTATGGATTCCGTTCTGCCGCACCTGAAATATTTGCCCGATGTACTTAAAGCCGACAAAAAGCAAAGTGAATTTCTGCTCACGTTTTGGCCTTACGCCGATAAAGTTATTACCCCGAAACGCATTCAAGAGGGAAAAGAAAATGCCAAAAAATATCATACGCTGTTAAAACAGGTTTCCGAAAAATATAACGTGCATCAAAAATATATTCTCGCTTTTTGGGGATTGGAAACAAATTACGGTGCCTATAAAGGCAATTTCGACACGTTAAGCGCCTTGGCAACGCTTTCTTTCGATAAACGGCGCCGCGCTTTTTTCACCAACGAATTGTTAACGCTTTTAAAACTGATTCAAAACGGTGAAAAAACACACTTTAAAGGCTCTTGGGCCGGCGCTTTCGGCAATTTTCAATTTATGCCCACCACTTATGCCGCTTATGCCGTTGATGCTACCGGTGACGGCAAAAAAGACATTATCAATTCTCTGCCCGATGCTTTTGAATCGGCTGCCAACTATTTGCATCAAATGGGCTGGGAGGAAAATCAGCTGTGGGGAAAAGAAGTGAAATTCACGCAAAAACTCAATTGGCAAATCATTCCCGAAAATAACAAAATGACGGTTCAAGAATGGCAAAAACAAGGCGTTATGCCGGCCTGCGGCGAAAAATGGTCCGCTGCGGAACTGAATGAAAAAGCAAAGCTTGTCATGCCGAGCGGCATAGACGGCCCCGCCTTTTTAACGTTTAAAAATTATGATTACATTACCCGTTGGAACAATTCAACCTTATATGCTCTTTCCATCGGTATTTTAGCCGACGCCATTGAAAATGATGCGGCTCATTTATGCACCAAACGTTCCGATTCGCTGATTTCGCGCGCCGATATTCGCTTTATTCAAGAAGAGTTATCAAAACAAGGCTTCTATACCGGCGCCGTTGACGGCATTTGGGGAGGCAACACAAAAAAAGCCATTCGCGCGTATCAAAAAGCCAATCATTCAGATATTGACGGCTTTCCCTCTTTAAAACTGATTCAACACTTAAAGGAAAATCAAAAATGAAGCATTTATCTTTTTTATTTCTCCCCTTGCTGACTTTCATAAGCGCCTGTTCGGATAACGGCTTTTTGTTCCGCTCCGTCGGCAGTTACGATATGCCGCAAAAAACGGGCGTTTATTTAATTGGTGAACCGTTTGAAGTGAACGGTGTGACTTACACCCCGCGCGAAGATTATGATTATTTCGATTCGGGAAATGCTTTTTGGTATGAAGCCGATGCCGATCATCCCTTAACGGCGAACGGAGAAGTTTTCGATTCTTCAAAACTCACGGCCATGCATCGCACGTTGCCGCTGCCCTCCGTTATTCGACTGACAAACTTAAATAATCAGCTTTCAACGTTTGTGCGTGTCAATGACAGAGGCCCGTATGATAATAATCGCATTATCGATGTATCAAAAGCCGTTGCCGAAAAACTGAATTTTTCCAAAACCCATGTAACGCCCGTACAAATAGAAATTATGGCACTCGAAAGTCAAAAACTCAAACAGGAAATGCTCAATAATCCTTCCCCCAAAACAACCCCCGCCGGCGAAGTTATTTTAGATTCCGATAAAATTTTATATCCGGAAATGAACAATCAGCAAATTGATAATTTAACACTGCGTCCCCAAAAGAAAAAACAAGTTGAAAAACAAGAAAATGTTGTAAAGCGTCCCGTTAAAGAGCGTTTTGTTCAAGCCGAAACACAACAACCCGCCATTTTATATGCCGGATCTGCCGACACACCGAAATATTATGTGCAAATCGGCGCTTTTTCCCAAGATGAATCCGTCCAAAAAGTAAAAGAAAATCTTAAAAACCATTCCAACCTTTTCGTGACGGAAAAATATAAAAACGGGCAATTGCTGCATTCCGTGCGAATCGGCCCTTATAAAACACAAGCCGAATGTGCAAATGTACTTGACAAAATTCACGCTTCGGGCTATTCTGATGCCATCGTTGTTTTTGAGTAAATAAAGGAGTACCATGCGAAAAATTATTTTATTATCGGCAACGGTTGCCTTGTGCGCCGTTTCATTTTCTGCCAACGCGTTTGAAACATTGGCAAAAAACGCCCTGTTAATTGATGCGCAAACCGGCACGGTGTTGTTTGAAAAAGAAGCTGATGCCCCCATGCCGCCGGCGTCTATGAGTAAACTGATGACGGCCTATATGATTTTCGATGCCTTAAAACAAGGCAAAATTACCATGGATACCGAATTTATCACCTCTGAAAATGCCTGGCGAAAAGGCGGTGCCAAAAGCGGCAGTTCAACCATGTTCTTAAACATTAACGAAAAAGTGAAAGTGCATGATTTGTTGCGCGGCATTATCGTTCAATCCGGCAATGATGCCTGTATTGTTGCGGCGGAAAATCTGGCGGGCACGGAGGAAGCTTTTGCCGATTTAATGACCAAAAAAGCCAAAGAGCTTGGCTTAAAAACGGCAACTTTTAAAAATGCGACGGGGCTGCCCGATCCCGAACACAAAATGAGTCCGAAAGATTTGGCCAAACTGGCACAGATTTTAATTGAAACATTCCCCGAATATTATCCGATTTATTCCGAAAAATCATTCACGCATAACGGCATTAAACAAGGCAACAGAAATCCGCTTTTATATACCATGTTGAATGCTGACGGCTTAAAAACGGGACATACGAGCGAATCCGGCTTCGGCTTAACGGCTTCCGCCAAAGATGCAACCGGTCGGCGTTTAATTATGGTTTTAAACGGTTTAAGCAGTATGAAAGACAGAACAAGTGAATCGCAAAAGTTAATGAATTGGGGTTTCATGAGTTTTGAAAATAAAACTTTGGTGGCAAAAAATGCCGTTGCGGCGGAAATTCCCGTTTGGCTCGGCACGCAAAAAACCGTTGAGGCCGTTGCTGCCAAAGAATATGTTGCCACATTGTCCAAAGGATCGGGCAGCGAGCCGAAAATAACCGTTTCCTATGATTCCCCGATTGAAGCACCCGTTCAAAAAGGACAAAAAATCGGTGTGTTAACCATTGACAATCAAGGTAAAAAAGAAACCGTTGATTTAATTGCCAAAGAAAGTGTTGAGCGTGTGGGCTATTTCGGCAAATTGAAAGCGCTGTTTTCATCGTTCACAGGTCAATAACATGCAGCAACCTCTTTTCATCACTTTTGAAGGCGGTGAAGGTGCCGGAAAATCAACGCAAATAGCCTTACTGGCCGATTATTTGCAAAAAAACGGGACGGATGTTGTTTGCACGCGGGAACCGGGTGGCAGTGTCGGTGCCGAAGAAATTCGGAACTTGCTGGTACGCGGCAGCAATGCCCGATGGGACAGATTAACGGAATTATTATTATTCAGTGCGGCGCGACGGGATCATTTGGTGAAGACAATTTTGCCTGCCCTCAATGCCGGAAAAACGGTGTTAAGCGATCGCTTTCATGACAGTACCGTTGCCTATCAATGTTTCGGCTACGGGTTTGATGAAACCGTTTATCAACAGGCACAAAATTTATATCATTTAATTGCCGGCAATTTTGTGCCGAACTTAACGTTTATTTTGGATATTGATCCGCGCATCGGTTTAAAACGCAGTATGAAACGACAGGGAAACGATGAACAACGTTTTGAAAATATGGATTTCACTTTTCATCAAAATCTGCGCACCGGCTTTTTAAAATTAGCCGCCGAAAATTCGCATCGATATGTTGTTATCAATGCCGATCAACCGGTGGAAAAAATTCATCAGGATATCGTTTCAGCTTTACGGGATCATCTCAAATGAGCATTGAAGGGAAACTCAAAGAAATTGTCGCGAAAGGAAAAATAACGGGATCGTGGCTTTTTTGCGGTCCGTTCGGGGTCGGGAAACGCAAAACGGCAACGGGTCTTGCCAACTATCTGGCAACGGGTATTTGGTGCGAAACGGCACATGAAAATTCGCAAATTATGCGGGTCGAACGCTCGTTAACGGAGGAAGCCAAAAAAGAAATTCAAAAAACCATTTTAGCCGGTCAGGCCATTGAAGAAAACGAAAAAACGCAACGGCGCAAACAAGAAATTGCCGTTGAAGACATTCGCGTGGGTATTCATTTTCTTTCCTTAAAGCCGGGCGCAAACGAATATCGCATTTTAATTTTATATTTGGCGGAAGAAATGAATCCCAACGCGGCCAACGCGCTTTTAAAAATATTGGAAGAACCGTTTGAACGCAGTGTTTTAATTTTAATTACCGAAAACGCGGGCAAACTTTTGCCGACCATTTGTTCCCGATGCCGGCGCATTGATTTTCCGTTGTTGTCGCAAGCCGAAATTGAACAAGGACTGTATGCTCTTTGCCCCGATCCGACAGACAGAGCCTTTATTGCTTCTTTGGCGGAGGGCTCGCTCGGCAAAGCGCAATTGATTTACGAAAATAACGGATTGGAGCTTTATCAACGCTTATCCGATTTTATGAGCCGACCCCTGAACGACATTCCTGTTGAATCGCTCAATACTTTTGCGGATACGGTTTTGAAAAGCAACGAATCCTATCGCTTGTTTCAAATGTTCTTTACAAAAATTTTGGTTCAAAGCACAAAAGAAAAAATGCATCAACAAAACGAAGAAACCGAAAATTTAACGGATTTTTATTTTCAAACGCTTGAACTATTCAGAAAAACCGATTTATTATATTTGGATAAAAAGCAAAATATTATCAATTTAATATTAAGATATGCCGAGGAGTTTCAGAGGTGATTGACAGTCATTGTCATATCGGAATCGGGGCCGAAGCCGATAAAGGTGAAGCACTCGAAACTGTTTTAAAACGGGCTTTTTCCGCGGGCGTTGAACAAATGCTCACGGTGGCTTGTTCTTATGAAGATACGGCAGATTTAAAAGACATGATAAAACGCCCGAATATTTGGGGCGCTTTCGGTATTCACCCCGAAAATGCCGCCGATTTTAATGAAGCAAAAACGCTGGACGTGTTTCGCGCTTTGCCGCAGCTGGTTGCTTACGGCGAAATCGGGCTGGATTATTATTACACGCCCGAAACAAAAGAAACGCAATGTCTTGTCTTTACCCGTCAACTGGAATTGGCACATCAATTGAATTTACCGGTTATTATTCACACGCGTGATGCCGAAGAAGATACCGTTCGTATTTTAACAAATGCTTTTCATCAAGGGTTATTAAAATCGGGCGGCGTTTTGCATTGTTTTACGGGATCGGCTCAATTGGCAGAGGTTGCCTTAAATTTGGGATTGTATTTATCGGCATCGGGCATTATTACATTTAAAAATGCCGAAAATTTAAGACAGGTGTTTCAATTTGTTCCGTTATCCCGTTTGCTCATTGAAACGGATTCGCCTTATTTGGCACCCGTACCGTATCGGGGAAAAGCAAACGAACCGGCTTTTGTGGTTGAAACATTAAAACAATTGGCATATATAAAACAAATTGATAGGGAAGAAATGGCATTTGTTACCACGCAAAACTTTAAAAATCTGTTTTTAAAAGGAAAAGAAAAATGAAAATTAAAATACTCGGTTGCGGCCCTTCAAACGGTGTTCCGTCCTTGTCAAGAGGATATGGTCTGTGCGATCCGAAAGAGCCGAAAAACAACCGAATGCGCGCCTCGGCTTTAATTCAAACGAATGATTGTCAGCATATACTAATTGACACGGGTCCCGAAATGCGCTTGCAGGTTATCGGCGCGGGAAATCCGAACATTGATGCCGTTTTATATACCCATCATCATTATGATCACATGGGCGGTGCTGATGATTTACGCGCGCTGGCGGAAAAAAAAGGCGATGTTTTACCGATTTATCTTTCCTCCGATGATAAAGACAATTTTTTATCAACATGGGGATATTTGCTCAATCAAGGCAAATTTCAATTAAATATTATTGAGCCGTTTCATCCGTTTTTTGTGGGGAACACCGAAATTTTACCTGTTCGGCAATATCACGGCGAACAAACTTCACTGGGTTTTCGCTTTCAACATTTTGCTTATTCAACCGATCTCAAAACAATGGATTTGGAAGGCTTTGAAGCACTAAAAGGTCTTGATGTGTGGATATTGGGCGTTGTATCACCGCGTGAAAATTATAAACACGTTCATTTAAGCGAAGCGCTGAAATGGATTAACTATGTTCAACCGAAGCAAACATGGCTTACGCACATGGGGCAACGGCTGGATTATCAAACATTGTGCCAAGAACTGCCGCCGCATATTCGTCCGGCTTACGACGGATTGGAAATTATAACCGAATAAAATATTATCAATCACAAAATAATTTACCGGTGCAAAAGCAATCGCTATTGCACTTCAAAAACACCATCTTCTTGTCGAATAAATGTTTCCTTACCCCATTTATCCCATTTAACGGTTATTTTATCAGGCGAATATGAAACAATCGAGCCGCTTTCATCAGTAATACCCAACCGCCGAACTCTGGTTTTAGCTTCATTAACGGCAGCTCTTCCGTTCCAATTTTTATGCCGGAGTTTAATTTCCGTTTCTTGCGGCAGAATGGGACAATTTAAGTAAAACTCTCTGTCCCATTCCCCTTTTGATAAGAACGGCAGGTTCTTTTCCTGAAACTTACGGGCCGTTTCGCACATTGGCAAAATATGTGTACTATCCAACCCCAAAAAGCGGTATAGTTTTTTAAGTGCTCCAAATCGAAAACTGGCCATATTGTCCACATAATCTTCATTTTGTTTCGGCAACCATTCATAACAAACAAAATCTTTCTCGATATATCCGACTTTTGCCCCTTTCATAATCATTTGAAGCCAAAAATCATAATCCTCCGTAACAGAAAATGTTTCGTTATACAAAATATGATGCCGTTTCACAAACGACCGCCGATAAGTCACACCACTGTTTTGCATGATATTATCCTCCAAAATGTGTATCGGCCATTTATTTTGCACAGAATGGACACACCCTTCTTCATCCCAAGAAATGAGATGATTTCCATAGATAATATCAATATCGGAATTTTCGGTTATATAATTTGATACATCCTGCAATAAATTTTGATACATTATATCATCACTGTCAATGATTGTAACAAACTTTCCGCCGGCCTCTTTAATCAATCTGTTACGCGAAAAGGGAATTCCTCTGTTTCTGTCGTTTTTTATCAGCCTGATGCGTGAATCTCGGGCTTGCCAAAAAGAAAGAATTTCTTGAGTGGAATCAGTTGAACCGTCATCTAAAATAACAAACTCAAAATCTTTATACGTTTGATTTAACACCGATGCAATCACACGCGGCAATTGAGCAGCTCGATTATAAGTTGTCATCACAACGGAAAATGTCGGCTGATGTTTTTGTTTATATGCACTCAAACCTCCCCCGTAAGTGACGGCTGAAATAATAATATAAACAATGAGAAATAAAAGAAAGTTTTTAATTTTTTTCATGACTGTTTTTCCGTTAGAATAATTTTACCGACTTATGAGCGTATGAAAGCAGAATACAAAAAAACACATTTTAAAAATAAACAGTTCTGTTATTTATTCCTCATTAACCCAGATATTATCTTCTTTTCGAACAAATGTTTCCTCGCTCCACTTATCCCATTTAACGGTTATTTTATCGGGCGAATACGCAATGACCGAACCGCTTTCATCAACAACACCCACCCGCCGAATTCTGGTTTTATCTTTATTGATTGCAACCGTGCCTGTCCAAAACCGATGCTGCACTTCCAATGGCGTTTCTTCTTTCGGATCAACACACAAATGGTGCATTTGCATTTTCCATTCATTTTCCGAAATAAAGGGTAATTTTTTCTCGTGTAACTTAATAGCGACATCACAGAAAGGAAGTGTTTCTTTATCAGGCAATCCCAAATACCGATATAATTTTTTCACGGTTGCCACACGAAAATATTGCATTTGAATACTTTCAAAATCCGTTCTGATTCGCCGTTCATAATAAACTAACGTTTTGGGAATATATCCGACTTTTGCCCCTTTTATAATCATTTGAAGCCAAAAATCATAATCTTCGGCAACCGAAAACGTTTCATCATAAGAAATATGATTTTTTTCAACAAATTCCCGCCGATAAGTCACACCGCTGTTTTGAATAACATTTTCATTAACAATAAGCATCGGTAAATTTTGATCAACCGGAAAACCCTTGTCGGTATTTTCATATTGCAAATAATGATTACCGTAAATAATATCAACATCGGGATTTTCGGCTATGTAATCTGATACATCCTGCAATAAATTCCGATACATCATATCATCACTGTCAATAGTGGTAATAAATTTTCCGCGCGCGGTTTTGATCAGTTTGTTTCGTGAATAGGGAATTCCTTTATTTCCATTATTTTTTAACAATTTAATTCGTGAATCTCGTGCTTTCCAAAAAGAAAGAACTTCTCGGGTGGAATCGGTTGAGCCGTCATCTAAAATAACAAACTCAAAATCTTTATATGTTTGATTTAATACCGAAACAATCACGCGCGACAATTTGTCTGCCCGATTATAGGTTGTCATCACAACGGAAAAAGTCGGCTGCCGGCGTTTGAGTTTACCGGCAATAATACCCCCCCCCCCCGCGTAAGTAACTACCGAAACAATGAGCCAAACAATAAGAAATAAAAGAAATTCTCTGATTTTAGTTTTTTTCATTGTGACTTTCCCGTTAAAAAAATTTTATCAGCCTATGATGGTATGAAAAATAAAATAAAAAAATGAAAAAGTCAAATATTTTATAAAAAGACAAAACAATTTTTATAACGCGTTTTATTTTTTCTTATGAAGCGATAAAAAAGAAGATTTTTTTATTTTTCAAGCACTTTTTCTATAAATAATCGCATAGCCCGCACGCAAGAATCATCAATGCCGTGCCCCATACCGGTGACCAAATGCGTTTGAACGCTTTGCCCCATTTGCTCCAAAATTTTTTTTGTCATTTGCATCGCCTCCGTGGGAACGGTTAAATCTGCCGTTCCGTGCGTTAACAAAATCGGCAGCGAAAACAAATGCGGCAGCGATTCCACCAACGGAACAGCCGATAATCCCATCAGCCCCGCCAACGGCATTGAAAACGCAAAAGCGCTTAAAAATGTCATCAATCCGCCTTGGGAAAAACCGCCTACAACAATTTTTTCAAGCGGCACATGATGTTTTGTTGAGATATTTTGAACAAAATCCACCACATCATTCACGCTTTTTTGCGCACGGTGCTGCAAAGTAACGGCATAGGAAAGCAAATCGACATTATCGGGCTGATAATCATCAAGCGAAAACCATTCAAACCCGCTTTGATCAATTTGATGCGGTGCATTGGGCGCAAAAAACGCCGTTTGCGGCAAATTTTTTGAAAGTGACGGCGCCAAATCAATCAGGTCGGCACCGTTTGTCCCGTACCCGTGCAACAAAACAACACAACTCGTAACGGATTGGTGCGGCAAAAAAGAAACTGCGGAAAGCATTGATTTTCTCCTTGAAAAAATTTTACAATCGTTATATACTCATTTTATATAATCATAGGAAGGAGTGAAAATCAATGAAAAAAGCGCTTTTTTTAATGTTTCTGTTTCTGCCGGTTATCTGTCAGGCGCAAAGCCGTACCGGAAACGGTTTAACCGATGCCGAAAAATTGGCTATTATGGCGGGTGCGGCGCAAGCCTGTCAAGCCGATCATGATAAACTGATTAACTATGAGGTGATCGTCAGCCGTATTTTGGTGAATCCCACCACGTCAGAGCAACAGGAAACAGCGGTTTTAACGGCGTATGCCCGCAAGAAATTTCAAGTTTTCAACGAACAGAAAGCCGCACCGGAAATGGATTGCTCCGAAGTTTTACGTCGGTTTGACAATTTAGAAATTTTTAAATCGGTTGTTTATCAAGACGGCACCGTTAAATTACCCGACGGTAAAGTTATAAAGCCGAAGCGGCCTGTTGTTGCTTTGAATAACGGCAAATCCGCTCCCCAAAACACGGAAAAGAAACAAGAAGCATCTCCCAAAGCGTTCAACACCTCAACGCCTGCAAAAAAGCCTGCCGCACCGGCTGCGAAATCCCCGTTGAAACCCTTTCATCCGAAAACAATTGTTAATTCTGCCGCTCATTAACCGATGCGCCCGAGTCAATTAAACATTTTATTTCAACAAACAACGACATTAGCGGGCGTTGGCGGAAAAACCGCTGCTTTACTCAAAAAATTATGCGGTTCATGTTTAATTGACTTGCTGTTTCATTTACCGAGCAATGTGGCTTATCGCAGGCGCATTACGGCATTTTCGCAAATAACGAGCGGAACGTTATGCACGGTGCGTTTACGCGTTACTTCTCATGCGGCGCCTTTAAAAAAACGCCGCGCAACACCTTATCGCATTATCGGCGAATGCATTGATTTTCCGGCAGAAATTGAGCTTGTGTTTTTTAACTGGCATGCCGATTATTTATCTGCCCGATTAGCGGAAGGCGCCGTGGTTGTCGTATCGGGAAAAGCGGAAACGACAAACGGGCGTATTAAAATGCTTCATCCCGATTATATTGCCGCCGATTGGACGGGCATTCCCGAATATGAGCCGATTTATCCGTTAACGGCGGGCATTACCAGTAAAGGCTTGGCAAAATCCGTTCGCATTGTATTAGATTCCCTTCCCCCGCTGCCCGAATGGCTGGATCAGCCGTTTTTGGCAAAACAAGGCTGGCCCGATTGGCAAACCGCACTGCGTTTGGCGCACACGCCGAAAAACGAAAGCGATGTGAGCTGTCTTTCTCCTGCGCGCGCGCGGCTGGCATATGATGAATTATTGGCCAATCAGCTGGCACTGGCGCTGGTTCGCACGGTGCAGCGCAAAAAAGCGGGCAAGCAACTGCCGCTTTCGCAAAAATTGGTGCCGCAATTATTGCAGGGATTGCCGTTTGAGTTAACCTGTGCGCAGCAACGCGTTATCAAAGAAATTGCCGATGATTTAAGTTCCTCCGGGCAAATGATGCGTTTATTGCAGGGCGATGTGGGCAGCGGAAAAACCGTTGTTGCATTAACGGCGTTATTACAAGCGGTTGAAGCGGGGCATCAAGGTGTTTTAATGGCGCCGACCGATATTTTGGCACGTCAACATTATGAATCGATTAGCAAGCTGTTGAAAAATATGCCTGTGCGAACGGCGATTCTCACGGCGCGGGAAAAAGGCAAGGCGCGCAAAGAAATTTTAACCGCTTTGGCAGCGGGTGACATTGATATTTTAATCGGCACGCACGCTGTTTTTACCGATGAAGTCATTTATCATTCTTTGGGTGCGGCGGTGGTTGACGAGCAACATAAATTCGGCGTTCAGCAACGGCTGGCGCTCTGCCGAAAGGAAAGCGGCGTTAATTTGCTGATTATGACGGCAACTCCTATTCCGCGCACGCTGGCACTCACAAATTTCGGCGATTTGGATATGTCGATTTTAGATGAAAAACCGGCCAACCGTCAGCCGATTGACACGCGCGTTTTATCTTTAAAAAAAGCGGAAGAATTGGCATTGAAACTGCGGGAAAAAATGGCAAAAAGCACGCCGAAAATGCAAGTTTACTGGGTTTGTCCTTTAATTGAAGAATCGCAAAAAAGCGATTTGGCGGCGGCACAAAAACGATACGAATCGTTGCAAAAAATATTTGGCAATCGAGTGGGGTTGGTTCACGGGCAAATGAAAGGCCCCGAAAAAGATGCGGTGATGAATCGCTTTTTGGCCGGTGATCTCGATGTTTTGGTGGCAACAACGGTTATTGAAGTCGGCGTTGATGTTCCCGGGGCAACAGTGATGGTTATTGAACAGGCCGAGCGTTTCGGATTAGCGGGATTGCATCAATTGCGCGGACGAATCGGGCGCGGCGGCGAAAAATCAGCCTGTTTATTGCTCTACGGCGAACCGCTCACGCAAACGGCGCGGGCGCGGTTAAAAATAATGCGCGAAACGGAAAACGGCTTTACCATCGCGGAGGAAGATTTGCGGTTGCGCGGCGGCGGCGATATTTTAGGCGTTCGGCAATCGGGGTTAATGCTTTTTCAGCTGGCGGATTTATCTTGTCAGGGCGATTTGCTTTACACGGCAACGCAAGATGCCAAAATGATTTTGAATACCGACCCGCAATTAAAAAGCGCGCGCGGGCAAGCGTTACGTTATTTACTGTATTTGTTTCGCAAAGACGAAGCCGTTATTAACGGTTTAAACTAGCCGATTAAATTGTGTGATAATAAGGCAAAAAGATGAACGCTTTCAATTTAAAAAACTTTTCATCTGCTCTTTTTCTGCTTGACAATGTTTTTGAGTGCCTTTATAATTTGAGGCAAGGCAAGTGATGTGTGCCCCGAGGTATGGAAACCTCTCTACTTGTATCCTTGAAAAAGGATAAAATTCCCTTGTTCATAAGGGAAAATTGGTCGAATGGCCGGAAGGCAGTAAAATAGCCTTTTGGTCAATATACTGCACTATATCAAGTAGATAGTTTCCAACTTCCGGTCGCCTCTCATCAAGGCGATTTTTTTTGAATATGCATCAAGAAAACGTACGATTTTTGCAACACTTTTTTTTGATTTTTTCAAAAAAAATTTAGTTTAAGGAAAATTTAATGCAATATCAATTGGTTATAAAAAGCCTGTTTCACCAATTTTTGAGGGTAATTTTGCCCCGGAATCAGCGTTGCATTAAAGGTACGTTTATTTTATGCTATTTGCATTGAAAGGAAGCGAAAAAATGAAGAAAAAACAGTTCAAACAAGTTCAAAATCAGGCGCAAGAGGGGCGCAGTATGGTTGAAATGCTGGGCGTTTTGGCCGTTATCGGCGTTCTGTCAATCGGCGGCATTTCAGGATATAGAATGGCCATGGATCGATATCAGGCGAATCAAATCGCGAATGAAATTAACCTCATGCGCACCGATGCGAAAGTGAAAACCGCGCAAGGGGCGGAAAATTTGATGTTGGGGGAACCATACGATTCGGGGCATTTAAATTTGAACAGTCATTACGGTGTTGAGTTTGATTTTGCCGTTTTTAGCGAAGCGGGAGAGCCTGAAGAGTCGGGATATTATATAAAAGTATCGGGCGTGCCGGCGGGGGTGTGTAAACCGCTGGTGACTTTGTTAGAGGGCATGGACGATGCAATAGCCGTGGTGGTGAATGAACAGGAAAATAACGCGGATTCGAGTGCAGATTTATGCAACGAAGAAAGCAATGCGTTAGAAGTTGATTTTTCAACCAAAGATATAGGCGTTTCGGGCGGTGCAAAAGAATGCGATGAATCAACATGTGAAGGTTATTGCAGTGCAGACGGTGCGTGTAAAAACTGCCCGGATGATGCGCCGTGGAATGAAGCAACAAGGCAATGCAAATGCTCATCAAGTCAGCATTGGAATAAAGAAATAGAAGCATGTGCGGCGTGCTCTGATAACAGCCATTGCACCAGTTCAAGTAAGCCTGCTTGCATAGAAGGCGTATGTAGTGCCTGTACGGAAGAATCACAATGTGATACGGCACAAAATGAGCATTGTAAAGTTTCCACAGGGCAATGTATAACGTGTGGTAAATCCTATTACGAGGCCGCTTGGAATGAGGCAGCACAGAAATGCGATTATTGCAAAAATGTTGATCCGGATACACCAAACTGGAACGGTAGCGAATGTGTTTCCGAATGTCCGGCAGATAAGCCGTTTTTGTATAGTAGTATTAATCAATGTGTTAAATGCTTGAATAATGAACATTGTGAAAAAGGTGACGGGCAGCATTATTATTGCGAAACAGATTCTTCCGCTAATTATGGTACATGCACACCATGCCCCGAGTGGGATAAAGAACACGGATGCAAAATCGGGAAATGCGAAAGCAATGATGATTGCGGGCCGGGAGAGTATTGCTATTTATTTCACGGGTATATTTGCACAAGCGAATTTGATAAAAACAAAGGCTTTGGTGCGGGAGATGGCACTTATAAAAGTGAATGCAGAAAGGCAGAAAGTGATATTAACAAAAAAGGAGATACAAACAGCAAATATATCATGTCAACAAATAGCATGACCTGGTGGAGTGCGAAGCGGTTTTGTGAGGCGTTGCCGGGTAATAAACACATGGTGAGTGCAACTGAATTAGAATGTAAAGATAAATTTGGTGAGGATTTCGGGTATGGTAAGAGCAATACAGGGTGTTACTGCCACGCAGAGGGGTCAGAGATGGCGTGTAGGAGCAGTAGTACAACTGATGTAAGCAGTGTAATAAAGGCGTTAAGGAAGGCGAATAACAATGATGAAAACAGTACTGCAAGCAAGTATTTATGGTTGAGCGATCCCTACGGAAGTAGTGATTCTTCCTGCAACGCGTACCTCGTCGACCTTGGCAGTGGTAACGTCAACGTCAACAATCGCACCATCTACTACTACGCCTTATGTGAGTGAGGCCGGCTTTTGAGAGGACGAAGCCATCGCCCCACTCGATGCCCCGCCTTTAAGGCTTCCATTCAGCGGGGCACCTCTCCCTTTCCCCCTATCGGCCCATAGCGACAGACGACATAAAGCCGTCTGTCACATCCGCCGATAGAGGGAAAACTATTTACAGAAAATTCACCGTTTAGCGCCAATTAGCACTTATTTTCGGCACATCGCGCCGGCTTATGTTCCAAAAGTCGGCACTTCCAGCCGAAAATAAGAGAAAAACCGAATATATCCCCACAAAAAAAATAAACATCGACCGAAAATTAAGAAAAAGTGCCAAATGTAAATTAAGAGGAAAAACCCAGTGATAACGTTCAAAACTGGCGTATTTTTTCTGCTTTTCTCATTCTCGACCCATAGCGGAGCGGCACAATAGCGCCGCCCCACATCCGCCGAGAATGAGAGACAGAGACACAATTTCCGTTCTCTGCCTTTCTTATTTTCGGCACACCGCGCCGGCGCATATTCCACGCGCCGGCACTTCCCGCCGAAAATAAGAGAAAACCGATATATCCCCACAAAAAAATAAACATCGACCGAAAATTAAGAAAAAGTGCCGAATTTTGCCCTTTCCCCTATCGGCCCATAGCGGGACATCACTTTTCGCGACGTCCCACATCCGCCGATAACGGGGAAAATCGGTAATACCATACACAAATAGCAGAATGATATATCAAATAAATAACTTCACTTTCCGTTTTCTGCCTTTCTCATTCTCGACCCCTGCGGAATGTTACATTTTGCACCCTCTCCATGGAGCAAAAATATCAACCAAATCAAAAAAACCGACAGATTTTCTGCCGGCTTTTTTGATGTTTCAACAAGCTTTTCAACAAATTCCGCTTTTTTTTAAGCCATTGCTTCTTTCGGGCTCTTTTTTGAGAGTTTTTCCGTCGCTTCCGACTTATCATCAGGATTGCCTTTGCTGTTTGCCGCTAATGTTTTGGTTGTTGATTTATCGGATAAATTCAAATCTTTCAAAGCAACTTTCGTTTCACCCGATTTTTTAGCGGAACTGCCTGATTTTTTGTGTTTTTTACCACTGTTTGCCAATTTTTTCTCGCTCGGGATTTTTGTTTCGCTGCTTCCTGCCGATTCGGCCGCTTTCAACTTTTCCGTTAAATCGGGTGCCAAACTCACAAGCGCTTTTTCTTTCACCGGTGCATTTGACACATCGGGTAAGTTATAGAATTGACAATCTTGACTGCGCGTTTTGTTTAATTCATACCAAATATTCGCCGCATGATCACCCCCGCGGTGATATCTTTTCCCGTAAGCCAGACCTTCCGCCTCGAAAGCATCCCACGGGAAATCATCACCCGGATCAACTTTCCGTCCGAACGGTTGCGCCACATCGGCATGACCCACGGTATTTTCCGGCTTAATGCCGCGCCGTTCCTGAATATCTTTCACCAGCGCCATGGTTGAGGCAATTTGCTCTTTCGTATATCCCTCATTCGGCCCGCGCTGAATTTCAATTCCGATGGAAGCGGCATTACAACCGTTTATTTCATCAATGCCCAGCGGCTGCCACATGGAACGCCCCGCATGATTGGCTTTCATATTTTCCGGCACAAGCTGATAAATGGTGCCGTCTCTGTCAACCACATAATGCGCGCTTGTTTTTTCCGATGCTGCTTGAAATGTGTTCAACGTGGCCGCTAACGAATAACTTTCCGTTGCGTGCAGCACAATCATTTGCGGATTCATACCGCGTCTGTCACCCCGATTGGGCGACGCAAAATCGCGCCGGATTTCCAACTTGCTGCTGTCGGCCTGAAACGGAACGTTTTCATAAAACGTTTTCGAAGGCGTTAAACGCATACCGCCCATACCGACCCGCGCCGAATACCGCGCACCCATGCTGCCGAAACCGCTGCTGCCGTTACTGTCACCCATATACCGCGAACCGTCATAAGCCGGCCCGCTCGGAATAATGCCGTTATATAAATCGGCCGCATAACTGTGCCCGATACCGCACATACCGCTCGCAACTTCCGTATGCTGCAAGGCAAACTCTTCAATTTCTTTATCCGAAACCTCCACGCCGTAGGCCGCCATACACGAACGATACAAAAGCGCTAACTCATCTTTGGTCAACTCACTGTCGGTGCCGTTTAAGGATTGATATTTTTCAATTAAATGCATGGCAATAATCTCGGCAACCTTTTTCGGATCTAAATCGGGGAATTGCTTTTGCGCCTGCTCAATTAACATACCCATTTCAATGGCACGCCCCCGAACGGCGGAACGCTCATGATTGGGATTATTGATAATGGCATTATAAACCGCTTGCATATCATGATCATTCATGGCATTTTGAATGGCGCCCCAATTGCCCTGATAGGTCGTATCTAAAACAGCCGCCTGATAACAGGGTAACAAATTGTCAAAATCTTTAAACTTACTGCGACATTTTTCATTGATTTTTTCCGCCATTTCCGCTTTGGCAAGCATAATCGCCTGTTCTTCCGTTACAAAAGAACCGCGGAAATTCAAGCTGTTATATCCCGGCAGCGTCACCGTTCCGTATCCGATGGTATCAATACCGCCCGAATCTTGATACACCTGATTATAACAACCCCGCAAATGTCCGGCTTCACCGCGTTGAATGAGATAAAAGCCCCAATCGACAATACTTTGTTTCTTTTCCCCGCCGGAGAAAGTTGCTTGATTATTTGTTAAAACCGCCATATGAACCTCCGATTAAACCACTTTCTTATTTATATTTTACCATATTTGAAAAAAATTTCAATTCTTTTTTTTCATTTTTGTCATTTTTTTTCAATCAAAAGAGTCGGACACCGGAAATTTTCCATAAAAAAAAGCCGACATGAAACCCTTCAAGTCGGCTTAATAATCATCATCAAAAAAATCAGTCGATTTTAACAAAATGCAATTCAACCGCTTTTAACAAAATCTGAACGCGATTTTGCACTTTCAAAGCTCTTAAAAGCGAACTGACGTGCATTTTGATGGTCGGCTCGGCAACACCCAATTTATGCGCGATTTGCTTGTTGGAAGCGCCCTTTGCCAACTCTTTTAAAACGGCAACCTGACGCTCGGATAAATACATTCCGTTTCCGAGAGCATAATCTTCGCGCCGATATGGTTTTGTTTCCTGTTCCATCAATTATTCTCCTTTATGCGATTTATGCATTTCATCCGATTCGCTCGTGCTATGCATTTCGTCCGATTCGTTCGTTTCATCCGTTTCCGTCGATTCATGCATTTCGTCCGATTCATGCATTTCATCTGTTTCGTCTGATTCGTTCTCATCAGTCGATTCATGCTGTTTCATTTGCTTCATTTTGGCCTCTTTACAAGCAATTTTGCGGGATATTAAATCAAGCATGGTTTCATGATCATGATTTTTTGCCCAATCCTGCAACATATAAAGCACTTTTAACTTTTGCTGTTTGACTTCCATAATTAAATCTTGAATTTCAGACGGGAATTCCTCCCATGCTTCATGAATTTCATCTTTTAAAAGCCGTTTTTCTTCCGGCGTTAATTTTTCATTTTGTTCCATAGTCATTTTTCTTCCTTCCTTTTAAAATGTTAATTCCCCCCGGGGATATACTTTGAGATATTCTTCAAAGCAAATACCCCGCTTTACAGCTATCAGTTGTGCATTTATTTGATATTTGTCAAGAGAAAGCGCCCCGATTTAAGCACTTTAAAAACCATTTCTTTAAATATTTTTCAAAAAAAAGAAATTTATGCCTTTTTCAACTGATGAAGCACTTCAACAGCATCATAATCATCGGTAATAACCGGTGCAAGCCCAACCAGTTTTTGATAGGCCGCCAATGCCCCTTGCGACGTTTCGACAGGCACGCGCTTGAATACCGAACAGATCTTCGAAAACCGTTGCGCCGCCTCATCGGTTAAAAACGGCGTTTCGGCTGCCATTTCCGCCAATCCCGCTTCTTCACCCAAACAATAACATACGGCATCACAGCCGGCATTTAACGCCTTTTGTGTTTTTTCGCCCAACCGCCCCGATAAAGCTTTCATTTCAAGCGCATCACTCACCAAAAACCCGTAAAAGCCGATATCCTCGCGAATAATTTTGCGAATCACTTTTGCCGACTGCGTGGCCGGCGCCGTTTCATCGACTGCCGATACAACAATATGCGCCGTCATTCCCATCGGACATAAATCGGCCAGCTTGCGAAACGGATAAAAATCTTTTTGCAGTGTTTGCGTGTTTGCCGTAATCACGGGCAATCCCAAATGCGGATCCGCCGTTGTTCGCCCGTGCCCCGGCAAATGCTTCATACACGGCAAAATGCCTTTTTGCAGATAAGTTTTAATAAAAATTTCCCCTAAATCGGCAACCGTTTGTTCATTGTCGGAAAAACAGCGACTTTTCAGCACCGATGCCGTTTCGGGTGTTAACACATCCAAACACGGGGCAAAATTAACATTGACGCCGGCTTTCAGTAATAAATCACTCATCAAGTATGCCTGCAATTTTGCAGCTTCGGCAGCTTGATCGGGAGCCATACTGCCAATGGCCCGTTGCGCCAAAAAAGGCGTTTCGTTGCTTTCAAACCGACACACCCTGCCCCCTTCCTGATCGGTGGCAATCAGCACGTTTTCGCGCCCGATAACCTCTTTAATGCTCTGCGTTAATGCTTTTACCTGCTCTAAACTTTGAATGTTGCGCTTAAACAGCGTAACTCCCAGCGGATTAGCTTTTTTTAACACCTTTTTTTCAAAGGCGGTCAATTCTAACCCGGCAACAGATAACAAACAAGCCCGAACGGATTTCATTTTCTACCCCCGTTGTAACACACAGGAAAAAAAGCCGTCCGTTTGCGTTAAATAAGGCGACCAGTGCGCCGTTTTAACCACTCGAAACGATTGATTTTTCGCCAAAAATCGCTCAATTTGATTTTCGTTTTCGTCTTGCAGCATCGAACAGGTAATATAAACCAAAAAATGCCCGTTTTTCACATATTCTTTGGCCTGATTTAAAATATCGGCCTGCGTTTGAACCAGCGATTCAATTTGATTTTGCGTGATTTTAAAGCGCATATCGGGCGTTCTGCGCCATGTTCCCGTTCCCGAACAGGGCGCATCGACTACCACAAAATCAAACTTTTTAAAACTTTCGGGTAACCGCGAAACCGTTTTAATAATGCTCACACCGGCGCGCTTTGCCCGTTTCACCAGCTCGCTTAACCGTTTATACGAGGCGTCATACGCCAGAATGCTGCCTTTATTCTGCATCATTTGAGCAAAAATCAGCGACTTACCGCCCGCACCGGCACAAAAATCAAAAACACTCATGTGCGGCCGAATATTCAAATCAAGCGATAACAATTGCGCCCCTTCGTCCTGTACTTCGATTAACCCTTTTTTATAAGCTTTAACAGTCGATAAATTAACATATTTTTGAAGCACAATACCCACTGGCGACAAACGGCATTTTTCAACCGATAAGCCTTCGTCTTTAAGCTGCGCCATAATTTTATCCCGATTGCCGTTGGCGCGAAGGATAATGGGTGCCGTTTCCAACAGCGGCGGCAATTCTTTTTCGGGATTTCGAATTTTATTCATCAGCCATTCGGGCGTTTCATAGCGAACCCAATCGGGCGCTGCTGCCAAATCGGGAAGCGGGGCTTGACTGAATTGCACCATTTCAAGCATAGACGCCGTCGGATAAGCATAGTGTAACCGATACCAATGCCGAATCACATGCCAAATAATATTGAGTAACGCCTGCCGCTCTTCTCCGACAATATACCGATGATTTTTAAAATAAGCGTTTAAAATTTCATTGGCGGTTTGCGGTTTAGCCTTAATTGTTTCCAACAATTCGGCGGCTAAAACGGACATTGACTCCAAAGGCATTGTTTATCCTTACGATTCTTCCAAAAAGCTGCGTAATTTTTTAGAACGGGTCGGATGCTTTAATTTTCTCAATGCTTTGGCCTCAATCTGCCGAATCCGTTCACGCGTGACGGCAAACTGCACACCGACTTCCTCCAACGTATGATCCGAATTCATACCGATACCGAAACGCATGCGCAACACACGCTCCTCCCGCGGCGACAAAGTGGAAAGAACTGCCGTACACGATTGCCGCAAGTTGGTTTGAATGGCGGCCTCCAACGGTTGAATGGTGTTTTTATCTTCAATAAAATCACCCAAATGTGAATCTTCTTCATCACCGACAGGCGTTTCCAACGAAATCGGTTCTTTGGCAATTTTCATCACTTTCTTAATTTTTTCAACCGATAAGTTAATACGCGGTGCCAACTCTTCCGGCGTGGGCTCATGCCCCGTTTCCAAAAGCATTTGCCGCCCCGTTTTGAGCATTTTGTTAATAGTTTCAATCATGTGAACGGGAATACGAATGGTACGCGCCTGATCGGCAATGGCACGGGTAATGGATTGCCGAATCCACCAGGTGGCATAGGTGGAAAATTTATAACCCCGTTGATATTCAAACTTATCAACCGCCTTCATTAAACCGATATTGCCTTCTTGAATTAAATCAAGGAATTGCAAGCCGCGATTGGTGTATTTTTTGGAAATGGAGATCACCAACCGCAAATTGGCTTCAATCATTTCCTGCTTGGCTTTATTGATTTCCTGCCGTCCTTTTTTAACGGTGGAAACCAACCGACGATATTCGGCAATCGGCATTTGAACTTCGGAGACAATGCTCATTAACGCTTCCCGAATTTCCTGAATTTCTTTACCGCTGCTTTCTTTAAACAGATGCCATGCTTTACCGCCTTTTTTCTCTAATCGGCTCATCCACTTCGGATCGGTATCACTGTCCTGATAAAATTTTAAAAAGTCTTCCCGAGAAATTTTGCAGGCCGTTGCCAATCTTAATAAACGACCCTCCAACACAATCAGTCGTTGATTCACATCATTGATTTGATCAATCAACTCTTCCAATCGATTGGGATTTAAATGCAATGTTTTTAACTTTTGCATCAATTCGCCTTTAACGGCAAAATAAGTTTTTTCCAGCGTTTTGGGAACATTTCGCCGAATCAACAAATATTTTAATCTGTCTTGTTGAACTTTTTCGAATTTAACGCGTAATGTATCAATTGATTTCAACACCGCCATAATTTGCGGCTTTAATGTTTCTTCCATTTGTCCGATTGACAAAGAATTTTCATATTCTTCCTCATCTTCGTCATAATCGGTATCCGGTTCTTCCGGTTCGTCTATATCCGATTCGTAATCTTTTAAAGAGTCATCATCTTCTTCAAAATCATCAGCCTCATGCGGTAAATCATCGGTCAAATCTTCATCATCAAACACTTCCTCCTCTTCTTCAACGGGTTTGACGACGGCTTTTTTGGAAACAGATACCGATGAGACTTTTGCAGATAACGGCATCGATTTTAATTCACTTAATTCAAAAGCACCGTTTTTACGAACCTGTTCCAAATTATCACGACCGGAAGATGCTTCCAGCGATGTTTCCAAATCAATAATTTCCCGTAAAAACAAATTACCGTTGCTTAATTCATGATACCATGAGGAAAGCGTGTTTAACACAAGCTGACTTTCAGCCAACCCGCCCACTAACACATTCATACCGGCATTGATGCGTTTGGCAATGGCAATTTCCCCTTCGCGTGACAACAATTCCACCGCCCCCATTTCCCGCAGATACATACGAACGGGATCACTCATTCGACTGCCGACATCAACGGTTTCTTGTTGAGAATCCGATGAATCGCCGCCGACATTCAAGCCTTGATTGCCGGTTAAGCTTTCGGTTAAATCGGCAATATCCTCCGTGCCGTCAATCACGTTAATACCGTCATCAACAAAAGAAGAGATCACCGTTTCCAACATTTCTTCGTCTTGACTCTCGGAAGGCAGCACCTTTCGCAATTCGTTCATGGAAATAAATCCCCGTTCTTTTCCTTTTTCCATCAGTTTTTTCAAAGATAAACGGGTATCGTTAGCGGAGGACAACGGTCTATTGTCAACCAAGTCATTATTATAAGAAAAAGCATTCATGGGCGCGCACCTTTAAGAAAAAATTAGTGCTATTATATACCTTTTTTTTCAAAAAGTCAAGCATTTTTTTATTCAACGGCATCAAACTTTTCTATATCTTCTGTTATTTGTTTGATTTCATTCCATAATTCGGAAGTTTGATTTTTGGCAAACAATTTCAATTTTTCCTCTTTTTCCTTTTTGAGCGCTTTCAAGTGAATTGAATCCAACCATTTATCCAGTTCTGCCCGAACCGTTTCGGTTTCTTTACCTGATTGCTCAATTAAATCAACTTCGCTCGGCAAAGACATATTCATTTCTTGTGTCAGATAAGTTTTCATTTCCGCGCCGGTGATATCCGGTCTTTCAATCATTCGTTCCGCTATTTTTTCAAACAATTTCTGCATTTCCGACGTGTGAAACCGCGGGACAAAACCTGTTTCCAATATTTTCTGCCCCTCTTCGGGATAACAAATCAAATAGGCTGTCAATAACCGTAATTCTCTGTCTTCCGTCGGACGAAAAATGCCGCCGGGCGCACGATACAACGTTTGAGCCGTTTGCCGCTTTCTTTGATGAGCCAACCGCCAAAGTCTGTTTTTCATTTCTCTTTCATACGAAGATCGAACCCGCTCATCTTGAATACGCCGAACCGTTTCTTCAACATCTTTTTCAAATTTTGCAAAACGCTCGGGCGTATCAATCGATCGATTTTCCAATAACGTATTCCAAAGCGTATCGGCAAAAGTTTGTGCACCGTTTAACGCTTCCTGAAAGGCTTGCGGCGATTTTTTGCGAATCATATCATCCGGATCAAACGGATCGGGCAAAAACACAAACTGTAACGATTTTCCGGGCGTTAAAATATCCAAAGCCCGATATAAAGCGCGCACGGCTGCCTTTCGTCCGGCCAAATCACCATCGAAACAAATAATCGGCTCATCGCACGATTGCCAAAGTAATTTCAACTGCTGTTCGGTGAAAGCCGTTCCGAGCGGCGCAACCGCATTCGTAAAGCCGGCACTGTGCAGGGCAATCACGTCCATATAGCCTTCAACCAATACGGCTTTATTTTTTTGACGAATAGTCGGGGCGGCATTCGACAGCGCATATAATTGCTCGCCTTTATGAAATAAAGCCGTTTCGGGCGAATTTAAATATTTCGGTTCCCCTTTTTCCAACAATCGCCCGCCGAATGCAATAACTTTTTGCCGCCGATTGAATATCGGAAACATCACGCGATCATAAAAATAATCGTGCCGCGCCCGTTTTTCGGAACTTTCGACAATCAACCCCAATGCCGCCGCCACCGATAACGAAAACCCTTTTTCCGTCAGATGCGCCAACAACCCCGAACCGGACGGCGCATATCCCAACCGAAAAGCTTGCGCCACTTCTTTCGTAATGCCGCGCTTTTGCAGATAATCTCTTGCTTTTTCGCCGCGCGGTGAAAACAATTGTTCCTGAAAATAAGTGCAGGCAGCTTCCATAACGGCCAAATCATTATGCAGCGCCTCTTGTTTTTGCACATCATTTACTGTCATTTGCGGCATGGGTAAACCGGCCAAATGCGCTAAATGCTCCACCGCTTCCATAAACGGCATTTTTTCGCTTTCGGTTAAAAAACGAATGGCATCTCCATGAGCACCGCACCCGAAACAATGATAAAATCCTTTATCATCATTCACGGTAAAAGACGGCGTTTTTTCGTGATGAAACGGGCATAAGCCCAAATACTCCCGGCCGCGTCTGGTCAGCTTGACTTTTCGGCCGATCAGCTGTGACAAAGTCACACGGTCGCGAAGTTCTTCCAGAAATCGGGGCGGAAACGGCATTTTCTTTTCTATCAGCTTAACAGCGATTTAATAACGGCAGAGGCGGCGCTCATATCCATTTGTCCGGCATATTTTGCCTTCAAAGCACCCATCACTTTACCCATATCTTTAACGGAAGCAGCCTGAACTTCGGAAATAACGGCTTGAACGGCGGCTTTCACTTCCTCTTCACTCATTTGTTTCGGTAAAAATTCGGAAATAATATCAATTTCCGCCTGCTCGGATTCAACCAAATCCTGCCGATTGCCTTGCATATAAAGCGCTATACTCTCTTTGCGTTGTTTCACCATACTTTGCAACAGTGCCAAAACGGCCTGCTCATCAATGCCGTTCAACACGCCTTTGGGGCGCGCTTCAATATCTTTATCTTTAATGGCGGCGTTAATCAAGCGAATGGTAGCCGTTCTTTTTTCGTTTTTTGATTTCAATGCCTCGATTAAGGCGTTTTTTAATTGTTCTCTGATCATTTTTTTCCTCTTTCATTTAAAACAATTGAAACTTTTAAAAGCATAGCAAACAAAACTGAAAAAAGCAAGGGAATTTTATGAAAGAAGCAATTGCCGTTTATGAAGAACAAATCACACGATGCGTCCGAAAGTAAAATAATATCAAAAGGACGGAATTTCCGCCCTTTTTAAGTGAGATACCTGTTTTTTAAAGAAAATCACTTTCAGCGGAAGGAAGAAAAAACAACTGTCTGTTGATTATTTTTTTGATTTGTGTGTTTTAACGACAATTTTTGTTATTTATTCCGATTTTAAGAACCGGTAAGCACTTATTCTTCGGATAAATAAGCCTCTTGAGTTTTTTGATTTGTCACCTGTTCTGCTTCTTCTCCGAAAGGAGCGAAAAAGAAAACAAAGAACACACAGAGTATCAGAACAAAAACAATCCAAATACGACGGCTCATTTTTTCTCCTTCCGTTAAGAAAAATAAAATGCAAGAAGGGAAATGTCAACCGTTTTCGGCACATTTCCCGACTATTGAATGAAGAAACAAATATTGCCGCGCCCTTTTTAAAGCAACCTTTATGCTTTTAAAGCGCGATGATAAACAAAAACCCCGAAATTCTAAGAAACTCTTTCGGTTTTGTTCCGCCGTCGTATCGTATTGTAAGAATACGGCGATTCTTTTTCCATTTTAACGCCTTCAATAATTGTTTTTCGAATCCCTTGAGAAAGCGGGGCATCCCATGAAGGATCATTTTCCATATTTTTATACAGCGGCTTTAAAAGACGATTTAAATTTTCACTGTATCTGAAATGGGAGAGTGCCGACTCGTTATGCCAAATGGCTCGTCCGTTTTCCCAAACGGTTAACGTGATATTGGATTTGCGCTGAAGTTGTCCGATATTTTCTTTATCGAATGCCCGATTTTCCGTAACCAAAACCGTTAATTGCTGATTTTCATCTTTGGAAAAATACAAACGGGTCACTTGATCTATATCATTGACGACTCGTAAAAAAGGACGCATAAAAACGGCATAAAGACCATCATTATTTTTATTCGTTCGAACACCCGGCACACGCAATCCCGGCTTATTCCAACCCATCATTTCCATAATTTGAAGCCGCAAGGCTTGTTCTTCACTCATTATTTTTGTCATGGTTCTCCTCCGTTTTGTTTTAACGTGTTTTAAACATTTTATAGTCTCTGATATTTTTAACAGTCCATTGTTTACCAAAGCTTTCTTCAATTTTTACGCATCCCGTTATCATTTGAGCCAACTCGGTCGCGACCGTCATGTCTTGTTTGGCAACATTGTTTAATAATGATGCGTATAATACATCTGATGTTTCGGGTGAATTATCGCAAGAAAAAATTTTGTTACCGTTACGAAAAGCAGTCAAATTTTGTTTAAAGCTTGTTACGGGAAAAGAGTGAGTTTCCTTTTCTTCCCGAACAGGCTCTTCCGTTTTTCTGACAACGATGGCCCATTTATCATGCGGGGTTTCATAATAATAAAGTTTTGAAACAAAATCATTTGTTAAGCCGTAGGGCAACACCATGGCGGCAAAAAATTCATCACCGACGCGACGCGAAAAAAAGCGCGGCAAATAGTTTTCTTTTTTATATTTCTGCAATTGACAAAATTTTCGGATATATCTGCTGAAATCAGAATTTTCCTGATTTATTTGAGGCATAACATCACTCCTTTTATTTCAATTGTTCTTTAATTATTATATCACAAAAAGCGTAAAATGCAACCAAAAAAATTTATTTCTCGAATCCATCAATGAAATCAACTTTAAAATTGCGCAAAACCTCAACCCATTCTCGCAAATCGGCTTCTTTCATTTTAGAGTGCGATCTTGCCTGCGCCAAACAATATCCCATGGCGGAAGGGAAAATGCGCCCGACAATATATTCCTTCTGTTTATCGTTTATCTGTGTTTCGAAATAGCGATTTTCCTCGTCTTGTTCAAGCGTATCCAATTCGGCATCTTTGGCGCGAAAATCAGCAACCACTCGCTCATTTGCATAAGCATAACCGAAATCTTTTTTATCCGTATAGCATTTTAAATCAATAATATTTTTCCATTTTCCCGATTGATAATCATCATCACGGGAAGCAAAAACAACATGTAAATTTTTACCGCGTTTTTCAACGACACGCGGACGCCAATTTGTTTCCAGTTTTGTAACAACGGCTTTCAGCACTTTGCTTTTCATCTCCTCCGAAACACGCCATTCGGCTTCCTGTTTGCGTTCAATTTCCGTTATTTTTTTTTGAATGTTTTCTTTGTCAGCACCTTTTATTTTTTTAGATTCCAATGCCCGCCTGTAATAAGAAAGGCTGTCTTCATAATCTCGCGTTCCGGCATAATATTCGCCAAGCAATGCCTGTGCCTGCCATTCGTTCGGAAAATCATTAACGGTATTTTTCAAAACCCGAACGGCGCTTTGCGTTTCATTATTCATAATCAGCGCCATGCCTAACATATAATGTGATTTATAAAGTTTTGAATTATAATCGATTGAATTTTGAAAAGCATAAACGGCATTTTGAAAATCTTGCTTTTCATAAGCGGCCATACCGGCTTCATAGGCATTTTCGGCATGATTCACGCCTTTTGGTTTTTTAGCGGCTTCAACCGTTGTGCCGTACAGCAATAAAGCACCCGTTAAAAAAAGCAAAACATAAATTTTACGCATTTTGTGAGTTATCCTTTCCGCACCATGTGACTGTATCCGACTTTTTCTTCCGCCTTTAAGCGATTTTCCACCTTTTCCAAAGCTTTAAAAATTTCCTCCGGCTCGGAAGCAAAGTCAATGTAATCAATTTTTTCCTGATTGAGTGTTCCGTCTTGCAACATATTGAACAACAAACCGCCGAGCGGGTTCCAAAAATGATTAAAATTCAAGAAAATTAACGGCTTCTTTTCAATTTCCTTTGTTTGAATGGCCACGGCAAAATCAGAAACTTCATCAATGGTTCCCCACCCGCCGGGGCCGACCAAAATAGCTTCACCCAACGTCATCATCTGCCGTTTTCGTTCCGCCAAATCATTGACAACGGTAATTTCCTCGGGCTGAAACACCGATAAATCACGACATTGCAAATCCAACAATTTTTGCGTGGTAATGCCGATCACTTTGCCGTTTTTATTGCGAATACCCTGAAAAGCCGAGCCCATCATGCCTTCATCGCCAATGCCGTAAACCATGGTAATATTATTTTCTGCCAAAATTTCACCGACACGACGCATCGGCTCACGATAAACGGATGAAATGGAGGCGGCCGCCCCGGCCCAAACAGTAATTGTATGATATTTATTCATTTTTTTTATTCTTTCACTCAAAGTTAAAAAAGATGTGTTGATTATATGATAAAAAAAGAGAAAATTCAACCTTTTTTATTTTTTTTAACAAAAAAGAAGAAGTCGATACCGTTTTCTCTTGAATTTTTTTCAATCTGTCCTTATGCTGAAAGTGAAGGAGAAAAACCATGAGTGAAACAAAAAAATGGGTCTGTACGGTTTGCGGCTATGTTTATGACGGCGAAACACCGTTTGAAGAACTGCCTGATGACTGGGTTTGCCCGATTTGCGGCGAAGGCAAAGACGTTTTCGAACTGCAATAAATAAAGCTTTTTAATTATTTTCAACGCATTGTTTCATAAATAATGCGAAGAATGAAGTTATGTTTTTTTTCTTAATCTCTCCTCAATTAAACGTACGATTTTTGCAACACTTTTTTTTGATTTTTTCAAAAAAAATTTATTTTAGCCGGAATTCATTGATTTTGTGACTGTTTTTAAAGGGTGATTTTTTGCCTTTTGAAGGTAATTTTTGCCCCGGAATCCGCGTTGCATTAAAGGTACGTTTATTTTATGCTAATAAATGAGAGAAAGAATCTCTCAAATGATGAAAATAAGGCTTTAATGCCTTTAAAATAAACGTTTTTCAGACTCGGGGAGTTTGAAAAATAACCTAAATGAAAGGAAAACAAAATGAGAAATACAAACGAATCAGGCCGTTCCATGGTTGAAATGCTTGGCGTTTTGGCCATTATCGGCGTTTTATCCATCGGCGGTATTGCCGGCTATTCCATGGCTATGAATCGCTATCGCGCGAATGAGGCATTAGATATGGCCAGTAAATTTGCCGTTATTCTTTATTCCGGCTATCAAACGGCGCAGGCAACGGGAAATACGAAATGGGTGGCCACAAGTCAAACGTTGGAAAGTGCCGGCTTGGTTGCTACCGGGCAAGGTTCTGCAACGCCCGGCGGTTCCACAATTACCGTCAAAGCTGTTGATAATGACAAGGTTACACTGACTATTGATTTTAAAACAGACGGTGTTTGCAAAGCCGGTGCCAGTATTTTAGGCGTAACAGATAAATGCACCGAATCTGCTACATCATTCGATTATGATTTCAAACAAAGCTAACCTCTTATTTGCTTTAAAAAGCAGCGCTTTTTAAGGCAAAGAACGGCGGGCAGAACGGTTTTTCTTGAGTTTCCGTTCTGCCCGTTGTTTTTTTTGCAAAATGATTGAAATATAAATAAAATGTTGCGTTGCAAAAACGTACGATTTTTGCAACACTTTTTTTTGATTTTTTCAAAAAAAATTTAATTTAAGCGGAAATAATTGATTTTGTGACTGTTTTTTAGAGGTGATTTTTTGCCTTTTGAAGGCAAATTTTGCCCCGAAATCCGCGTTGCATTAAAGGTACGTTTATTTTATGCTATTCGTAGAGTGAAAGGGAGTCGAAAAATGACAAGACAATTCAAAAAACAAGTTCAAAATCAATCTCAAAGCGGGCGGTCAATGATTGAAATGCTCGGGGTGCTGGCGATTATTGCTATTTTATCAATCGGCGGGATTGTGGGCTATAAATTAGCCATGAATTATTATCAGGCCGATCAGATTGCCAACGAAATTAACTTAATGCGTAACGATTTAAAGGTAAAATACGCTTTGGGGAATGAAGAATTGTTGCTCGGGGATCCTTATGATGAAACGCCTGATGATGAACATTACAGCGGGCATTTATCAACACAATATGATCGTTATCCCGTTGATTATGATTGCATTCGCAAAGACAAAGCAGAATTTTATAACTGCCGCGAAACAGATGCTTATTATATTAAAGTCGGGAATGTTTCGAAAGGGGTTTGTAAACCGCTTACAACGCTTGTTGCCGCCATGGACGGTTTAATGTATATAGAAATCAATAAAAAAGTTTATAAAGAAGATGATTTATGTGATGAAGCCAATGAATTTTATATTCAGTTTGATGCGGAAGAAGTGAACGGAAACTACGATTCGAATCGTCCGGAAGGTTGGTGCGCCAAAGATGACGATTGCGAAGAGCCGCAAGTATGCGATAAAGAGAGTAATACATGCGTGGAATGCACGGAAAATGCACATTGTGCCTCAAATATATGTCGGAAAGATCATACCTGCGGTGAATGCACGAAAGATTCGGATTGTGCAAATACCGAAACACCCAAATGCAATCAAAGTACAAACACTTGCGAATCGTGTCCGCCAACAACACCTAAATGGTACAATAATAAATGTGTGGAATGCATAACATATAACGATTGCACGGATATTGATAAACCAAACTGTAATCAAAACAAGTGTGAGAGATGTCCGGATACTGCTTCGCGTTGGGACGGGGAAAAATGTGTGGGATGTAACGACAATGATGATTGCTATGACGGAAAATATTGCGATATGGATGTTGAAGGATGCAATAACGGCGAACCGTACGGAGCAAGCAGAAGATGTTGGACACCTCAATACACTTCATACACGATAAATGGAAAAACTTATTATAAATCAAAGAGCTTTATGGATTGGTGGACTGCCGAAAAATTTTGTATGCGCGTTGGTGAAAAAGAAGGAAAATCTTTAAGGCGAATCAGTTTAGCCGAATTAGGATGTAACACAAGCACCTGTAACGATACCGCCGACAGTTTATGGAAGCAATTCAAAACAAAGGGGCTTAATGATTGGTTATGGACATCAGATGAAAATAATGATTGTTACGCTTATATTGTAGATCTTAAAAATGAGACAGTGCTTTTTAAGAAAAAACACTATGATACAGTCGGCCTTGAACCGGATGCCCTATGTGTCAGCAATTAAGGAATGATTAAAAAAACGAACAAATTCGCATTGTTTTTCAATATGGTATTATCTAAATGTAACTTCTGCCATTGACAAAAAAGAATTTATAAAAGCAAAATGCATTGTTAAATCATGCTCAAGATAAATAAAGCTTTTCTTCGTTTTGTCTTTGTTTGTTTTTTAAATGAAACGTACCTTTAATGCAACGATTTTTTTGACACTTTTCAAGCACTTACAAAAAAACACAAGACAAGGCAAAAAATTGTTGAAAATCAAAAAATTATACTTTGAAAAAAAAATTTTTAAAAATTTTAAAAAAAAGTGTTGCAAAAATCGTACCTTTTTTTTATAATTTCCCCATGTTTAAAATGTTCGTATTCCTTATGTGCGCCTTTGCTGTCCAGCCGGTTTTGGCCAAACAAACCGTGCATTTAGTTCATCCGTCATGGGAAGAAACGCTTCATATTGAAAACAATCGTTTTTGCCGAAATACACCGAATAAAGATTGCGCCAATGTTACTTTTAATAAAGATCAATTAATTGTTAAGTGGGATAAATGGCCGCAAGAAATTTTTATTCGGCAAAAAGACGGTCATTATGTTTTATCACTCCATTTAGTCCACCCGTCATGGGAAGATACGGTCAACATTAAAAACAATCGCTTTTGCCGAAACACATCGGATAAAGATTGCGCTTCCGTAACAGCTAATAACGATCAATTAACCGTTAAATGGGATAAATGGCCGCAAGAAATTTTTATTCGGCAAAAAGACGGTCGTTATGTTTCAGATAAAAATGTTAAAGATCCTATTGAGGAAAAATACGCTTCATTCGGTTATTCTCTGCAAGAACCGATGATTGTGCTTAATCCTTACAATAAAACGCCGCTGGCCGCTTTAATAAAATTTCCGACGGAGAAAAAAGCGCGTATCACTTTAACCGTTCACGGAAAAAACGGCGCACCTGATATTTCTCACACGTTTCCCTCGTTTGAAACAGAACATTCCCTCCCCGTTTTGGGGTTATATGCCAATGATGAAACCACCGTTACAATGACGGCGGAATTTGAAGATAAATCAAAAGAAAAAAGCACGGTTAAAATTAAAACCGGTTCGGTTAATACCACATCCGAGTGGATTGTTTTAAAGAAAACCGACAAAGCTTTTTACTATTATGCCGATTATATGGGCAATGTTTTCGATGAAAAAGGCTTTTTACGTTATGCTTTTATCGATAACGGATGGCATCACGTTTATTATTTCAAAGATAAAGCTTTTGTTGAGCATCCGAATCAAATTGATCGGTATTCTCTGCTCGGAAAGCATGAAATGAAATATAATTATCCGCCTGATTTTTATACTTATATTCACGGTATGGGGCAAAAGCCGAACGGTAATTTGCTTGTTTTCGGCTCTTTTAATAACACAAATGCCGATTTTGACGGACAAAGCCTGCCCACGCACCGTGATTTTATTTTAGAATTCGATTACGAAACAGGCCGGGAATTGGCACGCTATGATTTAGCGGAAATGTTAAACCCGAATCGCTCGTTAATTGTGAAATCCACACAAAAAGATTTTGATAAAATTGATTGGGCACACACCAACGGTATTTCTTATGATGCTCAACATCAGGCAATTGTGGTATCGGGACGTCACTTCGGTATTGCCAAAATTGATGAAAAAACAAAAAAGCTGATGTGGTGGTTTACGCCGCATCAGAAAGTTGATAAATCCGGACGAAACGGGAAAAACGGCTCACTGACTGATAAAATGCTCACGGTTGTCGATAAAAAAGGCAGACCGTACGGAAAAGGCGTACAAGAAGGCATTGAAAGTGTTCATGATTTTAAATGGCCTTTAAAAACACATAATGTTTTATATGCCGGAAACGGTGTTTATTCCGTTTTTGATAATTCCGGCGAATTGTTTGATAAAAAACTGAAAACTTCTGATAATTCTTTTGCGGCCGTTTATAAAATTGACGATAAAAACAAAACCGTTCGGCAAATTTTTAAAAAAGATTTAAAACTGTATGCCGAAACCGGCTCCATTGTATATGTTCATCCGAATCAAAAGGAAATTTGGGTTGAGGCTGATGATGTTCTCTCAAAGCATAATATTTCCTTGAAAAATTCTTACTTTACGCGATTCGATAAAAACGGAAACACCCTATATTCCGTTATTTTACCGCATATACATTGTTATGCCGTTTTACCTTTTAAATTTTATCACGAAAATATATTCTATCCGCTTTAATTATTTTTTTGTTGCTTTTTTAATTTTTATATGTTACTAAAAGGTATTGTTAAATTAGTAAAGGGGATTACATGAAAAAAGCACACATTTATAAATCAGTGTTTATTATTTTTTACACAGTTGCTGTTTTTTGCGCAGGTATTGTAAGCGATAAATACCTATTTTCCTTTTTATACCACACATTTCACAAACCGGTTGTATCCGTTCTTATGTCAACGTTTAATCGGGCACATGCATTACCTAATGCCATTGAATCAATTCTTGAACAAACTTTCACCGATTTTGAATTCATTATTATTGATGACGGATCAACGGATAACACTTGGAACGTTATTCAATCTTATGCGCAAAAAGATCCCCGAATCAAAGCACTTCGCAATGAAAAGAATAAAGGCTTAATTTATTCTTTAAATCGCGGATTAGATGTGGCGCGCGGGAAATATGTCGCTCGTATGGACGATGATGACAAATCTGTTCCTTTCCGTTTGGAACGTCAGGTTTGGGCCATGGATGAAAATCCCGATATTATTGTGTTAGGTGCCAATATTATCGGTCCCAACGACAAACCAAAACATCTCTATTCTTATCCGCTGATTAACGATCCCGATGAAGTGAAACTGAATTCCTATTTCTCTTCGGCGTTGGCTCATCCGACCATTATTATCCGGCGTGACTTTTTAGAAAATAATCACATTCGCTATAATCCGAAATATTTATATGCCGAAGATACCGGATTATATAAAGATATTTTTGAAAAAGGCGGCAAAATTTCTTCCATTGATGAAGGTTTGTTGCATTTCGGATTTGTAAAAAATGTTATTCATCCGGAAAAATACGGCTACATTCAAGGTGAAACCTTTAAACAGGTTCAGAAAGAAAAATTAGCTCCTTTCTTTGATGCGCCTTATGAAATTTTAGGTGCCTTTAACAGCAATAAGGATAAATGTACGATTTTAACAAACATGCTTGCCAAAAACAGTGAATTACAGATTGTGAATCATGATTTGTTATCGAAAAGACAAAAAGCCATTTGCTACAGAGAAAATTTAATTGCCGATTCCATTGAAACAATACACAAATTGTGGAAGGATTATATTCATGTTGATGAAAAAACGAAAACATTCTTCCGTGTGAATGTTCCGGGCGAAGCCGGCAAAATCATTGAAGAAGACCCGTTCACCGTTACCGTTAAATGGAATAACTACGGAACAGAAGTCTTTACCAAAGAAGACAACGGTAAAAAATGGCGTTTTAAAGAAGAAATAAAAAAATAAAATAAAACGGGCGGCACATCCATACTTCTCGTATTGATAGGCCGTCCGAAACCGATAAAAAAATGAATAAAAAAAATTAAACGCTGCTTTTTATTTTGTTTTTCGATTTTTTTTTGCAAAAATACCTTGACTTTCAATTGTCTTTGTGATTTGATACATTCGAAAACGCGACGCTGAACGCCCAACGGAATAAATTGATACGTCATTATTTCCCCAAACGCCAAAACGCCGCCGAAAAATTTATATAAAGAAAGAGGAAAAAAATGTTTAAAAAATTATTTGCTTTAATTTGTGCTTTATCTTTGTTAAGCGCTTGTGCAACAAAAAAAGACGGTGCCGATATCTATGGTAACGGCAACGGCGGCTGGAACGATGATGTAAATATCGCCGACTTACAAGAAACAGCCAATACGCAAAAATTCCGTGATGAAACACCGAGTGTTGTGTATTTCTTGTTGGACAGCTCCGATTTAACGGCTGATGCCCGTCATGATTTGGCCGAACAAGCCAAATGGTTGGCCGACCATCCGCGTGTTTTGGTTGTAATCGAAGGCCGCTGCGATGAACGCGGTACGCGGGAATACAACTTGGCATTAGGTGAACGGCGTGCCATGGCTGCCCGTAACTACTTAATGGCACAAGGAATTTCCTCCGATCGGATTCGGGTTATTTCCTATGGCAAAGAACGGCCGGTTGTTTTAGGTTCATCCGAAGAAGCATGGGCTCAAAACAGAAGTGCCACAACGGTTGCTTATTAAGAGAAATCATCTGTTAAAAAAAGCCTCTCCCAACCGAAAGGAGAGGTTTTTTATTACTGTCTTTTGCATAAAGAAACGGTTTTAGCCGAACAGATAAAAAAAATATCTTGATTTATTTTTGACTTTCCTTTATGCTTGAAAAAAGGAAAGGATAAAAAAATGCGCGCTTTACTTTTTATTTTAAGCAGTTTCGTTTTATTGAGCGGCTGCCATAACGAAAGTATTCAACCCTCATTCAAATCGGAAAACACGTTCGAAAACGGCGTTATGCAATCAACACCGAATTTTGCTCAATTTCGCGAAATTCCCATTCCTGAAAATGCAACAATGAATTTAGATAAAACATTGTTATTCGGCAATGATCCGCTTATCGGTCGGTTAGCCTTTAAAGTGCCCTACAATCAAGCAAATATGTTTGATTTTTATATGCAGGAAATGCCGAAATTCGGTTGGCAGGAATTAACAAGCATTCGCGCAACCAACAGTTATTTAACTTATGCCAAAGATAATCGCGTTGCCATGATTTTACTCGGCTCCTCCTCTCTCAACGGAACGGAAGTTATTTTTGACGTTTCACTCAGTAAAAATACAACCGGCGGAAAAAATTATTACTAGTCAGAAAGGGGAAAAATGCGTCTTTTCGGGTTTTTATTTGCACCTAAAAATACAAATTCGCCTGATGTATTGGGCGCTTATCCCGAATATATGCAGGTTAAGGCTCTGCCCGAACGGCGGTATATGAAAACATCCCACTTTTTGGCCGTTATTATTATTATTAACATTGCCCTGACCATTTTAATTGCTTCATTTGTGATTTATGTTGCCGATCGGATTGATATTTCCATTGCCAATCGACGTGCCGTTAATTTATATACCATCGATTCGTCTCGTAAAGTCATTCTGCCCGCAGAATATGAAGAAATAGCCGTATCGGCCAACGGTTTATATATCGAATCAATTTTGCGGGATTATATTCGCATGCGCAATGAAATTGTCTGGGATAATGCAACAATGCAAAAACGCTGGAGCAACAGCGGTCCCGTTGCTGTTTTTTCTCACCGTAAGCAAGTTTACACCCCGTTTCAATCGGAAGCTGATTTAATGTATAGCGAATCGCGTTCAAAAGGATTTGTGCGGGATGTACATATCTATGAATTAAAGCGTGTACATATGAATACTTGGGAAGGTGTGTTTGATACATTTGATATGCCTATTCCGAATGCTTTTAATCCGCTTTGCCCTTGTGAAGATAATTCAAAAACATGCATTGAATGTAAAACCAAAAATGCTTTGGCTCACCAACGATTTCGGGTAATTATTCGTGTCACGCAAAGCGGAACACCGTCCAGCACCAATCCTTTCGGCTATCAGGTACGCACCTATAATGTTTTGTATATGCCTATTCATGAAAAAGAAAAATATTGGGGTATTCCGTCGGATTTAAAGCCGGAACTTTAATAAAAATAATATTTTTCAAATAATTATGTGTAAATTTTTCCAAAAAAAGTATTTCAAATAAAAAAAAACTTGCATAATTTTATTTTATGTGATAAAAGCTTTTAAATCGTAACAACAATTAAAAAAGGAGGAATTATGCCGTCAGTTGTTAATGGTGATAAATGTGTTTTATGCAAAAGTTGTGTGGAAGTTTGCCCGGTCGGTGCTTTTCATGAAGGTGATTCACAAGTTGTTGTCAATCCCGATGACTGCATTGAATGCGGTGTTTGCATTTCGGAATGTCCGCAAGGTGCCATTTCATCTTCCGATGAAGCCGATGCCAAATGGGTAGAATTTAATGCGCAAAATGCAGCAAACTGGCCGAAAGCCTAAATAAATTTACACAGTTTTAAAACCGCTTTTGATATTAAAAGCGGTTTTTTTATTATTTTGCCAAACCGACAGCTCAAATATACTTTTTTTTCAAAAAAGCATATTTTTTTATTGAAATTTTAGAAAATATGGTTTAAAAAGAAATTAACTTTTTTTTAAATTAAAATTAAAAGGGGAAAATGTATGAAAATTGTTCTGGACACATCAAAAATTTTTGGCTCAAAACGTATTAAACCTCGAAAAGCAAAAACCGAAAGTCTCTTTTCAAGGATTCTTAATTTTCTTTGGCTGAACTTTGATATGATCGGTTCAATTGCCTTAACATTGGTAGGCTTTTTCATTTTATTCGGATTTAATGTTCTGAATGTTTATAATACTAATTTTGTGGTAATGGGCGGTGACTTTACGGTTTCATATTTAGGAAGCGTTTTTTACCGATTGGATGACTGGCGTTGGCCGATTTTCACGCATACCAACTTGGCATATCCTTACGGCATTTCGGTTCACGGAACGGACGGCAGTCCTCTGCTCTCTTTAATATTTAAAATTTTCCATAAGTTTTTCGGACTTCCTGCCGATGCCCAGTTTGTCGGAATATGGATGCTCATTTCTTATGTTCTGCAATCTTTCTTTTCCGTTTTAATTTTTCGAAAAGCCTTTAAAAACAAATTTCTCATTATCATCGGCTCTTTGTTTTTCGTCACTTCCCCGATTATGATGATGCGTGTTTTTGTGCATATTAACTTAATGTGCCATTTCATTTTGTTATGGGCAATTTATTTGTGGTTAGATGACAAATTAAACAGAAACACATGGATTTCCATGGGTGTGATTTTATCTTTGGCAACGTTAACCTGCCCTTATTTCCTTCCGATGGTCGGTGGTTTTTTCACCATTTTAATGCTGAAAAAATATTTAATTGATAAAGAAATTAATCTTCTTACGATTATCGGCGGAATTACTTATTTGGCGCTTGTCTTTTTATTCTGGTTTTATATGTTGGGAATGGTTGAAAAAGAACAGGTATTAACCAGTGGCGGTTGGCGCGGATTAAGCTTAAACTTAACGGCCTTGTTCAATCCGATTTGGAGTCAATCGCGTGTTTTTTCAACTTTAACACCGAAAGCCGATTTTGATGCGGACAATTATTTCGGATTCGGCTTGTTAATTTTACTGGTTATGTTTTTCCCGCATGTCAAACATTTGTTCAAAGCCGAAAACTTAAAGAAAAATGCGCTTTTATCTTTATTGTTAGCCGGCTTTGTGGTCTATGCCTTATCCAGTCAGGTGAAGTTCGGCACAACCGTTTTGCTTGACTATAAACCGGGTCCGGTTATTGATTGGTTGGGAAGCGTTTTCCGTTATTCGGGACGTTTCTTCTGGCCGGTGTGGTATTTATTGGCATTTTTCTTAATCAAAACGGCAGCAAAGTCATTCCCGCGTTTTGCTTTTGTGCTGTTACCGTGCCTGCTTGCCGTTCAAATTTGGGATTTATCTTTAACCTACAAAGCAAAATCTGATTTTATCCGCATTTCTTATCCCATTTCCGAACCGTTTAAATCGGAAGAATGGGATCGCCTTGACAAACAATATAAAAATATCTTTATTTTTGCACATAACGATAATTATCGCGATATGTGGCGTTGGGCGATTCGGCATAACAAAAACGTTAATTACGGCTTTTTAAATCGTCCGTCCAGCAAAACGGAAAAATTGGTCAGTCAAGTCAGAGAAAATATTTTATCCGGATTTGTTCCGTTTAATGATTATTTCTATTTGATTGATTCGGAGCTTTCCAAGCGCATTGATGAAGCCGCCAAACTCAATCCGAGTGTTGCCATTTTAAAAAGTAAAATCAAGAATATTGACGGATTTAAAATTTTGGAATATGATGCTGAACTTGCTGATCAACAAAAAAATTTCGAAAAAGTCAACATTCCCGTTACACATAAATATTGGACAGATACACTTATTCAAATTTCACCATATCGTTTATATCGGAATGTTGAAAACAAGTTTAACGACTATGCAACCATTTTAGACTTTGATGATACTGTTTTAAATTTAAGATGGGATAAATACGGCGAAGAATACTTTAAGAAAGAAAACGACGGTCGTTATCACCAAGTTGACAAACGCATTGAACCGAAACCGAAAGAACAACCTGTTGTTGAACAAGCAGTTAATAATTCGGAAAAAAACGCAGAAGAAAAAGCAGCGGAAGCAGAACAAGTTAAGGAAGAATGTGTAGAAGGAAAATCAGAAGGACTGGAAGAAGCTGCCAAAGAAAAAGAAGCAGAGAAAAAGGAAGACGGTGCAGGGGCTGAAAATGCAAACCAACCTCTTTTAAATGCGCCGGAAAATAAAGTCGCAAAATAAAAAAGGTTAAGAAGCACATTGCTTTTTAAGTTTGTTTGAAAAAGAAAAAAATCAATGTGCTTTTTCCGGCAGATTATCAGATACGAAAGTATCTCCCCAAGCCATATCAATCGGAACAGCATAGCGGCACATACCGAAAACACTGCATATTGCAGCAATAACAAGCAGCTTTCCGCAAATAAAAACAATTTTTTGGCACATTATCAAACTTTCCCTTTTAAGCTTAATTGAAAAAAAAGAAAGAATCAAGTAAAAAAGTCTTTGCAAAATCAATCAAAAGAGTATAAAAAAACAATATGCAAAAATTAAAGGCATTCTTTTCTTTTTTTAAATTTGCGTCTCTTTCGCCTTATGAACGAAACGTTCGGTTGATTTGCCTTTATTATTTGTTCACAAAAATGTTTTTTTCTCTGCCGATCGAAGCCGTTTTTTTTGCACAAATTACCGGAAATTTTACAAAAGCCATGAGTATTTATGCCCTTGCTTACGCAACCGGCACCATATGCAGTTTACCGTTGGGCGTTTTGGCCGATTCGTGGGGAAGAAAAAAAGTGTGCATAACGGGAGCAGCTTGCCGTGTGATTGCAGCAATTATTTACGCCTTTGCGCCGTCATACGAACTTTTGATTATCGGTAGTTTATTTTTCGGCGTCTATCGGGGAATCGGCAATGCCAATAATGATGCCATTGTTTATGAAAGTATGGAAAAACTGGGTCGAAAAGCCGAATATCACACAATTTTATCACACGTTAAAATTTATCCCTCTGCCGGGTTGGGCATAGGATCGCTTTTAAGCGGTATTTTTATTTATTTTTCCATGAAAACGGCAATGATTGCCACAATTTTTCCCATGAGTGCCGCTTTTCTGATCAGCCTTTTTTTAACGGAAACAAATCAAAGACACTCTTTTACAAATCCGTTTAAACATTTTTTCTCGGCACTGGGTTATTTATATCGAGAAAAAAGGTTATCGCTTTATATGTTAGCCGATTCGGCGCATTTTGCCGTTAATGAAGCAACTTTTACTTTCGGCAGCAATTTTTATAAAGAAATTATACCGGTGTGGTCGTTAGGTATTTTTCGGTTTGCCGGACACACAACCGATGCTGTTTGCAGCTGGCTCTCCGGAAAAGTCGGAAAACGAATCGGGCTTAAAAAAACCATTTTCTTCGGAGCGTGCGCCGATAATCTTTTTTGTATTACATCTGCTCTTTTCACAAACTTTTTTGCCCCGTTTTTTAAAACGCTCGGATCCGGCGCAAACGGCATTTATACTCCGGCCTCCTGCACATATATGCAAAATATTGTTTCCGAAAAAGAGCGCGGAACGCTGCTTTCCGTTTTTTCAATGTGTATTTGTGTTTTTTACACGCTCGGCACCATGTTTGTCGGCTATGTGGCCGATTTAACCAATCCGGCAACGGCGTTAATTATCGGCTATTCAACATCGCTGCTTTGCGATATGCTTTATATTCCCGCCTTCAGAGCCGATAAGAAACCTTTAAAATAATCTTGCATTGTCTGCATACATTTTGTATAATGAATTGATGCGTTATTTTATTTTCTTTTTTTTCTTGCTTTATTCCTTTCCCGTTTGGAGTTACAACGCCTATCATCGCGCGGATAAGCATGCCATGAACGTGCCCGATAGATATGCCCGCGATTTAGATACCTTAACCGATTATCTGGTTAAGCCGTTTAAAGGCGACGAACTGATGACAACGCGTGTTATTTATGTTTGGATTTCTTTAAATATTTTATATGACCAGTATGAATACCAAAATAAATATGAAAAATCTAATGATAAGCCTTATACACCGCAAGATACTTTTCAAAAGCGTTCCGGCGTTTGTCGGCATTTTGCCCAACTGTTTAAGTATATGGTGCGGCGTGCCGGCCTAAAAGCCATTGTTATAAGCGGATTTGCATTCGACGGATTGCATGCATGGAATGCCGTAGAAATCAATAAAAAATGGCAGTTGCTGGACACAACAAGTTCTCGTTCAACTTTTAATAACATAAAAAATGATCGAGAATATGCGAAAACAATCAAAAAGAAAATAAAACAACGGAACCATCCGCACTTTAAAAGCATTAATGAAGAATATTTTTTGCCGACGCCGTCCAAAATGATTGAAACACACTATCCGATTGCGTTTGAGTATCAATTTTTAAAAAAACCGATACCACCCGATATTTTTTTGCTGTCCCATCCGAAATTTCACAAGAATAAAGATTTTATGGATTTTATGAATGATTTTAAGAAAACAACCTCAAAAAATAAAAAACCGTAACATAAGTTGCCTCATTAAAAAAACCGGCCTGAAACACCGGTTTTTTAATAAGACGTTAAAGCACCTTATGCGCGCACGTTTTGTGTTTTAACTTTTGCTCGATAAATCTTATTCATTTGAACTTGTTCATGAGAAGTTACTTGCCCTTTAAGCAAAGAACTTACTTTTTCAATCTCATTCACACCCAACCGTTGATAGGCTTCGGCAAACAAACCGTATAATCGCAACAACGTTAAAAAATTCTTTGTTTCAAATTGCTGAACAATTTTTTGAGCCGATGCTCCCCACACAAAATCTTTAAACTTTTGCACTTTTCGTCCTTTTTCCGATTGACGTGCCTGCTTTAAAGCGTGAATTGCATCAGCATTTTTCACAAAATCAAAAACCGTTTCACCGTGAATATTACATATATCAACATCAGCACCCGCTTTAACCAACGGATGAATCAATTTTTCATTTCCTGCTTTGGCAGCCGTTATTACAGCGGTTTCTCCGCGCATATTTTGCATATCTAACCGACAACCGGCCGTAATTAACACTTGAACCATCTCTTCAAAGTTACGGGAAACAGCCTTAATTAACGGCGTATCGCCGAAACCGTCTTGAATGTTCATATCAACTTTTTGCGAAATCAATTCTTTTATTTTTTTGATATTGTTGCACCAAACAGCCGCAAAAACTTCTTTTTCCGCATTCTTGTCCGCCTCTTTCGATGAGGAACTCTCAACCGTCTTTTTTTCCATTTCAAACTCCTTTTATAAAAATATACTCATCTGATTAAATGAATCATAAAACTTATTTTAACAAAATTTTTTAAAAAGTCAAGCTTTAAATTAAAAAAATCAAAAAGTGAGAAAATAAGATAAAAGTGAATATAATTCAATAAATTATTTTAATTTATTCTTAAAAAATCTTTAAAAACCACAAAAAAATTGACACAATTTTGTTCTCTGATAAAAAACATTTCCTTTTTCGGAGATATCATTTTTTATTTCAAAATAACTTTAATACCCTTCCAATCTTTCTTCAATACCGTTTCCGGGCAAATAATCAATAATCGGACGTTCAATAAACGTATAAACGCCGTATTCTTCTTGCCGAACGGCACGCATACACGCCCGCGCCGAGGCAACCATCACATTTGCGGTAAACTCCGGATTCGTTCCTTCAATGGTATAAGTTTGCTTCACTTCCATACCGGTTCGTTCAATTTCTGCCGAATGATGCAGCGTGTTAAACGGATCAATACTTTCAACGGCAATCACTTCCGTCGGCTCCGATTTAAAATAAGAATCGGCCAGAATTTCTTTTTCAATTTTCCGAATATCGGCGCCCTCTTTTAATTCAACATAAACTTTCCGTTTTTGCTTTCCGCGCCCGTTTGCCAAAGTTAAAGCAACGGCATCTTTCACGCCGTCAATGCTTTTTACCTGCACGGTATGTCCCATACTGCGTCCGCCCTGCTCTCCGCCGAACGTGGTTGTGGTGCGTCCCGTTAAAGAAACAACTTTCATCAAAGCGCGCACCAACGAATCGGTTCCCGGATCCCAACCGGCAGCAAAAACGGACACCGTTTTTTTCACTTTTGCCGTCATATCCAATTCGCGCCGTAAAGAAGCAATATTTTGATGCTCGTCATAGCTGTCAACGGTGTTGATTTTTAAGGCCTGATATTCTTTAATGCGCTGCGGCACTTCACGCGAAGGAATACACAAAAGTGCCACGTCAATTTGTCCCAAATCTCTGATATCGGAAACCACTTTTGTTGTTTGCAGCTCGGGATCACCGAAACTTAACGAAGAAGGCCGCCGAACAACGCCTTTCAAAACCATATCCGAACACTCGCCGATGGCACGACGACAAGCTCGGCCGACATTTCCCCACCCGACAATTGCTATTGAAATTTTTTGCATTATTTGACTCCTGTCATTGTCTGATATAAATTTTCATATTCCAAAGAAGATTTGTCCCATGAATAATTTTGTTTCATGGCCAATTCGCGCATACCCCGAATGTGATTCGGCCGATCAAACCATGTGGCATTGGCCCACCCGATGGTGTTATAAAGCGCCTGTGAAGAAATGTCATGAAATTTAAATCCGGTACCGTTGCCGTTAAATTCATTGTAATTTAAAATGGTATCCTCCAAACCGCCCGTTGCCCGTCCGACCGGTAACGTGCCGTAAGTTTGCGAAACCATTTGTTTTAATCCGCACGGCTCATATAAACTCGGCACCAGCGAAAAATCGGCACCGGCGTCCATTAAATGCTCCAACTCCGTTTCAAAGCCGATTTTAACGGCAATCTGTCCCGGATATTTCCGCGGTAAAGCCTCAAAATAATTTTGAATATCGCCGTCACCGTTTCCCATAATCACAAACTGACACTGCATGGTATTCAACACCGATTCGATGCATTCCTGCAACATATGAACGCCTTTTTGTTCCGTTAACCGAACCGCCATTGAAAAAACGGGCTTTTGAGGCGTTTCCAATCCGAATCGACGCACCAATTCTTTTTTGTTGAGCGATTTTCCTTTTTCGAACGTCATTCGATTATATTGATGCGGAATCACTTCATCTTTTTGCGGATTCCATAACTGTGTGTCAATTCCGTTTAAAATGCCCGTTAAATCATTTTGCCGTTCTCTTAAAATAAAATCAAGTCCGGCGCCGTATTCGGGCGTTAAAATCTCGCGCGCATAATTCGGCGATACCGTTGTGAGTTTATCGGCAAAACGAATGCCGCCCTTTAACAGGTTAATGCGACCGTAATCTTCAAAAGATTTCCAATGAAAATCCGCCCAATCAATTTTGGCATAGGGCACCACATCGGCCCCGAAACGCCCCTGATAAGGCACATTATGCAATGTTAAAAGACTTTTGGTACCTGCAAAAAAAGAATCGTTATCATGCTTTAAATAATACGGCGCCAAAGCGGTTTGCCAATCATGCACATGCACCACATCGGGCTTAAAACCCAAATCTTTTGCCGTTTGCAACGCAGCACGCGTGAAAAATGAAAACCGATAGGCGTTATCCTGATATTCATTGTGCGTATAAGCATCATCGTAAAGGCCGTGTTGCCGATAAATGGGACGCCCGAAATATTTATTAAATTCAATAAAATAAGTTTCAACATTCGGTACAAAATTTGACTGATGAACACTGAAAAATTCCTGACAGGTTCCCATATTAACGCAATTTCCCTGCATGCGCAAAAACAAGCCGTATTTTTGGTAATCGATACAGGAATATAACGGTATAACAACTTTAACGACAATATCACCTTTGCGTGCCAATTCTTTGGGCAATGATCCGACAACATCTCCCAACCCGCCCGTTTTAACAAACGGTGTCATTTCACTGGCTATAAATAAAACATTTCGCGCCATTTTTCCCCCTTGGTCCGAATAAATACATTATAAAAGAAAAAAACGCTTGTTGCAAGCATTTATTTTACTTTTTTCAAAAAAGAGCATTGTATTTTTACTTGCTTTCCGAAAAAAAAACAGATAAACTGATAGAAAAAATAAAAGGATATGAATAAAATGAATGCTTCGGAAAATGAAAAAAACTATCAGTCATTGAGACAGATTCAATGGGCCGTGAAAAGCGGCAATACATCGGTTGCGGCAGCCTTACAACAACGTTTCAATCTGCCGGAAATTACGGCACGGATTATGGCAACGCGTCAAATTACCTGCGATAACGCCGAAGCTTTTTTATATCCGACTTTAAAACGAAATCTTCCCAATCCTTTTTCTTTAAAAGATATGCATAAAGCGGCCGAGCGTATGGCGCAAGCCGTGTTGGCGGGGGAACCTGTCGGTCTGATGGGCGATTATGATGTGGACGGCGCCACTTCAACGGCTTTATTAAAAATGTTTTTGGAATCGTGCGGCATTCAAGTTTTTTGTTTTATTCCCGATCGCGAAGACGGATACGGCCCCAACAGCAATAAAATGAAAGAATATAAAGAAAAAGGCTGTTCGGTTGTTGCCACGTTGGATTGCGGCACCACGGCTTTTGAGGCCATTGCCGACGGTGAAGCTTTGGGGTTAGATGTTTTGGTTTTGGATCATCATGATCCCGATGCCACGCGGTTGCCGAATGCTTATGCATTGGTCAATCCGAAACGGTTAGATGAAGAAATCAATCATCCGTGTCGTTATTTGGCGGCCGTCGGTGTTGTGTTTTTGTTTACGATTGCCTTAAATGCCGTTTTACGGGAAAAAGGGTTTTATCAATCGCGGCCGGAGCCGAACTTAATGGTTTATTTGGATTTGGTTGCCTTCGGAACGGTTTGCGATGTCGTTAAATTGAGCGGCGTAAACCGATTGTTCGTGAAATCGGGATTAAAACAAATGCGCACGGGACAAAATCTGGGCATAAAAGCCCTGGCAGAGTTGGTGCAAATTAAAGAAGCGCCCGATTCTTATCATTTGGGCTATGTATTCGGTCCGCGCATTAACGCCTGCGGACGCATCGGAAAATCGGATATCGGCATGCATTTGCTTTCTGCCAAAGATTCCATGCAAGCACACATATTGGCACAGGAATTGGAATCCTTGAACAATACCCGCCGGGAAATTGAAAGCACTGTTTTGCAGGAAGCCGTTCAACAGGTGGAAAAAAACGGCATTCATACACCGTTCATTGTGGTTGAAGGACATAATTGGCATCAGGGTGTTGTCGGTATTGTGGCGGGACGGCTTAAAGACAAATATAACTTACCCGTTTTTGCATTAAGTATTGAAAATGATGAAGTAAAAGGGTCATCTCGTTCCGTACAGGGCGTTGACTTGGGCGCTTTGGTCATGAATGCCATTCAAAAGGGCATTTTATCGCGCGGAGGCGGTCATCCCATGGCGGCGGGCTTTTCGCTTAAAGAAAGCAATTTACCGGCCTTTAAGCAATATTTATCGGAAAACATTAAACCGGAAATGTTGGTATTCGACGGACAAAAGCAATATATCGATGCCGTTGTTTCGCTTTCGGGCGTTACGGATACGCTCATGGATTCACTGGCGTTGTTGGCGCCGTTCGGCGAATCGAATCCCGAACCGATTTTTATGATTAAAAATGTTTCGGTGGTGCGCACCATGATTTTAAAAAACGGACACATCAGCTTTACATTATCGGCACCCGACGGCACCTGTTTAAATGCGATTGCTTTTCGGTCGATGAACACACCCGTCGGTGATTTTCTGTTAAATCAAAGAAATACGCCCATGTGTGCCGTCGGTGTGTTAAAGCGCGAATTCTGGCGCGATAAAAAACGAATACAAATGCAATTGATTGATATTATTCCGGCATAACAATCATATTGACAAGTTCAACCGAAGAAAAAATCTTTCATATATATATGAAAACAAAAAAGCTTTCTTTTTTTGCTTGCGTTTTATTTCAAAATTGTTTAAAACTTTAAAAAACAGCGAAGGAAAAAAGAATGCTTATTTATTTAACGGCTGCCGTTTTCGGCTATTTTATCGGATCAATTCCTTTCGGTCTTGTATTCACTCGTTTGGCAGGTTTAGGCGACATTCGCAAAATCGGCTCGGGAAACATCGGCGCAACCAACGTGTTGCGAACGGGGCGCAAAGATTTGGCTTTGGTAACGCTTTTGTGCGATATCGGAAAAGCCGCACTGGTCGCCTTTATTTTTCAAGCTTTATTTCGATCGCAAAATGCGGGCTTAACGGCGGGCGTGGCAGCGGTTATCGGACATAATTATCCCGTTTGGCTGAAATTTAAAGGCGGAAAAGGCGTTGCCTCCACATTGGGGCTTATGTTGGCAATGACACCGCTGACAGGCATTATCACGGCGCTTTGCTGGCTCATAACCGCCGTTGTGTTTCGCTATTCCTCCCTTGCCGCTTTAACGGCCTTAACCGTTGCACCGATTGCGGCTTATTTCACCGAATCGAACAAAACCGCTGCCGGTATTTATTTTCTGCTGACATTGTTATCCTATTATCGGCACCAAGCCAATATCAAACGGCTGATAAAAGGCGAAGAAAGCAAAATCCGTTTCAAAAAAGGAGATAAAGCCTGATGCAAACAGATGATGAAACCTATTACCAACTGAAATTGGCTCTGAGTGAAAACGTGGGGCCGATTACCTATCGCGATTTAATGAAATATTTTAAAAGTGCGCGCGAAGCCGTTTTGCATTTACCCGAATTTGCCAAACGCGGCGGAAAATCTCGCCCGATTAAAATTGCCGCCGATTCGTTTGTTGAAAAACAATTGGAAGAAGCTCAAAAAAACAATGCGGAAATTTTAACGATTCAATCACCCGATTATCCGCCTCTTTTGAAAGAAATTGAAGATCGCCCGCCGATTTTATTTGTGAAAGGCTGGAAAAATTTACTCAAAAAAACGGCCGTCGGCATTGTGGGCAGTCGCAATTGTTCGGCCAACGGGCAAAACTTAACCCGCAAAATTGCTTTTCAGCTGGCGCAAAATGATTATGTTGTGGTATCCGGCATGGCACGCGGCATCGATTCGGCCGCGCATGAAGGTGCTTTGGCCAACACAACAGATTCGGGCGGTACGATTGCCGTATTGGGAACGGGTGTCGATAAAATTTATCCGAAAGAAAACGAAGAACTCTATCAGAAAATTGCTTCCGTCGGCTGTTTAATATCGGAGTTACCGATGGGAACACTTCCTATTCCTGCCTTTTTTCCGCGCCGAAATCGCATTATATCCGGCTTATCCGTGGGCGTTTTGGTTATTGAGGCCAACAAACTGTCCGGCTCGTTAATCACGGCGCGCTGTGCCATGAATCAAAATCGGGAGGTGTTTGCCGTTCCCGGCTCACCGCTCGATTCGCGCAGTGAAGGCCCCAATCAGCTCATTCAGGACGGAGCGCATCTGGTCACCGGCGCCGAAGATATTTTACGCCTGCTCGATTTTGATACCACTAAAATTTTAATGGATAGTTTGCAAGCGGAAAAATCTGTTTCGATTTCTCTGCCGGTGGAGCAGGAATTAAATGAAGCTCGTCAAATAATTTTAAACAGACTGTCGCCTGAAACGACTGATGTGAATCAGCTTATTCGCGGCACGGGACTTCGAACGGATTTAGTGAACATTATTTTAGTTGAATTGGAGCTTGCCGGTCGTATCGAACGATTTGCCGGCGGAAAGGTTGCTCTTGTTTACAACAATGAATGGGAGAATGCATGAAACTGGTTATTGTGGAATCACCGGCGAAAGCCAAAACAATTAACAAATATTTGGGAAAAGATTATTTCGTTATGGCAAGTTTCGGACACATTCGCGATGTGCCCGCCAAAGACGGTTCCGTTCGTCCCGATGAAGATTTTGCCATGGATTGGGAGGTTCAAAGTCGCGGCGAAAAAACCGTTCGGGAAATTATTAAAGCTCTTGCCAAAGCCGATGCGCTTTATTTGGCTTCCGACCCTGATCGCGAAGGAGAAGCCATTGCCTGGCATGTGGTTCAGGAATTGAAAAAGCGGAAAAAATTAAATCCGCAACTGCCCGTTTATCGCATTGTGTTTCATGAAATTACCAAAAGCGCCGTGTTGGAAGCCGTTAAAAATCCGCGTGAAATTGATATGCAGCTGGTTGATGCCTATTTGGCTCGACGCGCGCTTGATTATCTGGTCGGATTTCAAATTTCTCCGTTATTATGGCGCAGTCTGCCCGGTGCCCGTTCGGCCGGACGCGTGCAATCGGTGGCGTTACGTCTGATTTGCGAACGCGAAGATGAAATCAATGCTTTTAAAGCGGAAGAATATTGGGATTTAACGGGGCATTTTCAAACCACAGACGGCGCGGCATTTCAGGCAAAGCTCACGCATTTAAACGGCGAAAAATTGAAAAAATTCGATATTCCGACAAAAGAAGCGGCCGATCAAGCGCTTCATACGGCGCTGAACACGCTTTATACCGTGGGGGCCGTTGAAAAAAAGCAAATCAAGCGCAACCCCGCACCGGCGTTTACAACGTCAACCCTGCAACAGGAAGCCTCCCGCAAGCTGGGATTCAGTGCCAAAAAAACCATGCAGATTGCGCAAGGATTATATGAAGGCGTTGATATCGGCGGAGAAACGGTCGGTTTAATCACATATATGCGTACCGACAGCGTTGCTTTATCGCAGGAGGCCATCGGGCAAATTCGCGAATTGATTTTAAAAGAATACGGTGAAAATTATTTACCCGACAAGCCGCGTTTTTATAAAAATAATTCCAAAAACGCCCAAGAGGCGCATGAGGCCATTCGTCCCACACAAGCTCGGCGCACGCCCGACTCGATTGCCGCGCATTTAACGCCCGATCAACGCAAATTATATGAGTTAATTTTCAAACGCACCATAGCCTGTCAAATGGAAAATGCGCTGTTGGATAAAGTGAGTATTGATATTTTTTCAAACACGCAAAAAACACAATTTCGAGCAACGGGACAAACCATTGCTTTTCCGGGCTTTATTAAAGTTTATAAAGAAGATGTCGATGATTCGCCCGAAGAAGATAATGCTCTCTTACCGCCCATGAAGGTCGGCGATAAAACCGATTTAATTAAAATTGAACCGGCGCAACATTTTACCGAACCGCCGCCGCGTTTTTCGGAAGCCAGTCTGGTAAAAAAACTGGAAGAGCTCGGCATCGGACGTCCTTCAACGTATGCGACCATTTTAAACGTATTGCAGGAAAGAGAATATGTGAAACTGATTGCCAAAAAGTTTGTTCCGCAAGACAGAGGCAAAATCGTAACGGCGTTTATGGAAAATTATTTCAATCAATATGTGCAATACGATTATACCGCCAACATGGAAAACAAGCTGGATGACATTACCAACGGGAAAGCCCAATGGAAGCCTGTTTTAAAAGATTTTTGGGGGCAATTCAATCAAACGGTTCATGCCGTTCCGACCAAAACGCACGATATTATGGAAACCGTGTTACACAGTTTGGAAAAACAAATTTTTCCCACGCCCGAGTCGCGCGTTTGTCCCGAATGTCACACGGGAAAACTCTCGTTACATTTGGGAAAATTCGGCGCATTTATCGGCTGCTCCAATTACCCCACATGTAAATATACGAAACAACAAGCATTTGAAATGCCGAGTGATTTAGCCGAAGAAAACAATAAAGAGGCCAAAGAAACTTTAAAAGAGCTGGGAATGAGTCCTCAAAATCAACCCGTTATTTTACGAAAAGGACCTTACGGCTGGTATGTGCAGGAGGGCAGCGGCAAAGAGGCCAAAAGAACGGGGCTGCCCAAAAATACGGCTCCCGAAAGCGTGACGCTTGACGTGGCCTTACAACTTCTTTCCCTGCCGCGACAACTGGGAATCGATTCCAAAACCAAAGAGCCGATTATAGCGGCATTAGGCAAATTCGGCCCCTACGTTAAGCGCGGAAAAACATATCAATCGTTGGAGCCGAGCGATAATGTGTTAACCATTGATCTCAAAAGAGCGCAAGAATTGCTGTCAAAATCGAAAGAAAAAGCCAAAGCAACCGTTTTAGGCAAATGGAACGATAAAGAAATCACCTATCAAATCGGGCATTACGGCCCTTACGTTAAATGGGAAAAAGTGATGGCCTCAGTTAAAAACAAAACGGAAATTCCTTCTTTGGAGGAGGCCATTCGCCTGATTGAAGATAAAATACGGCAAAAATAAAAAAACACTTGAAAAACGGCGCGTTTTTTTGTATAAAAAACAAAAAACAGTAACAAAGGATAAACGCAAATGATTACTTTCTTTAACAAACTCGGAAATTCATGGGTTGCCAAGCTGATTTTAGGCGCGTTGGCATTAAGTATGCTGGCTTTTTGGGGATTGGGCGGATTAGCCAACTTATCGGCTTATAATTCGTCGGGTGATATTGTGAAAGTGGGCAATAAAGGCTTAACGCCGCAACAACTCAATCAATCGTTTGAACATGCCCGCAAAACTTATGCCCGCTTGGCCGGCAATAAATATATATCCGTTTCGCAAGCGCTTAAAAACGGTATTTTTGATCAAGTTTTGCAACAAGAAATTTCCGCTTTGGTGCAAGAATCCTTAATCGATCGGTTCGGATTGGCCGCTTCAAACGAATCGGTGGCCGCTTATGTGGAACAAAATCCCGTTTTTAAAGATAATACGGGTAAATTTGATAAAAATTTATTTTATGCCTATTTAATGCAAACCGATTTAAGCGAAGCGCAATTATCGGAACGGCTGAAAAAAGAATTGGCTTTTAAACATTTGCAAGATTCGCTGACGGGTTTAAAATATGCCCCCGAATTGATTGTCAAAGCCGCCAACAATTATAAAAACGAAAAACGCATTGTTTCCGTTATGACAATTCTGCCGAATAACATTGTGATTAACGAACAACCCTCCGAACAAGATTTAAAAGATTATTACGAAGCTTATGCCGAAGAGTTAATGAATCCGGAATATCGCTCGTTAACCGTGTTACCGTTAACGCCCGAATTGATGATGCAGCGGGTCAAAATTGATGAAAACGAAGTGAATGCGCGCTATGAAGAGCAAAAAGATACATATAACAAGCCGGAAGAAAGAGATTTATATCAAATGTTTTTCAAATCCGAAAGCGCCGCCAACGAAACAAAAAACATTGTAACGCCGGAAAACTTTGAAGAAACGGCTTTAAAAAACACAACGCAAACTCCCGAAGATACGCATTTCGGCTTAACTGCCAAAAATCAGCTGATGGAAGAATTGGCCGAACCTGTTTTTAAGGCTGAAAAGAATGAAATTGTCGGCCCTGTTCACTCTCAAGCCGGATGGCACATTTTATGGGTGAAAGATATTGTGCCTGCTCAAACGCAACCGGCAGAAACGGTTAAAGCACAAATTCGAAAAGCATTGGCAGCCGATGAGGCTTACGACGCACTTGAAAATCTGGTGCGCGAAACGGAAGATGTTTTAGGCACGGGTGCTTCTTTAAAAGAAGCGGCCAAAAAACTGAATTTACAAACCGTAACCGTGAACAAAACGGATATTGCCGGCAATTTGGCTGACGGAAAAACCATTCCTGAAAATATGAAAAATCAGGAATTATTGCAGAACGTGTTTATTTTAAAGAAAGGCGATGTTTCAAGTTTTGTGCGAAACGGTGACGGCTATTTGGTGGCTGAAATTGATGAAATCACGCCCGTGATGCAAAAGCCTTTTGATCAGGTGAAAGAGGAGTTACGCGCCAAATGGGTGCATGATAAGCAAGTGGCGGCTCTGGATAAAACAACCGAATCGATTTTAGCGGATATTCGGGCGGGAAAAGAACCCGTTTTGCCGCCGCAAACCGTTACCCTTCAAAAAGAAGTTTTCACGCGGGAAAACAATGCCGGCTTGGGCGAAAACTTAAATCAAAATATTTTCCATCAAGCCGTCGGCACCAAAAATGCTCAAGCTTATCCCGTAAACGAATCCAGATTCGTGGTGGTTGTTCATGAAATTCAACCCGGCGATAAAACAGAAATAACCTCGGCATTAAAAGAGGAAACGGCTGCGGGCGCTGCTGATATTTTAAAAGAAGCCTTTCTTCAAAATTATATGAAAAACGCCGATGTGCAAGTGAATGAAAAAGCTTTGCAAACCTTGATGAAGAATTATCAGGGCGAAGAATAAAAAAAACGCCGATTTTTAAAGCCTTTGAACAAAATTCAAAGGCTTTTTTTTAATCATTTTGATCTTCTTTTATTTTTGAAAATATATTCATATTGCGAAACGCTTGAAAGTAAGAATTATACCGACCGTTTCGCTCAACACCTTCTTTTTGAAAGCCGGCTTTTTGCGCCACATGAACAGACGCTTGATTTTCGGTATCGATTCGAATATAAATGCGCGCGGTGCCTTTTTCAAAGCACGTTTGAACCACTTGACGCAACACCTCGTTCATATAGCCTTTTTTGGTGGCCGCTGCCTTTAACCAATAGCCGATTTCAACACATTTATCAACTTGCAAATGTCTTTGAAACACACAAACACAGCCCAACACCTCATTTTTGCCTTTGGGGCAGATAATATATTCGAATCTTTTACCGTCATTCCAATCTTGCTCGGCTTGAACCAGATATTTATATTCATCATCAATCGAACCCGTTATTTGCGGCATGGCAAATTCAAGAAACGGCAAAATATGATCTCTGTTTTCCACAACAATTTGAAATAATTGATCGGCCAATCGAACGCTCGGCTTAATTCTTTTCAAAGTCAACCGCTCGGAACAAATTTGTGCGGGCATTGTTAAATTTTTTGATGTGTGACTCATAAAAACTCCTTGAACGATTCTAAAAAAAGCTATTCATTATTTATTTAAACGGCTTCTTTCGGGTTTTTCTCTCATTGCTATAAAAAAAACCGTTTTAAAACGGTTTTGTTGGTGGAGTTAGGGGGGATTGAACCCCCGACCTCTGCATTGCGAACGCAGCGCTCTCCCAGCTGAGCTATAACCCCGTTTTAAATTTAAAAAGATATTACTTCTTTTTTATTGCTTTGTCAAGATTCTTTTTTCTCGTTTTATTAAAAATCCGCGCCGTTATTTCAACAACGCGGATTTTTTAATGTTTCCTGACTTTTTTATTTCAAAAGCATTTTAAAGTCAACCACAACGGCTCTGTCTTTTGTGACCAAAACAGGGTTACCGTCAATGGAGGTAATTTCGGGAATTTCCAAAACAACCTGCTGAATTTTTTTGAGCGTTTCCGCCAATGCACCCACGGCTTTCGGTTCTTCACCCCGAACACCGTTTAAAATAGTGCCGACTTTTGTTTCTTTAATCATGGCATCAAAGTCTTCCGCCGGTAAAATACGCAATGTGGTATCTTTCATCACCTCCGTATAAATACCGCCGGTACCGAACACCATAATACGGCCGAAATTCTTATCGGAATTCACACCGATAATTGTTTCCGTTGCTTTAACAATCATCTCCTGAATAAGCACGCTGGCGCCTTTTAAGTTAAACTTGGCAATCGAGCCGTTTAAGCCGTCCCATGCTTCGTTAAAGGAGGCCTCGTCACACACGTTCAGGTAAATGCCTTTCATTTCCGTTTTGTGAAGCGCATCGGGCGCCGATAATTTCAACACCACGGGCGCCGGAAAGATTTTCCGACAAAAATCAAGCGCTGCCGCTTTATCGGTATAGTTGCCGCTCTTCGGATAATCAATTTTGTAATGATCCATAATCATATTGACCGTGCTTTGCGGCAAGGACGCCAATTTTTCATCTTTGGCTTTTTGAACGGCGGCTTTAATTTCTGCCGGAACCGGTTTTGTTTCAACCGTCACGTCCTTAACGCCGCGATAAGCCATTTGCGCTTTTAACAAACCTAACGAACGAATAATATCAATCGGATATTCATAGTTCAAAATGTGCGCTTTTTCCAAAATATCACGCCCTTCTCTCACGCGAACACCGCCGACAAATACGGCAAAAATATTCACGTTTTTATATTGCGGCGCAATCCGCACGATAGCTTGAGCCGTTCCTGTTGCATCCGTAACCATTTGCGGCGTTAACAACACCAAAATGTTTTTATATTCACCGCTTTCGCACAAAATTTTCAAGGCCGCTTCATATCTGTCTGCCCGCGCATCACCGATCACGTCAATCGGATTGCCGAAAGAAGCTTCTGCCGGCAACGCGGCTTTCAAAGCCTCAACGGTTTTATCGCTCGGACGCGCCAAATCAAGCCCGTTATCTTCGCACAAGTCACTGGATAACACACCCACACCGCCGGCATTCGTTAAAATGGCAACGGAACCGTCGAATTCATGATGATGCGTGTATTGCAAAATTTCCAACAACCCGAAAAGTTCACGCGTTGTATATGCCTGAACGGCACCCGACCCTTTTAAAGCAATTTCCAACACGCGATAATTCGGCGCCAACGAACCCGTATGCGACAAACTGGCGGCTTGCGCTTTTTGTGATTTTCCCGGCTCCATAATCACAACCGGTTTTGTTTTGGAAACTTCTTTTAACACGCGTAAAAATTCTTTGCCGTGTTTTAAAGATTCCAAATAGAAAATAAACGCGGTTGTGTTTTTATCACTTTTCAAAGCATCTAACAATTGATCTTCTGCCAACAAGGCTTTGTTTCCGATGGAAATAAAATGCGAAAAGCCGATGCCCTTCTCGCGCGCCCAGTCCATCAATGCCGAACAATAAGCGCCGGATTGCGAAATAAACGCCACATTACCCTGGGCGGGGAAACCGTCGGCAAAGCTGGCATTTAATTTATCAAACGTGGAAATGTGTCCCAAGCAGTTCGGTCCCAATAAATTGATACCGTTTTCGGCACATTTCAAGGCAATGTCGTCCTCCAATTCGTGATTGCCGACTTCGCCGAAGCCCGCCGTGATAATGCTGATGTTTTTGGCTTTGTTGGCAACGGCATCATCAATCACCGGCATGGTAAATTTGGCCGGCACCACAATGACTGCCAAATCAACCGCTTCGGGCAAATCCCGCAATGAAGCAAAGCAATCTTTGCCATATAACTGCGTTCCGGCACATTTCGGATTCACGGCATATAAACGCCCTTGAAACCCGGCATCAATTAAATTATTGAAAACAACGGCGCCCAATTTTTTCGGATCGTTTGAAACACCGACAACCGCAACACTTTGCGGATTAAAAAATGAATCTAATGACATATAATCTCCTTTGTTTTTATGTGATGTGAAATTCTAATCCGACACATCTTCGGACATATTTTATGAAACAGGTTTCCCTGCTCCAAAGTTAAAAAAGCTAATCTGACCGACGAATAGAACCTCTCATTCCCGTTCCGACGGTTAAATTTCTGATGCTCTCGTCATCCGAATTCGTTTCTTCGGTGAACTCAACCGTATCAGCGGAATTTTCTTCTGATTGAAAATCATCATTTGCGTCTTCCTGTCTTGAAATATGCCCGCGAATCCGGGCGCGCATCGCATCAGAAAAATCCTCGTTTGTTTCCTCTGCCGTTTCTTCATTTGCATTCGTTTCCGATTGAGCAATTTCCGCCAACGGAACCGATTCCGGTTCATGCGTTTCATCATCAGCAACAACAGCTTTGTTATCGGTTAACAACGGCGTCATCGGCACGGCTTCCGGATCAAAACGTAAAACATATTGATATCCTTTTAACACTTTCAAATAAGCCATTTTAGAACGATTCATATGTGCAAAATGCTCTTCATCCGTTTCGTTAGGCATTGGCAAAGAAGCCGAAATGCTTGACAATGTTTTGGCATACTCCGCCGTTAACGGAACCAATTTTTGCACAATTTCAATATCGGGATAATCGGCACTGATACGCTCTATTTCTCGTTGCATGGCCGCAGCCTGTTTTTCCATGGAGCGAATGAATTTGCGATCATCAAAAAACTTGTCATTGGTAGCTTCGGCAACAGCTTCATCCGCTTTTAACACGGCTAACCGCGATTGCTCGGTTAATTGAATGTATTCGGCATCAGTTAAATTTTCTTTAATGGAAAGATTGTTCATAAACTCCAAAGCATCTTGCGCACTTTGCAATAATTGCAGAGCGCGTGAATTATCACCGGTTTTAACCTTGGCGGAGGCTGTTTGAACAGCTTGACGTGCAGTCAGAATCGCTTGACGCGCTTTTTCTTCTCGTTCGGAGCGAGCCTGTGTTGCCTTTTCTTCCGCCGCTGCCTGTTTTTTCTGTTCAATCTGTTCGTTATCCGAGCGAACCACATCAGCAACGGAAGCCGATAAATCCACATAATTCGTTTGATACATCAATTGTCCGATTTTTCCTTTTAAGGACAACGCAAAAGGCGGATAATCCGGACGTTCCGTTAAAGAAAGCGGCGTGGAAATATCTAAATCACGTGCCGAAATGTTCCAAATAACCTGCATCGGATCCGATAAAAAGCCTTTGCCTTTTAAAGCCGAATCCATTGCCTGAAAACGACCGTTATCAACGGTATAATCCCCGGAAACACTTTCCACAAGCGTTTTTCCCGATGTTAACAAGCGTAAAATAGCTTTATCAAAAGTTGCCTGCGGAATTCGGTTTTGAATGGCTCTATCGACCAACGGGGCTATTTTTTCGATATTGGTTCCCACCCATGTGAAATTTTGCCAGTCAAAATGTCCTTTACCGTTTAAATGTGCCACCATTTCGGAAGGCGATGTCCCTTTGGCGGTTAAATGCCCGTTTGTCGATAAAATACCATCACCGATAGACATATTTTTAAGCGTGATAATATTATTATTTAACGGCATTCGTTCCATTTTGAAATCAACAACAACTTCCGGTTCTTTTTGCCAAGAAAGGGTTCCGTTTAACTGTATCGGCGCCGATTCGGCACCAACGGTACCGGTTAAATTTTTAAGGGTTAACGTTTGATTGTTTACCGTTGCTTCAACCAAAGCATTTTTAACTTCAAAATCATCATAAAGCAATTGAGCCGTTTTAACAGTAATATGCTGATTAAGCTTATCCAATTTTGAAAGTTGTAACGGTTTTTGCGCATTCAATCCGGTCAGGGAAATATTTTTTAAATCATTCCAAATATATTTATTCACATCAAAAGAAGGAGTGGAAACCGTCATATCCAATAACGCACTTTCACCTGATGAATAATGCCCTTCCAAATTTAACTGATTTTGTCCGATTTGCAAAACAGCATTGGTAAAATTAAAATCCTGCGCCGTGCCGTTAACGGTTGCATTTAACTTCATCAATCCGCTTAATGTGCTGTTCACGTTTTCATAACCGACAATGCTTGACATAAAGCGATAGAAATTGGGATAGGAAATATAAACATTCATATCCCGATATTGAGCCGTTTCTTTCAACGTATCAACTTTACCGCTGAAAGATGTTTCCATATCCGCTGCTTTGGATTGCAAGGCAACATTCCAAACATTATCGGATTCGGCAATATCCAAATTCATTTCAAAGGCTTTTAAATTCTTTAAAAACGCATTATCGGTTTTTAAATGGACTTTTCCCATAAACAACCCTAATTCCGCGGTTTTAAAATCAATTTTCATATTTGAAATACCGATATTTTCCGTACCGACACCCGAAAATTCACCCGAACCCGTTAAAGCGGCATTTGCCATTTTTGTTGTTTCAAATGAATCAACTTTTAAAACATTGCCTTTCACGGAAGCCTTTAAAACGGCTTCGTCCATTGGCATGGCATGAAAACGCACATTTTTAAGCGTTAAATCTATCGGTCCGTTAAACTTGGTTAAGAAAGCGGCATTTTTTAAATAGTCTTTAATCAACGTTACCGCTTTTGTAATATCAGCCGCTTCTTTGGGCGGTTGATAACCGCTGTACGCATCAAAATCAATACTGTCAATATTCAAGCGAATTGCCATATTCGGCAATTCTTTTGTTTTTTCATAAGAAACCGATCCGGAAAACTTGCTTTTATCAACATCCAACGATTGAATATCCACATAACAGCTGTTCGGATAAAACGCCGCCCGACCGTTAAATTTAACATTTTTTAAAAGGGTATCGGACACATTCTTTACATCGACATAATTGCCCAACAATTCTTTGGCATTATCCGATGAAGCGGCAATTAACAAATCCAAACCGATTTTATCATCTTGCGTTAAAGTACCGCCCGAAAACGTAACGGCCGTATTGCCCGTTAAAAGTGCTTTTCCGTTTTCAACCGAAAACCGATTGTTTTTCTTAATTAAATCGGCCGATAAATTCTGCACTTTTTCTTTCTGCCACAGAAAATCTTTAATATTCAGTTTTAACGTTACATTCGGCAATTTTTCATTTGTTAATTGTTGTAAATTAACATCGGACAAAATATTTTGCCATTGCGCATAGTCCAGCCGATTTACTGCTAACGTTAACGTATAAAACACCTGATCATCTTTTTCTTCTTTGTTGACGGAACCGGATAATGCAACCGAATCTTCCTGATTTCCGAATCGAATAATAAAGTTTTTTAACAATTCTTTTTGAGCATCTGTTTCATAACCGAAACTACCCATGGAGGGCACGTTTAAGGACGGATCCAACGGTTTGATGTTCAACAATTTCAAAAAATCATTCGGACGGGCAACATTAAACGAACCGTCTGCCGTTATTTTGGGAACGCTTTTTTTACCAATCAAAATAGTACCGTTCACATCATCCAAAGAAAAATTACCGTCTTCACCGTTTAAATTCATTTGAAAACGAACCGGTGCATCATCTTTTAATCTGTCCAACCGTAATTGCGCGGCAACCGTTTTGTTAAGCGTATCAAACGTACCGTTAAAGGTATAAGGCCCTTGCAAAGAATCCAACACAATACTGCCGTTCACGTTTTGAAGTTGCCATTCTGTTTTATTCACGCGATTATTATATTCCAATGTGCCGTTCTTAATGGTTAAAGCGTTAATGCGCGTTTGATTGATATCACCCGACATTAATTCGCGTTCCAAATTATCATTGAGATCAACAAACAAAAACGGGAAATTCCAGTTTGTTTCCGTTTGCGTTAAACGCTCCATATAAATTTTCGGCTCATCGATTTCAATACGATTAATAACAAGCGGTTCTTTTAAAAGCGAAATCAAATCAAACTGAACGGTAACCGTTTTGGCATCCATCATACTGCGATACATGGAATCGGAAACGTTTGATAACGTCACATCATGCATAATAATTTGCGGTGCGGGAAACCAACTGACCTGCGTTTCGCCGGTAATGGCAAAATCACGTCCCGTTAATTCGGACACCCCGCGAACAACTTGTTGTTGAAAAGCATTGGCATTAAACGAATGAACAATAAAAAAACTTAATCCGCCGACGATCAACAAAGCGAATACAAACAGCATTGCAAGAAATTTTTTCATATCTGATCCTATCTTATTTTTTAATTGATTTTGTTATACCAATTTTTTATAAAAAAAGAAAGTATTTTTTAACGTTTCGGCAAAAAAATTCCGCTAACCTAAATGTTTCGTTTCCAGAAAAAGGGAACCAACAAAACAAAGACGGCCACAAACTCTAACCGACCGATAATCATCAGCAGCGTCATCACCAGTTTTGCGCCCTCCGGCAACAAGGCAAATGTTTGATCGGGTCCGATGAGTTTTCCCAAGGCCGGCCCCATGTTGGAAAGCGAACTGACAGCCCCCGACAAACTGGTAATTAAATCAAGGCCGAATAACGACAGCAACACCGCACCCACGGAAGCGCAAACGGCATATAATCCCATAAACACCAAAACGCCGGTTACAATATCTTCCGTAACGGGTTTATTGCCGTAGCGGGGAATAAAAACGCCGTTCGGACGCGCCGCGCTTTTCAATTTTGCCCGAATGGTTTTAAATAAAATCGTATAGCGAAAAATTTTAATACCGCCCGACGTGGATCCCGTGCAGGCACCCGATAACAAAAGGAAAAAGAAAATCATGGTTGCATACGAACCCCAGCTTTCGTAATTAACCGTTACGAAACCGGTTGTCGAAACAATGGAAACCACGCTAAACGCCGTTGAACGCAACACTTCGGATAAGGCGTGATTATCAAACGCGGCCTGATGCCACCGAACGGCAGCAATAAACAACACCAGGCCGATACATAAAAAGCAGAAATTTTTAATTTGCTCATTATCCCGAATCGCCGAAAAATTACGCGTTATCAATAACCAGCCGATTGCCAGCGGCAATCCGCCGATAAACATAAAGAAAATCAAAATCCAGTCAATAACGGGACTGTTAAAATAGGCAATGGATTCGTTATGCGTGGAAAAACCGCCGGTTGCCACAACGCTCATGGCGTGATTAACGGCATCAAACCAATCCATGCCGCCCGCATATAAAGAAATAACGGCCAGCAAGGTTAAAAAGACAAAGAAAATAAAAATGCCCAAAATATTTTTGGACATGGTGGGCATATCCCGATCCGACTCGCCGGACATTTCAATATTAAACAACTGCATACCGCCGATTTGCAAAGTCGGCAAAATTAAAATTGCCACCACCAAAATGCCGATACCGCCCATCCAATGCATTAACGAACGCCAAAAAAGCGTGCCGGGCGAAAGACGGGATAAATCGGCAATAACGGTTGCACCCGTTGTCGTTAAGCCGGAGGTTGCCTCAAACAACGCATCGACAAACGACATATTCAATCCCAAAAAGCAAAACGGCAAGGCGGAAAACAGCACAAACGCCGCCCACACAAGCGTGGTTACAATAAACATTTCTTTGGTTCGAAGCGGCACATGATGCACATCGGTTAAAAGCAGCAAAATCGTGCCGACGGCAACCGTTAACGCACTGGTCAAGGCAAAAACGGCGGCCGATTGATGAAAATCCCAAAACCAATCAACGGCAGCGGGCAGCAGCATAACCAAACCGCCGATAACCGTCATAAATCCGATAATTGAAAAAATAAGCCGAAAGCGCATTCTCAATCCTTTTTTTATTTTAAAAGATATTTTAAACAAATTTTACAAAAAATCAAGAAATAATAAAAAAAAGGCAATGCATATGATAAAACACTTTATTTTGCGGGTTATTTTTTTTGCATTTTCCCCGACGGCGAGTAAAATTATATGAACGATGTTTTTTTACAGATGATAATATTTTTTTATAAGGAATGCGATTTTCTTCTTTTCGGCGGAAAGTGGCGGCTTGTGAAGTGTGAGCCGGCGCGGTGGGCCGAAAATAAGGCAATTTTGGGGGTAAAAGATAAAAAATACATTGTTTCGGGATTACCTTTCTTAATTTTCGGCGGGAAATGCTATCCCGCGATTGTGGGATAGCGCGGTGTGCCGAAAATTAAGAAAATGGCAGGACAAACTATGCTTTTTTAATGCTGCCGACGATATTTTCCCTCTATCGGCGGATGTGGGACGTCGCGAAAAGTGACGTCCCGCTATGTGTCGAGAATGAGAAAGCGCAGGGAAACTTATGCTTTTTAATGCTGCCGACAATATTTTCCTTCTATCGGCGAGGGCAAGAAGTAATGCGACTCTCTCTTTTTTTCCTCTATCGGCGGATGGGACAGACGGCTTTATGTCGTCTGTCGCTATGGGCCGATAGGGGGAAATGAGCGGCAGTATTGCACATTTTCTGCCCGAAAGAGAGGAGAGGTGCCCCGCTGAATGGAAGCCGTAAAAGCGGGGCATCGGGGGGGCGATGGCGTCCTCTCAAAAGCTGGCCTCACTCACATAAGGCGTAGACGTAGCTGTTGCGATTGAAGTAGAAGACGTTACCATAGTTAAGGTAGACGTAGTACGCGCTGCAGGAATTTCTATCTGCGGTTGTACTTGTATATAGATCATACAACCAGTAGGAGTGTTTTCCGCTTGCCTCAGTCCCGTTCTCTGCCTTCCTTAACGCCTTTATTTCATCACTTAATCCATTACTGCTGCTGCATGTTCCTTCTTCTTTTTTAGCATAGCAAGTTCCTGTCATCGTTCCTCCTAAACTTGTATTACAGCAATTCAAATCGGAAATTTTTACCATATGCTTCCCTAACGCATTACAGAACCGCTCCGCACTCCACCAGGTCATATCCTTCGTTGATAAAATGTATTTACTGTTTGTATCTCCTGACGTGTTAATGTCGCTCTTTGCCTTCTTACATTGACTTTTATTGCTATCATTGATTCCAACTCCAAATTTATCGGTTTTAAATTCTTGAGTGCAATCATTCCCGTAATACATGTAACAATACTCTCCCAGGCCGCAATCAGAATTGCTTTCGCATTCCCCGACGCGCTCCTTATCACATCCGCCGTTTTCAAGTGATGCTTTCCATTCTTTAGTGGAATCATTATTACAAACGCATTTTCCACCCTCCGCTTTACTGCCTTCCGGACACGCCGTGCATTTAGTGCCGTCCCAATATGGTGTAGCAGTGCTGCACGCACATTCTTCGCCATCTTCTCCGGATTTTTCTGCTCCTGAGGGGCAAGCGCACTTTTTGCCGTTCCATACTTTTCCGCCCTCACAACCCGCACAACAGCCACCGTTGCATGTTTTCTCATCTTCCTCACAGGTGCATTCGCCCTTATCGTCACTCAACGTTGTGCCTTTCGGACATACTTCCGGTACAGGGTCATCATCTTGCGGTTGATCAGCTTGCTCCGGATCTGTTACTTCCGGATTATCGCTTCCGCTGCTCACGCCGCCTATCTCTTTGGTTGAAAAGGCGACCATTACTTCATTTTCTGTCTCAGAACAGAGATTTTCTGTTGTAGTATAGTCACCACCGTTAATTTCTAATACGGCCGTATCATCCATGCCGTCTAATAATGTTGCTAACGGTTTGCACACCCCCGCAGGGATGCCGAATAATGTAAACGAATAGCCTGTTTCCGTTGTACTTGTTTCTTCGTCAAAAATGTCTTTTGACTCTACCTTAACGCCGTAATTTGCATTAAAATTTAAATGCCCGTCCTCACCATCATACGGCTCACCGAGCAATAATTCCACGCCGCGCGCAACTTTCATTTTCGCATCGGTGCGCATGAGGTTAATTTCATTCGCAATCTGATTCGCCTGATATCGATTCATTGCCATTCTATACCCTGCAATGCCACCGATTGAAATAACACCGATAATAGCCAACACGCCCAGCATTTCAACCATTGACCGACCTTGTTGAGTTTGATTTTCAATTTGTTTTAATTGTTTTTTTCTTGTTTTATTGCTCATTTTTTCGCTTCCTTTCAATGCAAATAGCATAAAATAAACGTACCTTTAATGCAACGCTGATTCCGGGGCAAAATGACCCTTAAAAATTGGTGAAACAGGCTTTTTATAACCCTTTGATATTGCATTAAAATTACCTCACATTAAATTTTTTTTGAAAAAATCAAAAAAAAGTGTTGCAAAAATCGTACGTTTTTTTGATGCATATTCAAAAAAAATCGCCTTGATGAGAGGCGACCGGAAGTTGGTAACTATTCAAGTGAGATAGTGCAGTATATTGACCAAAAGGCTATTTTACTACCTTCCGGTCGTTCGATTACTTACCTTGTTTATAAAAAAACAAGGCTAAAATCTGTTCTTTTGCAAGAACACACTTGAAGAGGCTACCATACCTCGGGGCACACATCACTTGCCTTGCCTTTAAGTATAAAGGCACTCAAAAACATTGTCAAGCAGAAAAAGCAGCATCATTTATTTTTCCCCTATCGGCCCATAGCGGAGCGGCTTAAATTTTGCCGCCGCTCCACATCCGCCGATAGAGGGAAAATCCAGCAATAACGTTAAAAACTGCCACATTTTCACCGCCTCTTTTCTTATTTTCGGCACACCGCGCCGGCTTACGTTCCACGAGCCGGCACTTCCCGCCGAAAATAAGAGAGAAAGTAAATACAGTCGCTACAAAAAAATAAATTATCATCGCCCCGAAATAAGAAAATCTCATCGCCTGCCAATAGAAAAAAATAAAATCAGCTTTAATTCTGCCATTGCACTATCCCACCTTCCCCGCACCGGCACTTTCCGCCGAAAATAAGAGAGAAAGTAAATACAGTCGCTACAAAAAAATAAATTATCATCGCCCCGAAATAAGAAAATCT
>CANQUX010000008.1 GCA_947627155.1 uncultured Alphaproteobacteria bacterium | reverse complement strand
ATCTACAATAGTAGAAATTATAAGCTTCTTATTAACAGCAAATACGCTTTGTTGATCTAACGTAAATAGCGTAATTGCTATCATAAAAGCAAATTGATTGTACCACAGTTTTCAGATTAATGCAAGAAGAAAATTGCTGTTTTATTGGCTTTTTAAAAAATTAAGACGGCGGTTTGCATTATCTAATGATCAAATCTCCCTCATCATCTACAGAATAGCCAAACTTTGCGATACAAGCCGTATCCGGAATTTGAAAAATAAGCACACTGTCACTTTGCTTAAATTTCGGTTCAAACCGATGTTGAATATTGACCTTAATATTATCCAGAATCCGATTGCTGTTTTCTATTTTAAATACCGAGAATTGTATACGAATACCATACTGTGTTAAAAATTTTGCAAATTTGGTTCGCAACTTATCGTTTTCTATATCATACATAACTAAAAACATGGTTTGCTCTTATTTAATTTGAAAAATTGGAAATTCATTGAAATCTTTACCCCGAATATAGCATCGGTAATAAGCTTGGCAAAATTTAAACATATCCTCTTTATATGCCAGAATATCCTTTAAAAATAAGGAGGTATATTTTTGCTGTTTTTGATATTCCAAATAATATTGCCCGTTTTGACATCCAAAATCTTCAACATTTAATTGACCTAAGTTATAGGCCTTCCTGATACGCTCATCAATAATGCATCTGAAAGGTTCTATAATATCACATACAAGCGACTTACGTTGATAAAAAAATGTGTGATAAACACCGCAATATAAATCAAATCCATATAAGGATAACAATGATTCTAAAAATTGAAAAAGCCAAGTATAACCAATATCCAACAATAAATTCGGAATGTCCCTTTTGCAACGTGGTTCTCTCCTGTTCCAATGCAACGGACGATAATAAGTTGAAAAAAATACTTTACTCGCGTTTCCTTCAATTCCGAGCAGTTCATTTGGATCACCGGCTTTTGCAGTAGAAATGTTTTGCAAATATGTATATACTTCTTTGTCTTCACGCGATTTTTGCCGAATTTTCCCTATTAACAGGCATTGATTATGAATTTTTTGACCAATCAAATATTTTGCTATTTCAAAATGATACTGAGATTGATTAGTGTATTGTTGTTTCCGCAAAAATGTATTCCCTTCTGCCGCACAGTTAAATTTTGCAATCACTTTCAAAGATCTATTCATTAAAAGGATAGGGAAATGGTACATGATACAATGTTTTATAAGGACGCTTGTGACGGATATTTCACCAATAATAAATAAAGCAAAAATTCTGTGACATGAATGTTGTAACAGAATTTTTTCTTCTTTATTCACAATCACAATATTGTCAGCACGAAATTTTAATTTTTCGTCTTTCCCTTCCGTTATATGAACAATTATTTGTTTATAATTAAAATCAGGCCATGACATCATATATTTACTCCTCACCTCCATATTCGCATAACGTACTGTAAATACAACGCTTACATTTGTTGGGATTGGGAAGGGTAGAATCCGTTTCAGGAGACCACATACGCATTTTATGCAGTAATTCTTCAAAAACAGCAATATCTGTTTGTGTCGGCAATCTGACGGGATACATTTTATTATCTTTCTTTGAATAAAGTTGCATCTGTTTTACAAAATATCCCATTTCCCGTAAAGCAAAAAATTGAGCATATAATTGAAATTTAAAGCCGTCATATATCGCGGACACAGAATACTTGCGTTCGGTCAAGATGCCCTTATCAATATCAAAAATATCAATCCGACCAAGTAAATTATATTTTTCACAATACACCATAATGCCGGTCAGTACATTTTTTCGTGAAGAATAACGTCCCTCGTCTATGGATTGATGAGCTGCCAAACCGATTTGCTGTGCTGTTTGATGGTAAAACTCCTGATCGGTGTTATTCCTGAAAATACCGTTATAATAAAGAGATCGTGGGCAAAAAATAAAGTCATTTAATTGTGTAATCGTTAATAAACTTTCCATTTCGCCCCTCTGCTTTATTTTCTATATCGGTTTTGGGCAAATTCAAACCACTCCACATTTTTGACCGGAGTAATTTTTACGGGTTCATTGAGTTGTTCTTTGAGTCTGTTTAACATACATAAGCCTTTTAACGCAATGTGATAAGCCCCGTTTGCATCAGCATCTTGCGGTAAATCAGCAGATGCTGTCCGCGAATCAAAAAAGGTACCGTTTTGGTTAAGTACGGGTGATTCAATATAATCTTCTCCGGTTTGAGATGAACTGTTCCGCATTTGTAATGTCTTGGTGAAAGCAAAATAAATTTGTGAGAAAAAATAAGCCTCTTTTTTCGGATTTATATTCTGCATTAATGCTTTTACATCATATCCATCACTTAATTGTACACCAATATTTTTCATTTGTTCTTTTATAATGGCAATCGGGTTTACTTCTTCCGCTATATTGGTTGTTTTGTTGTAGCATAACCGTCGTTTTGCCGTATAAACTCGCCATTTGCGGCAAACGACATCTTTTGATTTAAATTTACCGTAATCAAAGTCAAACACAAAGGTATCTTTTTCTTCATCATAAAAAATAGCATCAAAATTTTCAAAAAACTTTTGGATATTGTCGGCGCCTTGAATAGGGGTAAATAAATTTATAAAACCGGTTGTCGGATCAATTTTTGACGTATAACCGGCCGGTACATAATACAAAATACCGGATTGTTTCCCTAATCGTTCAAAAGACATAAAAGGTGCTGTTAATTGATACCCGTTTCGAACACCTCCGACTTCATTCGCATTACGATCTTTAAATACTAAATAATTCAGTTTTTCTATCAGTGCTTTTTCAAAATTTTGATAGACTTGTTTTTCAATGTGAAAACGACCGCGCTTAAAGCCGAAATTAAGGTCTTCCAACACAACAACCGCATTATTATTAACAATCATGTTAGCAATATCGTGTACAACCTGTGACAAATATCCTTTTTTTAAATCCTTAATCTGATCAATCGTTTGCCAATTCTTACGTGCATCCGCACGGGCATGTTCTTTGTCATCCAATTTTTGGTGATAGTTTGTTTCTTGCACTTGTTTTGCAGGCGTTATACTTTGTATAGTATTGTATGACTTTTGAATCAGAATTTTTCCATGAGCGTCAATCATGGTTAAATAAATTAAATGGCGTTCTCCCCTGTCAAGTCCGATATATCGTATTTTATCTAAATTTTCTTTTATACACGCATTGACTTTATCATTCATTTTTCCGTAATCATTTATTCCCGCATTGATTGTAATGGGGACATGGAACAAAAATTTATCTTCCGTAAAGTGTTTATCTTTAATAATAGAATGTTTTACGGTTTTAACCACAATTTTATCCAAATAGGCTGATGCCTTCTGTGATAAAAGTTGGTTGCCCTTTTGATTGATATAATTATATAGTTCCAAATAAATCGCATTGGGAATAGTGTGACCATCCTTGTCTCTCCTGTTTAACATTTTTTCCCCGACATTGTGTACAATTTTTCGGGGCAAGGAAGCACTTCTGTAAAAAAGTTCCGCTCCGCCGTTTAATCGAAATTTTACCGTTTTCAAATTTTCGGCTGTGAACAGTTGACGCCAATATAAAGTATGCATATTTTCCCGTCCGTGACTATCAGAGGAAAAATCTTTATTCCATATTTGAAATAAAAGCAAATATCCGCGCTCTACCATATCGTTTATTTGTGTCGTCGGAATGTTGATAAAAGATATTTTATAATTTTGTTGTTCCACGTCACGATAAAATTCATTGATATCTTCGTAAGTTTCCGTAGGAGAAAAACGAAAATTAAAAATATTCCAATCCGAATTTAACTGAATAGAATTTTTGAAAAAATCAATTAACTCATGGCAAAAATGCAAATCAAAATTTTTACTTGTCTTTTTATGATCGCCTGCTTTATATCTTGCGTATAGAGTATCATCGGGAATATATTTTGCTTTATTGCTTTTTGCAAAAAATACTTTAGGAAACATTTTCATCGGATCGGGTAAAAGTTTATACACCATTTTTTGATAACAATTATTCGGTGATTTTTGAGATAAATTGTCAAAATTTAAACTTTTTTTCCGAATAATACCAAGGTAATATTGCTCATCTTTTTTAAAGATGACGCATTTATTATCTTTTTCTTTGTTTTTATCCCATCCGTTACCCAGGGTCGGCGTATCAAACATTAGTTTAATTTTTTTCGTTTCTCCGGGCTTTTTTGTTATATAATTACGCACTTTATTGTAAAGCGGAACAATGGTTTTCAATTCATCAAAGAGAAAATCAAATTGTTGATAAAAAGAACCGTTTCTTTCAAGATCTTTCCCCGCATTAAACGGTTTAACAAATCGGTAAAGTGCTTGTACCGAATCTAAAAAATCTTTTATTTGCATAATGAGCGTTTCTTGAACAGCAAGCGGACACCCTTTTTCTCGTTCTTCCAATGCCACCAGCATTTTTTGGTAATTTTGAACAGGAAGAGAAAAGATTTTGTTATTTTTATCGGAAGGTTTCCAATAGTCAACAAAATTAACATTAAACTGCTTGAATTCCGACAGGCTGTACTCTTCCCTTTTATCCCAATATTGACGTAAAATTTTCTGCTCTTTTTTTGGTGCGTTTTCCATTAACTTTTGAACGTACTTCTCTATAAGATCGCTTATTGTATCCCAACGTTGGTTCAAAACATATGAAATCTCATTTATATCTTTCGCACAGATATAAATATCTTCGGCATCAACAGGAATTGACATTATCAGCTGTTTTAATGGTTCAATCTGATTACAAACATGTTTACCGTATTGTATCAATGTCTCAACAACTGTATCATCATCTGTAAACATTTCAGCTATGAAAGAAACTTGTTCGCGATCATTTAAAATTTGCTTATATAATCGGGGCATATTTTTTAATGAACTGTCATCTTTTGCTTTTTCATCGTGTTGACGGTAATGATTGATCATCTCATTTATGCCTGCTTTTTTTCTATCTGTTTCTTTACCGCTGATACCGCCGATAAGTGTGTTAAATTTATCAATGTCGCGCTGAGATAACACATTTCCATAGGCACTGATTTGAAAAATTTCATCTAACTTTTCTCCATCAAGAAAATCCCGAAGACTGTTTTCCACCTGTTCAATAATTTGCGGATATTTTTGGCGTATTACAGAGAAAATATGACAGCATTCCATAAATTTCGGAAAATTATCATTTATGGCACGATTGGCGACTGCAACAGATATGGCCGCATGTGTATATATATTCTGACGATTCTTTTGAAACCCGGCAAAATAGGTTGCAAATCCATTAAATGCTTTGAATGCATGTGACTGCGGATTATTTGCGTACTGCGCTTTAATAAATTTTTCAGGTGTTGCTTCTGTGAGCTTATCATATTGATCCGCATCGTGTTTAAGAGCCTCTACAATTTTCTTTCTAAATTCAAGCTGTACATCTTCTAATATTTTTTTATCATTTTTATTCCTATTGCTGTGTTGATATTGTATATAAGCGTTTTCTAATTTTTCCCATTCTCTGTCTTTTGCAGGGATTACCTTATTAAAATTACTCAACGCCTCCTGCAGCAAGTTTTTATGTGCCTGATCTAACAGTTCTTTCATCTTATCATAATAGCAGTTTCTGTCCCAATCTTTTTCAAAAATATCAGGTCCGGTTTCTTGCGGAAAATGTTTATTTTTCCGAATATATTCTAAGGTTTTCCCTATCGGTTTTAATTCGAAACGCAAGGTTTTAGACAGGCTGTATAACCCGATAAAGTCATCGTATAGCATAATTTCTCCTGAGTATGATGTTGAATTTCATCCATTAGGTTATATTCGTATGTTCAACATGTCAAGCAAAATAAATACATTAGTTCGAAGAAGAAAAGATGAGTAAAATCATTTTTCTTGAAATGAAGCATAAAATCGTGTATAATGGCAAAATAAAGCAATAATAAGGAAAAATATTGACAGAAAAAACAATTTAAATCAAACAAAATCGCGGGAGAAATAAACCTTGAAGAAGGTAAGGAAAATGATAACATCTCTTCAATCATCCGACAGGAAGCGAGAAAAGAGATGTAAATAATACCGGATATACGAGAAGACAAATTTTATGTCTCAAAAATTTATACTACAATGTAAAACAAAAGAAGTTATAGATATTAAAAAAGCAGATGAAGATTTTTTTGAAGAAATGTAGTCGTTTTATAAAGAGAAACGAAGCGATTTGGTTATTTCATATATAGGGTAGTTTGTTTTTTAAAGAAATGATGTTATAATAAAAAACCGCCTGATAAAAATCAAGCGGTTTTTTTGATGGCTGGGCTGGCTGGATTCGAACCAACGAATGACGGTATCAAAAACCGTTGCCTTACCACTTGGCGACAGCCCAATCGCCTCTTTTTATGGCGCGCTTGGCGAGATTCGAACTCACGACCCTTGCCTTCGGAGGGCAATACTCTATCCAGCTGAGCTACAAGCGCAAGCCTCGCATAAAAAGTTCTTCTCTTATACCGCCTTTTTTTTAAAAAAGCAAGTTATTTTTTTGCTTTTTCGTTTTTTTTTGAATTTTTTATTGATTCATACTCTCAAAAAATTCGGCATTTGTTTTTGTTTGCCGTAATTTATCCATTAAAAATTCCATGGAATCCGTAACGCCCATCGGCATTAAAATACGGCGTAATATCCACATTTTCGGCAATTTTGTTTTATCAACAAGCAATTCTTCGTTCCGTGTGCCCGATTTTATAATATCAATGGCCGGGAAAATACGTTTATCCGAGACTTTCCGGTCTAAAATAATTTCCGAATTACCCGTTCCCTTAAATTCTTCGAAAATCACCTCATCCATACGTGAGCCCGTTTCAATGAGAGCCGTGCCGAATATGGTGAGCGAGCCGCCTTCTTCCACGTTCCGCGCCGCACCGAAAAACCGTTTCGGCCGTTGCAACGCGTTGGCGTCAACACCGCCGGTTAACACCTTGCCCGAGGACGGAATAACCGTATTGTAGGCGCGGGATAACCGTGTGATAGAATCTAACAGAATAATCACGTCTTTTTTATGTTCCACCAAGCGTTTTGCCTTTTCGATAACCATTTCCGCCACCTGTACATGACGCGCTGCCGGCTCATCAAACGTGGAACTGATCACTTCGCCGTTAATGGATCGAATCATATCCGTTACTTCTTCGGGGCGTTCATCAATCAACAACATAATCAAATGCGCTTCGGGGTGATTTTTTTCAATGGAATGCGCAATGTTTTTCAGCATCACCGTTTTACCGGTGCGCGGCGGCGCCACGATTAAGCAGCGTTGCCCTTTGCCTTGCGGACAAACCAAATCGATAATGCGCGGCGTTAAGTCTTTATTGGCGGCAGGATCGCCGTTGCCGTATTCCATCACAATCGGTGTTTCGGGATAAAGCGGGGTTAAGTCGTCAAAATTAACCCGATATCGTAACTCTTCGGGATTGCCGAAGTTAACGGTGTTGATTTTTGCCAACGAGAAATATTTTTCCCCGTTTTTCGGCGCATTGATTTCTCCTTCAATGGTATCACCGGTTCTTAATCCCCATTTTTTAATGTGCGCGGGAGCCACATAAATATCATCGGGACCGGCCAGATAATTGGCTTCCGAATAGCGTAAAAAGCCGAATCCGTCTTGCATGACCTCTAACACGCCTTCGCCGTATAACGTGGTTTCCGATTCGGCCAAACGTTTTAAAATAGCATACATTAAATCTTGCGTGCGCAAAGACGGAGCGTTTTCAACGCCGAGTTCTTCGGCATAAATGAGTAATTCGGACGGCGTTTTTTTCTTTAAATCTTTCAGTTGCATAAAAGCCTCATAAATAATAAAATAAGGGAAATTACAGAAAGCCGAATAATGAAAATCAATGCTTTCAAATCGGACAGAATTGCCGAATGAACATACTTTAACAATTTTTTTCCCGTTTGTCAATCAAAAAAAACTGGACTTTCCGTTCCTTTTATGTCAAAGTAATAAAAAAGGCGGTTATTTTCGTTAAAAGAGGCTTTATGGACATTCACGAATATCAAAATAAACGATTTTTTAAAGATCACAAATTGCCGATTTTAAACGGAAACATTGCTTATACCCCAAAAGAAGCCGGAGAAATTGCCGAACAAATCGGCGGAAAAGTGTGGCAGATTAAAGTGCAAATTCATGACGTGAATCGAGCGGCCGGCTATTTCACCGATGCCGATGCGGACGAAAAAAGCGGCGTGCAAACGGCATTCAGTGTTGAAGAAGTTGTCAAACGAGCGGAAAAAATGTTAGGACATCCCTTTTTAACACCGTCCCTGCAAAAAGCACAAATTGTCCGACGGGTTTATGTGGAAGAAGTTTGTCAGGCCAAAGAAAAATTGAATGTATCCGTTCGCATTGATTTTGCCCGTCATGCTTATGTCATTGCCGTTGAGAAAAAAGGTAAGTTGAAAGAATTTGAAATACCGCACTTAAAGCCGAATCTGCTTTTTTGGTACAAGGTTTTGCGCTATATTGACGTGAGCGGATTGACGGAGGCCAAACTCATGGTTGTTTTGCGTCAGATGTTTTCTTTGTTCGAAAATTATAATGCTATTTGCGTTGAGTTTCGGCCGCTGGTGTTAACGCTTAAAAATAATTGGGTCATCGAAGACGGACGCATTGTGTTTGATAACGAAGCCGTTAATCGATTTTCGGATGTGGGTGTTTTGAAAGAAACACCGGAAGGAAACGAGCGACAGGCTTTGGCACAAAAATATAATTTCAGATATACGCCGTTTGACGGTAATATTGCCTGTTTGGTCAACGGTTCGGGTTTGGGCGGGGCAACGGTGGAGCTGTTACGAGTGCATAACGGGCGTCCGGCCTGTTTGTTAGACGTGGGAACGGAGCCGACGGGCGATTCGGTGGCGCGTGCCTTTAAACTGGCATTATCCGAGCCGAATGTTGACGGGGTGTTTATTAACATTTTCGGCGGTTTAACGCGATGCGATACCATCGCGCAAGGGTTGATCGACGCTTCACGGGAGATTTCGGGTGATATTCCGCTGGTGGTGCGAATGGACGGAACAAACGCGCATATCGGTGAACGGCTTTTGTTTGAGAGTCGCTTGCCGTTCGTAGTGATTAAAAAGCCGGAAGAAGCGGTGAAAGCCATTATCAATGCCGTGGGAGAGTTGTCATGAAACTTGAAATGCCGACAAAATCAACACCGATTCTCTGTCAGGGAATTACCAGTTCAACGGGAGCCGTTCATATTGAAAGAGCCTTGGCATACGGTTCCAACATTGTGAGCGGAATCAGTCGGGATAAAAGCATTACCCGATTTATGGATATTCCCCTTTTTGCTACTGTAAAAGAAGCGGTTCACAAAACAAAACCGGTTGTCAGTGTTATTTTTTCCAGTCCGTCGCGTGTGTTTGCCGATACCGAGGAAGCCATTAAAGCGCATATTCCGCTCATTATTTGCACAACAACGCATGTACCCTATCACGATATTTTGCGGATGCGGGAATTGGCACAAAAACATCATGTTTATTTAATCGGGCCGGCCTCTCCCGGAATTGTGGTGCCGGAACAGGTGTTGGCGGGAAATATGCCGGCGAATTTGTTTCCGAAAGGTTCTATCGGGATTGTGTCGCGATCCAGTTCGTTAACATATGAGTCGGTACAACAATTATCGGCTAATGAATTGGGTGTGTCAACCTGTATCGGTATCGGATCCGGCACGTTGTTGGGAACATCGTTTGTGCCGGTTGTGGAATCGTTACTGGCTGATTTTAAAACAAAAGCCATTTTGGTTATCGGCAAAACAAACAGTCAGTTCGAAATGGAGTTGGCCGAATTTTTGAAGAAGAAAAAGCCGAAAAAACCGATTTTTGTTTATTTATCGGGTCGTTCGCAAAAGCAGGTCAGTTCTTTGCCGTTATTGGGATATGAAGCCGAAACGGGTGACGTGGCTTCTTGCAAAAGAAAAATTTGTGAAACGGCCGGTATGATTGTGATTCAACGGTTTGACAAAATCGGCGAACACATTAAAAATTATTTATCACGGGAAAATCAAACAAAAGATAAATAAAGGAAAGCAAATGACATTAAATGAAGTTTACGTAACAAAAATGAGTCATGATTTGGCCGGTATTATCGGCACGCTTCATAATACGGCGGAGTTGGCGGAAATTGATGCGGATTTTACGGCGGAAGGATTGGCGCTTTTAAAAAATTCGGCGGGTGTATTGGCAGCGCGGTTAAAATTTTTTCGGGCGCTTCTCGGGTTAGATACCAAAATAGAAACCTCGATTGCCACTTCTTATTTGAAAACGATTACGGCCGCATTTCATCTGAACGGTGCGGTTGAAAATCGTTTGTCATTGGCATTTGTTTTGCTGGCAACGGAATGTTTGCTGCGCGGCGGCACAATTACCTTTTTGCCGGATATGGTTACGTTTTCGGGTGAAACGGTTTTATTGGATTCGGTCAAAGAAAATATTTTACTCTCAAAAGAACAGGTGTTTAATCCGCAATATATGTCCGCTTTATGGATTAGTGAATGGATGAAAGAAAATAACAGCGTTTTGCATCTTGATAAAACGGCAACGCAAATCACGTTTTCATTTTCGGCAAAGGAATAAGAAAAAAATAAAATATGCCGATTTAACCTTGATTTTTTTTTCGTAATTTGGCATACTCAATACTATTCGCAAAATTAACAAAAGGAAAAAATATGGTTCAACAAAAATATTATCCGGATTTACCGTCAAAAATGAGTTTTCCCGAAATGGAAAAAGAAATTATTGCCTCTTGGGAAAAAGAAAAGACGTTTGAAAAATCCGTTAAAATCAGAGAAACGGCGGAAGAGTTTGTTTTTTACGACGGCCCTCCGTTTGCCAACGGATTACCGCACTACGGACATATGATGATTTCTTACGTGAAAGATTCGGTTGCCCGTTTTCAAACCATGTGCGGCAAAAAAGTCGAACGGCGGCTCGGGTGGGATTGTCACGGTCTGCCGGCGGAAATGGCGGCCGAAAAAGAGCTGGGTGTTTCAGGACATAAAGAAATTGAAGCTTACGGAATTGATAAGTTCAATGCTTTTTGTCGGCAAAACGTGTTGAAATATTCCACCATTTGGACGGATATGTTCCGTCGAATCGGGCGGTGGGTTGATTTTAACAATGATTATAAAACAATGGATATGCCGTTTATGGAATCCATTATTGCCAACTTTAAAGCATTGTATGAGAAAGGGTTGATTTATGAAGATTACCGCGTGCAGCCCTATTCGTGGAGCGCGCAAACACCCGTTTCCAATTTTGAGGTGAATTTGGGCTATCGGGATAAAACCGATATGGCAATTACCGTTTTGTTTAAATTGGAAAATAATTTAAATCTGCTTGTGTGGACAACAACCCCGTGGACATTGCCTTCCAACTTAATGATTGCCGTCGGTGCCGATATTGATTATGCCGTTATGCAGGAGGGAAATGAAAAATATGTGTTGGCCAAAGCCTTGTTGGGACGGTATAAACAACAGTTACAACAGGCCCGGCAGGTCGGAACAATCAAAGGTTCCGAATTAGTCGGCTTGTCTTATGAACCGATGTTCCCCTATTTTAAAAACTTAAAAGAAAAAGGGTGTTTTAAAGTTTTGGCCGGTACGTTTGTTTCAACGGAGGACGGAACGGGCATTGTGCATATCGCGCCCGGATTCGGACAAGATGACTTTGATGTATGTCGGGCACAAAATAAAGACTTTCCGGTTGTGTGTCCGGTAGACGAGGGCGGTTGCTTTACGGCGGAGGTGCCCGATTATCAGGGGCGTCAGGTTTTTGAAACAAATGAAGATATTATGGCGTGGCTGAAAAACCATCATTTGTTGGTGAAAAAAGAGCAAATCACGCACAGTTATCCCTATTGTTGGCGCACGGATCAGCCGCTCATTTATAAAGCCATGAGCGGTTGGTTTGTGAAGGTATCGGCTTTCCGCGATGAAATGGTTGCCTTAAACGAGCAAATCACGTGGACGCCCGAACATATTAAACACGGCCGTTTCGGAAAATGGCTGGAAGGCGCGCGAGATTGGTCTATTTCGCGCAATCGTTTTTGGGGAACGCCGATTCCGGTTTGGAAATCGGATAATCCGGCGTTTGAACGTATTGATGTGTTCGGTTCCGTGAAAGAAATTAAGGAAAAAACGGGTATTACCGTTACCGATTTACATCGTCCGATGATTGATTCGGTGGTTTATCCCAACCCCGATGATCCGAGCGGCAAAACCATGATGCGGCGCGTGAGTGACGTGTTTGACTGCTGGTTTGAATCGGGTTCCATGCCGGAAGGGCAAATTCATTATCCGTTCGAGAAAAAAGAATGGTTTGAAAAACATTTTCCGGCCGATTTTATTGTGGAAGCCATTGACCAAACGCGCGGTTGGTTTTATACGCTGCATGTGTTGGGAACGGCATTGCATCATAAGCCGGCATTTAAAAGCTGTTTGTGTACGGGGCTGATTATGGCGGAGGGCGGTGTTAAACTGTCGAAAAAGCTGAAAAATTACCCCGATCCGAATATTATTTTAAACACAATGGGGTCTGATGCGCTTCGGTGGTTTTTAATTTCATCGCCCGTTATTAAAGGCGGAAACGTCGCCTTGGATCAGGAGGGTAAAGAAGTGGCCAAAAGCGCCCGCAAAGCTTTGTTGCCGCTTTGGAATGCCTATTATTTCTTTTGCCTTTATGCCAACGCCGAAGGCATTAAAGCCACCAAAACGGTTGATTCGCCCGATGTGCTGGATAAATACATTTTATCGAAATTGCGCATTTTAACGCAGAATGTATATGCCTCCATGCAGGAATACGATATGAACAGAGCTTGTGCCGATTGTGCCGAATTTTTGGATATTTTGAACAATTGGTATATTCGTCGGTCGCGGGCGCGTTTTTGGGACGGAGAAGATTTGAATGCATTTAACGTGCTTTACACCGTTTTAGAAACGCTTTGTCGCGTGATGGCGCCCTTAATGCCCATGACAACCGAATTTATTTATCGCGGCTTAACGGGGCATGAGTCGGTTCATTTAACCGATTATCCGAATGTGTCGGCTTTAACGGTCAATGAAAAACTGATGAGTCAAATGGATTTAATTCGCACGGTTTCCTCAACCGTGAAGTCCATTCGGGAGGAGCATAAATTGCGCAATCGGTTACCGTTGAAGAAAATGATGATTGCCGGTGAAAATGCTGCCGATTTATATGATTTTGTCGAAGTGTTGAAAGATGAAGTCAATGTGAAAGAAGTTGAATTGAATACAAACGTTCATTCGGTGGCCGATACGTTTTTATATTTGAAAACGCCTTTAATCGGGAAACGTCTCGGGCAATATATGAAAGATATTATTGCCGCTTCCAAGCAAAATAATTGGCAGAAAAACGCCGACGGTACGTTAAATATCGGCGGACAAACGTTGGAGCCGGAGGAATATGAGTTGCGCCTGGTGTTGAAAGACGGCTTAAACGGGCAGGCATTACCCGATAATACGGCGGTCATTCAGCTGGATACGCAAGTTTTGCCGGAATTGGAAAGAGAAGGCATCGCGCGGGATTTCGTGCGCATGATTCAAGCCGCGCGAAAAGAGCAGGGCTTTGATATTTCCGATCGTATTTGTCTTTACTATCAAACGGATTCGGCTTTAATTAAAGAAGCCGTTGCCGAACATCAAAAATATATTTGCGAGCAGGTTTTGGCAACACAATTAAGCGCGGAAAAAGCTTTAACGACTCCGATAACGGAAGAGTTGGGCGATTCAAGCGTTTCATTTGAACTTGTGAAAAAGTAAGTGACAATATTCCTTTAAAAAGCACTGCTTTTAAAAGTGGTGCTTTTTTATTTTGTCGGTTGTAAGGTTAATCGTCCGGTTAAAACATCACATTCGCGTAAAATAACTTTCACGGAATCGCCCAAACGATATGTTTTGCCTTTTCCGCGCCCGACAAGCAACTGCTTTTCTTCGTCAAACTCGTAAAAATCATCGGATAACGCTTGAAGCGGAATAAATCCGTCCGTTCCGAACGGTAATAAGCGCACAAACAAACCGAAATTTGTAACCGATGCAATTTTACCGTCAAAGCGCTTATTCAATTTGCTTTGTAAAAAGCCGGCAATATATCTGTCTTTGGCATCTTGTTCGGCCGAGGCGGCTTGTCGCTCGGTATAAGAAATGTGCTTTGCCGTTTGTGCAAAAGTGGTTTCTTCATCGGGAGTTAAGCCGCCTTCACCTAATTTTAACGCACTGATTAAAGCCCGATGAACCATTAAATCGGCATACCGACGAATGGGAGACGTAAAATGCGCATATCTTTCCAATGCCAACCCGAAATGTCCGATGTTTTCATCGGCATATTGCGCCTGTGATTGAGAGCGCAACATAAACTCATTGATTGTAAACGCCTTATCCGATTTGGCCGCTTGTTTTAAAACCTCATTAAAGGCTTTCGTTTGAGAATGTTCGGTGAAGGGGTGTTTTTGCTTGATTCCGATGTTGGTTAAAAAGCGATTGAGTGCGGCAATTTTTTCAAGACTCGGATGATCGTGAACCCGATACATTACCGGCTTTCCTTTTTCTTCCAATGTTTCGGCAGCCGACACGTTTGCCAAAATCATAAATTCTTCAATCAGCTGCATGGCCGCTGTTTGTTGGCGGGCGGTAATGCGAATAACCTTTCCTTTGTTATCCAAAATCACCTCCTGCTCGGGAATGTTAATTTCCATCACGCCGCGGTTTTCCCGTTGCTTTTTGAGTGCCAGATAAGCTTGATTTAAGGCATTGATTTCTTTTTCCAGCCCTGCAATTTGTTGAACGCCGTCCAGCGCGGTTTGTACGTCGTCGTAAGTCAATCGGCGAACGGAACGAATGAGCGCCCGCCGAAACCGATGACGCCGTTTGCGGCCGTTTTGATCAATCCACGCTTCGCAAACAAGCGCTGCCCGTGTTTCGTTCGGATTTAAAGAACAAACACCGTTGGAAAGCTCAAAAGGTAACATCGGTATCACTTTATCAGGAAAATAAACGGAATTACCGCGCGTCCATGCATCGGAATCCAAGGCCGATCCCGAGCGCACATACCAACAAACATCGGCAATGGCAATCATTAAATGAAAACCGTTCGGATTTTGAGAATCCGAATCCGGCTCTGCCCAAACGGCATCGTCAAAATCCCGTGCGTCGGCACCGTCAATGGTGACAAACGGAATGTCTCTCAAATCTTCCCGATTTTTATCGAGAGGCGGTACCGATAAATGCGCGGCTTCTTTTTCGCTTTTTTCGGCAAACATGACCGGCAATCGATGCATATAAACGGCGCAGATTGTGGCAAAATGCGGATCATCCATCGAGCCGATTTTTTCAACAAACGTTGCCGTCGGTTCACGCATGCGAATCGGAGGAATATCGGCTAAAATCAAATCGCGATTTTGAAGTGTTCGCGGCACATCGGGCAATAAAAACGTTTGCGTTAATCGTCTGTCAACGGGTTTTATTTTCCCGTTTTCATATAAGGCAACAATTTGATTATCTTGTCGGCTGATTCGTTTCAGCGCCGTTCCCTCATACATATTTTTGCCGATGAATTTCAGTTTTGCCTGCACAATATCACCCATGCCGGCCGGTGGTTTAATTCTATCCTTAGTAATCATAATTTGCGGCAAAGCTTCGTTAGACTGCCATTTGAGCGGACGTGCCAGCAAGTCGCCCATGGAATCCTGCCCCGTTATTTCCACCTGACAATATTCGGGTAAGCGTCCGTTTATCATTAACCGATAGGAGCGGCTGCTTTTATCTCTTTCAATCAGTCCTTCTTCTTTTAAGTTTCGAAGCATTTGTTTTAATTCAATGCGTTCATCGCCTTTAATGTGAAACCGACGGGCAATGTCTTTTTTTGAAATACCGACAGATTGGGCGTTTAAAAAATCCGTAAGTTCTTTCATTGACGGCAAAGCGGTTTTCTTTTTCATTGAAATCCTTTCTGTTTTCTTTAATTTACCACGGATTTTTTTTCTTTGCAACAAAAATGGCTTCAAAAAAAGCCTTTCCGTTTGAGAAAGGCTTTTTTAAAGTGCATGAACAAAACTTATAAGCCGTTCATTAATTCACGGAACATATTTTCAAATCCGACTTTTTCAACAATACCTTCCGCGACTTCGTCAAAAACCATACAAGCATCGGCTAAATTGAGTTTACTTTCTTTTTCCGCCGTCCATTCGATTTTATCGGGTGTTGTTCCCGCATCTTGGGCTTTCGAGGCTTTTATATAATCGCGTTCAATATTGAGCAGCTCTTTTTTAATATCGGCCTGTGTTTTCGGATAGATCAGCGAATCATAATCGGTTAAAACCGATTCAAGTGATTTGCCGCGCCGAACCCAAGCAACATTTACGGCTTGAATTTCCGGTGCATATTTTTTGCTGAAATATTCCGGATATTTTTTAAGCGGCATGCCGGCTTCGGTACAAACCAAATTATAGGCAACCAAGTGACGATAAACAATGCCTGAAACCATGCTTAACGAATCAACCTGTTCGGATTCTTGCGGCGCATTCGGTTGCGAATTTTCCGGCATTGATTGATTTTGTGTCGATTGAGTATTGACGGAATCTTCCGTTGTTTGAGATGATTTTAAATCGGTTTTGTGATTGTTATATAAGCTGCCGACGGCAAACAGAATGAGCACAATGATAAATAAAGAAAGAAAAAAGCGTTTTTCGTTCCGTTGTTTTTTTTGAGGTTCCATATCATTATTTCCTTTCAAATAATAAGTTTATGTTTTTATCCCCTGTTTTTTATAAGGCAAAGTTCTTTTTATTTAATCGGCGCTGCCAACATACTCATTTGCCGACCTTCCAACTTGGCTTCCTGCTCAATTTTGGCCAATTCCGCCAAATCGCTTTTTGCCCGTTTTAAAACTTCCGAGCCCGAGTCAATGTATGACATTTCCCGTCCGCGAAAACGAAGCGTAAACTTGACTTTATTGCCGCTTTCCAAAAAGCGTTTCGCCGCACGCATTTTAACGGCATAGTCATTATCACCGATATTGGGTGTAAATTTAATTTCTTTTGTTTCTATGGTTTTTTGTTTCTTTTTGGCTTCGGCTTTTCGTTTTTGCATTTCATAACGATATTTGCCGGCATCTAAAATTTTACAAACGGGAACTGTGCCGTTCGGCGCGATTTCAATTAAATCCAATCCGGCATCTTCTGCTTTCATTAAGGCTTCCCTGAGCGGAATAATGCCGACATTTTCACCGTTTTCCAAAATCAATCGAACTTGAGAATTGGTAATTTGTTCATTCATGCGAAAAGCCGCTTTGTCGGCTGTTTGCTCATTGCCAAAGGCATTTGAATTATTCGGTTTAATAACATCCTCCATTAAAAGTTAAACACGATAAATGCAATTTACACATTTTTTTAAAGACAATCAAGTTTTTTTTTGCTATAATGTGTTCTTATGAAAAGATTTTGTTGTTTTTTGTTATTTTTTGTCGGTTGGATGATGTTTTCGTCCTCTGTTTCGGCACAGTCGGAGAGATGGGAAGATTTTTTTTCCGAACATTTTATTTTAAATGATATTTTTGATAAACAAAAAGGATTCGGACCCGTTCAAACTTTTGAATTCGGAACGGTTCAAGCGGTTTCCTGTCGTCAAACCGTTCACGATCAGAAAAAAATTTTAACGGCTTTACAGGTATCGCTGAATCCGGAGTGGATTTTAAAAAAACCGATGATTCCATCAAGCACGGATCCTTTATGGACGGAAGAAAAAATTTTTTATCCTTTTTCCCCAACCGATTCTTATCAGGGAACAGTGTTTTTCCCGATTATTTATTCTTTATCCGATTCTTCTCAACCGTTTCTGGTTCAAAAAGAAATACCGTTAACGGTTTGTCGAAACGAAGCCTGTCAAACGCAATCGGTTTTGTTTTGGTTGAATTTAAATGCGGGAACGGGTTATCCGACAGATGTTTGTCCCGCCGTGACGGACGCCTTAGCTTCTTCCCCGCATCCGTTGCCCGAAAATATAATTGTATCGGTGCGTGTGGCACCGGATAATCGAATGCAGGTGGTTATTGATTTTCCGCAAAAGCCGAAATTGTTTGAAGGATATTTTCCCCACGATTTTGAATATACGTTGCAAAAAAAATCAATATACGGTTCTCGGGCGGAAATGATTCTTTTGCCGGCACAAAAAATAAAAGAAGGCTCTTTTTTGCCTTTTACCGTGGTTTCATCGCAAGGAACATTTGAAACAAACCTTTATCCTCGATTTTTACCCTTTCTTTTGGCGGAACGGCCGGTGAATTATCCGCCCGCGTTGACAAGCGGATTGTTGCTTTTGTTCTTTTCCGGCTTTTATTTGTTGTTTTGGTCGGTTCGTCCCGTTCATCGGGAAGAGTTTAATAAAATATGGCGCCAAGTTTATCGGTATGCTTTTGTCTTTCCCTTTTTAATTGCCGGATTGCTGTTTTTCGGTGTGCCGATCGGTTTGATTTTCAGTCACCCGATTGTGTTGGCTTTGCAAGCGATACTTTTAATCGGTTTATTGATAAAACCCTATGTTTCCGTGCGTTTTTTGCCGATTTTATTGCCGATGATGCCTTATTTGTTTTTAACCGATTATTTTTTATCGATTCCTCCCTTTCGATTGGGTGTTTTCGGGATTGCGCTCGTGTGGAGTCTTTGTTGTGCGGCGCCTTTTTATTTTACACGTCGATTACCGATGTTGTTTCAATCGTTTTCAACGGCTCAACGGCCGATTCGACTGATTATTCGGTTACCGTTGATTATCAGCCTGATTGGAATCGGTTTGATATTTTTATTGCCCGATGTTACCGTTCCCTATTCGAAAGAGGCTTTGCAAGCGGCACTTCAAGAAAATAAATCTGTTTATGTCACGGTTGAAAATAATGCCTGTTTAACTTGTCGACTCAATCATTTATCGGCGCGTTTTACAAATCCGGCTCGCTTTTTTTATCAGAAAGGGGATTTGGTTTTAATGCGTGCCTCTCAACAATCACCGGCGGGAAAAGATTTGTTAAAAAATTACGGTTTATCTTCTTCGGCCTCATTCGGTTTGTTGTTCGGTCCCAATGATAAAAACGGATACTTTATGAAAAATAAATATTTACAATCAAGTGAATGGGAATTGTTTTTTGAACAAGTCGGATTAACCCGTCCGGCACTTCAATACTCCATTGCCGAGTAATTTTATGTCGGTTTATATAAATCGCGTCCCTGACAGGCTAAAAAATCCACACGTTCGTTTTCTTGATGCCCCGCATGCCCTTTTACCCAATGCCAAGTAATTTGGTGTGGCGCCATCAGTTTTTCCAATTCCTGCCACAGAGAAACATTCAAAACCGGTTTTTTATCGGCTTTCAGCCAGTTTTTGCTTTTCCAGTTTTCCAACCAGACGGTTGCCCCGTCCAACACATAACGACTGTCGGTATATAAATCAATAATACACGGCTCTTTTAAGGCTTTTAATCCTTCAATAACGGCGGTTAATTCCATTTTATTGTTGGTTGTTTCGGCTTCTCCGCCGAAATTTTCTTTTTGTAAATTCTTATATTTCAATAAATAAGCCCACCCGCCGTTTCCGGGATTCTTTGAACAGGCTCCGTCCGTATATAATTCAATTTTTTTCATTTTTAATATAAAAAACGGCACATCTTCTTTCAGAAAATGCGCCGCTTTATTTATTTTTCTTCAAAATCGTTTTTCAGAATAACTTGGTATAATTCTTCTACCGTTTGCGCTTGTCGCAGTTGTTTGGCGCTTGTTTCATCACGCAAGAGCGTTGATAAATGACTGAGCGCTTTTAAATGATCGGCGCCGGCTTCTTCGGGAACCAACAGCAGAAAAATTAAATCAACGGCTTTTCCGTCTACGGATTCAAAATCAATCGGTGCCGTTTTCATAAAAGCACAGAAAATTTTATCAAGGCCGATGAGGCGTGTATGCGGTAAAGCAACCCCATGTCCGACACCGGTTGTGCCTAACCGTTCCCGCTCGATTAAAGCATCTAAAATCGTGCTTTTTTCAATGCCCGTTTTCGGAGCGGCCAAAGCGGAAAGTTGTTCCAGAACAAACTTTTTACTTTCCGATACCGAGTTAATCACAATATCGTTTTGTGATAAAATATCACGAATTTGCATGGCTTATCCTTTGTGTTTCGGATCAACCCAGCCGATATTGCCGTCCGTGCGGCGATAAACCATATTCAAACCGCCGTGTGCCGTGTTTTTAAACAATAAGGCGGGCAGTCCTTCCAAATCCATTTTCATAACGGCTTCGCTGACGGTGCAAATCGGTAATTGTGTTTGCATTTCCGCAATAATAATCGGCGAATCGACTTCCTCCGGTTCAGCCGGTGTTTCAATAACCGACATATCCACCATTTCAATAACCGGCGCTTTATGATCAACGATTCGATTTTTATATTTCCGTAATTGGCGGGAAATACGCGAAACGGCACCGTCCAAAGACGCATAAGCATCGGCGGAAATGGCGGAAGACCGAATCAAAGCCCCTGTTTTCGGATGAACCGTCACTTCGGTTTTGATTTCCGTTCCCTCTTTTGTTACTTTAATATCGGCGCTGACTGCTTCATCAAAATATTTTGAAACGGCAGTATCCAACGCTCCTTCCGCATAGACGCGGAAATTGTCACCCAGATTTATTTGTTGTCCGGAAATTAGTATTTGCATTGTTTTTTCTTTCCTGTTATAAAATTGAACATCATTAAAAACTCTAAACCCTTTTTTTAAAATTGTCAAGAGGCGTTTATGTATCGTGTATCAAAACCGTTGTTCGGCGTTTATGTTCATTGGCCGTATTGCTTATCGAAATGTCCGTATTGTGATTTTTTCAGTCAGGCGGAAAGGGCAATAAACGAAGAGGAGATTTTAAAAGGTTATCAAAGAGATATTTTGTTTTTTGCCCGCTTGAAAAAATCTTATTTGCCGATAACAAGTGTTTTTTTCGGCGGGGGAACCCCCTCTTTAATGTCGCCGCAATCGGTGGAAAAAGTTTTAACCACACTTCAAGATTGGTTTGCTTTTGATGAAATGCCGGAAATAACGATGGAAGCCAATCCCGATGCGATTAATCTTGAAAAAATGCAAGCGTTTCGGGCAGCGGGGGTTAACAGGTTGTCAATGGGCATACAAGCCTTAAATGAAGCGGATTTACGTTTTTTGGGACGGCGTCATACGGTTGAAACGGCGCTGATGCGTTTAGAAGAAGCAAAGCAAATTTTTCCGAAAGTGAACGCCGATTTTATTTATGCGCGTCCTCATCAAACGCCTGATGCGTGGAAAACGGAATTAACGCAGATTTTAAATTTAAACTTAACACATTATTCGTTATATCAATTGACAATTGAAGAAAACACGCCCTTTTATCGAAAACAGGTTACAGTGCCCGATGAAGAAACGGCTCGTACTTTTTATTTAATGACAAATAAAATGATGGAAAAGGCTTCTCTTCCGCCTTATGAAATATCAAACTATGCGCAGGAAGGCTTTCAATGTGTGCATAATCTGACATATTGGCGCGGATATGATTATTTGGGAATCGGCCCGGCGGCACACGGGCGTCTCGGATTGACGGCAACGGAAAATCCGCGGTCGGTGACTGCATGGATAAAACAAAAGCCGATGTGTACACAATTGACACGGCAGGAAAAAACGGAAGAAAAAATTTTAATGGGATTGCGGCTCATGCAAGAGGGGTTTCCCGTTTCTCTGCTGAATTCGAAGGGAATTGAAACGGCCGTTCGTTTCGGTTGGGGGCAAGTAAAAAACGGACTGTTTTTCCCGAGCGAAGAAGGAACGCTTGTACTTAATCGATTGATTTTAACGGTTTTACCGGAAGAAAGAATGTAAATTGAAATTTTATTCTTGAAATGTGAGAAAAAAATGAGTACGATATTTATGTGTCTTTTATTTGACGGAGGTTTTTATGATCAATAAATATGCACTATGTTTAACAGCATTTCTGACCGGGTGCGCTTTACCGGCATTGGCAACGGAATATCAGCCGGATGCGGTGGAACGGAAAGGCGATTTATTTTATTTAAAAGAAACAGGAGAACCGTTAACGGGAACATTGATACGGGTCGTTCAAGGCGGAAAAATTCAAAGTACTTTTGAAAACGGTGCTTTAAACGGTGAATCGCGCGGATTTTATGAAAACGGACAAACACATCATATCATTACCTTTAAAAATAATTTGAAAGACGGTGTTTTTAATCAATTTGATGAGAACGGGCATTTGTTAATTCAAGCGGTTTATCAAAATAATCGGTTAAACGGTGAGTTGATTACTTATTATCCGAACGGAAAGCCTGCCGCAAAAGAAATATATAAAAATGATATGTTGAACGGGCCGAAAACAACCTATTATGAAACGGGAACGTTGAAATCAACGGTTAATTATGTTAATAATCAACATGAAGGTCTTGCTCAAACATATTATGAAGACGGAACGCTGCAATCGGAATTTAATTTTCACAATAATCAACGCGAAGGCGGGAGTAAAATTTATTATCCGAACGGAAAAGTGCAGTTTGAAATGAATTATCTGCATGATAAATTAAACGGTGAAAATAAAAATTATCAAAATGACGGAACGCTGGTGCAAAAAAGAATCTATCAAAACGGATTGGTTGAAAGCGGTGTGATTTATCAGAATAATAAAGAAGAAAAACTAACACCGGAACAAATTGATGAGTTGAATTCCAAAACGGTTATCCATACGCAAAAAAATACCGTTGAAAAAGAAGATATGCGTTTGGATTCAACCACTCTCAAACCCATTTCCGGCATTTATTTTGATGTGAACGATAAAGGCTTTGCCATAAAAGAAGTGCAATATCTGAACGGTAAACCCAACGGTATTATGCGTATTTTTGATGCAAACGGCAGAGTAACGGAACAAGCTTTTTATGAAAACGGAATAAAGAAGTCTTTTCAACAGCTGGATTCAACCGGAAAAGTTTTAAAATCCTGCAAGATTGAAAAGGGAAAAGAGATCTGTCAGTAATTTTTCTGATTAAAAAAAAACGACTTTGATAATTCAAAGTCGCTTTTTATTAAATAAAAACGCCCGTCGGATTCAACGGGCGTTTTTTCTTATTTTACGTTTTGCGATTCTTTAACCGTTGAGGCTAATTTATCATTCAATAACGCACCCGGATTGGGTTTTCCGTTAATAATTAAGAACGGCACACCGCTGATGTGCAATTGTTCAGAATATTTTCTGTTTGCCGTTAATTTGTTTTTCAATTCATCACTATTGGCATCGGCTTCCAGTTTTTTGGTATCCAAACCGATTTTTGTTGCAATAGCAATCAATTTTTCTTTATCCACAGAACCTTCTTTTCCGACGGCTTCATGCATTTGAGCATATTTTCCTTGTTTGCCGGCCGCTAACACATAACGGGCAATTTCTTCCGATTTGGCACCGAAAATCGGTGTATCGATAGCAATCCAACGAATGTTTTTGCCTTCGGGTTTTGAAATAGCTTCGTGCAATCCGGCATTTGTTCTCTTACACCAACCGCATTGATGATCAAAGAATTCAACGATAATGAATTTTCCGTTGGGGTTACCCATGGAATAATTGCTTTTATCCGCAGCAATTTCGTTAACAATGGCTGTATAGTCAATTTTCGGTTGCGGGGCTGCCGGTTTTGCTTTTTCAGCTTCTTTTTTCTCATTATCTTTCATATATTTCTCAATGGAATTCATAATGATTTTCGGATTCGCTTCAATATATTTCCGCATGGTTGCATCATTGATTCTCGGAGAAGGTATTGGAACGGTTGAGCGAATCATTTGCGGCATCGGGCGCATTAAAATGCTGGTTGAAACAATAATACCGGCACCTAAAATGGAAGCACAAATGCTCACTGTTTTCAATAAACCGAATGACGGACGGCAATTGCAGCAGCATGAATGCGTTTCCACAGAGGTGATTTCATCACCGGCGGATATTGTTCTGGTTGTTTTGGATTGTTTTGTTTTTTTCATATTTTCCTCCTTATTTGGTCTGGTTAAGTTGTTTTAAATGATCGGAAAAGTCTTGTTGTGTTTGCGGTGTCCAGCCCATAAACGCTTTTCCGTTGCTGATAATAAGCGGTGTTCCGATGTGCTTTGCTTCCGGCATATATTTTTTAACATATTTTAAGAACAGTTGATAATTTTCATCACTTTCCCGAATATTAAATTCGGAAATGGTGAGTGCCGGAAAATCATTTTTAACCGTGTTAATATATGTTAAGGCGTGTTCACAGTGCGGGCAACCTGTTTGTGTGAAAATAACAATATCGGAATCTTCTCCCGGTAAAGAACAAGCCGTGACGCCGAAAAACAAAGCAGTCATAAAAAGTATTATAGAAATAATTTTTTTCATTAGGCACCCTTAATTGTTCACAAAAGTTATTTTATACCTTATTAACAACAAAGTGCAAGAAAAAAATGATATTTTTGAAAAAAAAGATTGAAGAATGTGTTTTTTGGACATAAAATAGCGTTCAGTTGAAAAATAAAAAAAGGAAAGGAGTCAAAAAAATGTATAATCCTCAATCATTAAAAGCAGAAGAGTTTATCAGTCATGCGGAAATTTCAGAATCGCTTTCTTATGCCGATTCGCATAAAAACGATTTGAATCTGATTGATGAAATTTTAAAAAAAGCAAAACAATATAAGGGGTTATCTCATCGGGAGGCCTTGCTTTTGTTAGATTGCACCGATGAAGAAAAAAACGCGGAAATTTTTGCGTTGGCCGAACAAATTAAAAAAGAATTTTACGGGAATCGCATTGTTTTGTTTGCGCCGCTTTATTTATCAAATTATTGTATCAACGAATGTGTTTATTGTCCGTTTCACGGCAGAAACAAGCATATTGCCCGTAAAAAACTTACAAAAGATGATTTAATTAAAGAAGTAACGGCGCTGCAAGATATGGGTCATAAACGATTGGCAATCGAATCGGGTGAAGATCCGATTAACAATCCGATTGAATATATTTTGGATTGTATTCATACCATTTATTCCATTAAGCATAAAAACGGCTCGATTCGGCGGGTTAATGTGAATATTGCCGCAACAACGGTTGAAAATTATCGCAAACTCAAAGAGGCGGGAATCGGCACTTATATTTTATTTCAGGAAACATATAACAAGAAAAGTTATGAAGAATTGCATCCGAGCGGCCCGAAACACGACTATGCTTGGCACACCGAAGCTATGGACAGAGCCATGGAGGGCGGTATTGATGATGTGGGCTTGGGTGTTTTGTTCGGGTTGGAAGGATATCGCTACGAACTGACGGGGCTTTTAATGCATGCCGAACATTTGGAGGCCGTTCACGGCGTTGGTCCGCATACCATCAGCGTGCCGCGGATTCGGCATGCCGATGATATTGATCCGTCGGTTTTTGATAACAGCATCAATGATGATATTTTTGCCAAGATTGTTGCCGTGATTCGCATTGCCGTGCCGTATACGGGCTTAATTATGTCCACGCGGGAAAGCAAAGAATGTCGCGAACGGGTGATTCATTACGGTATTTCGCAAATCAGCGGCGGTTCCAAAACCAGTGTCGGGGGCTATGTTCATCCCGAGGCGGAAGATGATCGTTCCGAGCAGTTTGATGTGATTGATACCCGTTCTTTGGATGAGGTGGTGTGCTGGCTGATGGAAATGGGCTACATTCCCAGTTTCTGCACGGCGTGTTATCGGGAGGGGCGCACCGGTGATCGCTTTATGGCCTTGTGCAAAAATCGGCAGATTCATAATTGCTGCCTGCCCAATGCGTTAATGACGCTGAAAGAATATTTAATTGATTATGCGTCCGGTAAAACGGCTGCGGTGGGCGAATCGTTGATTCAAAAGGAAATTATGAATATTCCCAATGAAAAAGTCAGAAAAATTGTTCAGGAAAGAATGATTAAAATTCAAAACGGAGAAAGAGATTTTCGCTTTTAATTCAATTGATTGTTTTCTTTTTATAAAATTTTAAAAAATATTCTTGACAAAAAATTCTTTGTGGGATATACTTGCTTTATCATTAAAGTGAATCACCTTCATCGACGGAGTTTGCCATGAAAATATTAAAAAAAGAAAAAGTTTGTCAATTCGGATTGCCTGATCGGTTGGAAGATACGCAATTGTTTCGCTTGTTGCGCCGAGGAAAGAAACAACCGGATTTTTTGGTTGAAAATAAAAGCAGACAAGCCGTGGTTGAAGAGTGTTTAAAGGCTTTTCCGAACTGGAATCCTGCTGTTTTATATTATGCTTCGCCCCGAAACGAAGAAACGGTGCCGACGGAAGAGATTGAACAGTTTTTGGAACAAAATAAAATAGATGTTTGTCGATTCTCTATGACGGATTCGGAAGCTTATTCGTTCACGGAAATTAAAAAATTTAAAAATATGCCGTTGTATGATGAGCTTGTTTTGCGAGAAAAAACGGAAAAGATTTTTACGGATCTTGCCCAAAAGATGCAAAAGAAAATTGAAACGGACGAACCGTTGCCTTTTGCACAATTATCGGAAAAACGGCTGAATGAAATTAAAACTGATTTGATTGATAAATTAAATCAACAGGATAATTTAAAAGTACATCGTGTTTTTTATCAACATTTGTTAATGCGGCTTCAAAACAAAGATGAAAATGTTTATTCGGAAGAAACGAATGTGCCGGAAACCAAAAAAAGAGAAAATGAAGACAGTAAAATCATTCATGAGGCAAAGGAAATGTCGCTGTCGCTCGGCTTTAACATGGTTACGAAAAAAGTGACTTCACAGGAAATTTACGACAGTGCAACGAGCTTGATAGAAACTTCTCAAAAAATCAGAAAAATGCCGCGTCGTCGACAAAGTGCCGGCATTGACGTGATTCGCAATGTTGCTGCCAAGATCGAATCGGCGTTGTTTGATTCGAATATGGCGCTGCCCAAAATGAAACGTGTGTTAAAAACAGCATTGAAAATGTTGGAGGATCATGCACTGACAAATGAGGAAAAAAGACATCGGGATACCGTGCAAAAAGATCAGGAAAGGAAAAATCGTCTGGCGGCAGAGCAAGAAGCGCAAGCCAAAAAGCAAGAAGTTGAAACCCGTAAAAAAGAGGCTGCCGAGCAGCAACATTTAACATCGGTTTCAATTGAGGAAAATTTGTCGGTTGTTGAATTGGAAATACGGAAAAAACAAAAATTATTGCGCATTGAGCGTAATCGTGAAATCCATCAGTTGAAAAGTCAGAGAAAGAAAGAATTGAGTCAAATCAGAGCAAAAGCTTTAACACCGACGGAAAAACGGGAAAGAAACAGAAAGAAAATTGAGAGCGAACTCAAAGCGCAAAGAATCAGTCAGAAAAAAGAGCAATATAAAAAATCAATCGTTAATCGATACAGACGGCGTGAAAACGGTTAATTTTTCAAAATATTTTTCGTGTTTTTGAATTATTTTTTTAAGTTTTCTCTTGACAAAAAGCGGTATGAAACGCTATAAAATGGGCAAACTTTAATCAAGGAGTGCCTATGCGTCAAATCATTCTGTTTTTGGTATTTTTTTCATTTTTTTGTTTTCAATCTCCTTTCGCGGTAGCGCAAGGTTCATCAGCCGAAACACCGGTTCAGACGGATTTAAAAGAAGAAACGGTTGATGTGGCGCAAATTGATAAAGATTTAAAGAAAATTAACGAAGATTTGCAATCTTATTCGTTATCTCAAAACAAAACGCAGGAACATATTAAGGAGTTAAATGCCTATCATACGCAATTAACTTCTTTAAAAGTGAAAGATACCGAAGAGTTAAACAGCCTTTCCAAAAAAATATCGGCCCTTGCGGCATTGACCGCGGAGGGTGAATCGGAACCGGAAGAAATTACAAAGCAGCGACAGGAATTTACAAAACGTTCCGATGAAATTAAGGCGCGCATTGCCTCTGCCGATTTGGCGTTGGAACAAATTGATGAAATCAATTCGTCCATTATTAAAATGCGCAATCAGCAGTTGATGGAACAAATTATGGTCAAACGCGAATCGATTTTAAACCTTCAAAATTTTTGGAAATCGATTGTCAGTTTTTCCTCGTTTTTGTATGAAGTGTGCGTATCGCCTTATGAATGGTATCAAAAATTTTCACCCGATCAAAGAGAGGCCATTTTACAACAACTTCTTATTTTCGGTTTTGTGGCTGTTATCGGTATTATTTTGGCCGGTTGGGTCAGCTGGCTCATTCGGCGCAAATGGGGTTATAAGGCAGGCGAAAAACCGAATTATATGCAAAAAATTTATGCCGCTTTCGTGACCTTGTTTGCGCGCGGCATTATGCCCTCGGTTTTAGCCGGCGCTCTTTGGTTTTGGTTGCATGTGCATCAGGCTGTTTTTTCCGGCGCGTTCGGATTAACGTTGCGCGTGGGGTTGCTTTATTTGCTCTATTTGTTTTTATCAAGTGCCGTCGTGCTGGTTTTGTTTGCGCCGCAACATCCGAAATGGCGATTGATTGAAGTGAATGATGACAAAGCAACATCTTTAAGCTTTGCGCTTATTTTTTCCATTACGATTATTTGCGTGTTTTCTTATTTTCAAGTGTTGGCCATTCGGTTGGAATATTCGGACGACATTGTGTTTTCGCTTAAACTGCTCTCTAACTGCGTAAAGGCGGGATGCATTATTTTAATTGCCAATCGGGCGTTATATGACAATCGGGCTTTAACGGATGAAGAATTGAAAAAATCGCTGGAAAACGATTCGGATACGGATATTCAAGGATTATCGCTTTCTTCGAAAATCAGTTTATTGATTTCCGGTTTAACATTGGTTGTTTTGGGCTTTTCACTGTTCGGATATATTTTGTTTTCCGAATATGTTTATAATCGATTTATTTCCTCCGTTTTGATTATCGGTGTTTTTTACATTATTCAAAAAGCCTTAATTGTGTTGTTCCGTCAGTTTGTTTCTTTAAAAATATGGTTGAAAGATTTTCACATTACCAAAAAACAAACGGATAAGGCCGTTTTGTGGTTCGGTTTAATTATCACGCCCGTTTTATACTGCATATGTGCCATTATTTTGTTGGCGGTTTGGGGCATTTCCGTTGATATTTTATTGCATAACGTGAAAAAGTTTTTAATGGGCTTTGATATCGGCGGTATGCATGTTTCCATTGTTTCCATTTTCTTGGGAATTGTCTTTTTCTTCATTTCTTTGTTTATTGTGAGAATGATTAAAAACAGCCTTTTAAACGGCAAACTCAGTAAAATTGATATGGATATCGGCGTTCGCAATTCGTTGGCGGCCGGAATCGGTTTTGTCGGCATTGTTATTTCGTGCCTCATCGGTATAACCGTTATGGGCGGCAGTTTAAAGGGATTGGCCATTATGGCAGGTGCTTTATCCATCGGTGCCGGGTTGGGCTTGCAAAATATTGTGAACAATTTTGTTTCGGGTTTTATTTTGTTGTTCGAGCGACCCATTAAAATCGGCGATTGGGTGATTATTAACGATTTTGAAGGTACGGTGAAGCAAATTAACATTCGCTCAACGGTCATTGAAACCTTTAACAAGGCCGATGTGATTATTCCCAATGCCAGTATTTTATCGAATAATTTAGTTAATATGACGTATAAGAACAAAAGCGCCCGTATTGATATTGATGTGGGCGTGGGCTATGAAAGCGATATTGATTTGGTGAAAGAGGTTTTGTTGGATATTGCCAAACACACGAAAAACATTTTGTCATCGCCCGAGCCGGTTGTGGCTTTTGTGGAAATGGCGGACAGCAGCTTGAATTTTCAATTAAGATGCTATACGCAAGATGTGTTTAATAAAGTGAATATTTCCAATTCCATTCGGGAAAATATTATCAAGCGTTTTCGGGAAGAAAATATTAATATTCCTTTCCCGCAACGGGTGGTTTATTTGCATACGGAAAATCAGCCGGTGGAGGTGCGGGTTGAAACGCATAAGAAATCTGCCGACAAATAACGGCTTTCTTTGACAATAAAAAAACAGGTAAATTTGCTTTACCTGTTTTTTTGTGCGAAAAGGCACTTTTTTTTATTTTTTGGCGGCATCAATCAATTTTTGAAGGGATTCCAGTTCCGCTTTAATGCCGGCAGCTTGCGAGCTGTTTCCCTCACCGCTGTTTTTTAATTCGGACAACTTTGCTTCCAATTGCGCTTTTAACGCTTCTTGTTTGGCAGCGCTTTCACCTTTTTGTGCGGCAACTTTATCTTGAATGCCACCCAACTTGGCATCTAATTTATTTTTAATTTCTGCCGCTTTTTGATCAACTTTTGTTGCCGAAGCGCCCGGATTGGAATTTACGGCATTATAAACATCGGTTAACCCGGCAACGGCTGCGGTTGAAAGCAAAAGGGCTGTTGATAAAACAAATAATTTTTTCATTTTTAACTCCTTTACATAAAATGTTATGAAACTGTTTCATTATAATTGAAATTGATAAAAAAGAAATACTTTTTTACAAAAAATTGTTAAAAAAATATTGACAAAACAATTTTTTTAAGTATAATTAAAGCATAAGGAAAGGATAAACAGATGAAAAAAACACTTCAAAATGATACGGTTGATTCCATTCGTACGGTATATCCGCAGTCAACTGTTGTGATGCAGAATGAAAATTTTTTACTGGTGCAAAAAGAGCCGACGGAAAAAGATTATTTTGTGGTGCCTCTTGAAGCGGAAAAAAATTACGAATCTTTTTCTTTTCATTCCTATCGGTTTTTAAATTTTATGCATGCTTTGGGCAGCTTGTGCAAACAATATAACAAAAATTTGAAAGAAAATAACATATCCGGTTCATTTGTTGCTGCCGCTGACAGTTATGATAATCGAATTAAAGGGTATGCCGCTCAACTTTATTTTCAGGAAAATGAAGAAAACCCCAAAAAGCCGTTCGAAAAGTTTTTAATGGCACAGTCGGGTGCCGGCAGAGTTTAATTATAAAAAAACACCGCTTTTTTGAGACGGTGTTTTTTTTGAAACTCTTTTTTCGGTTACACCTGATGAATTTCCGTTTCTTTTGTTTTCAATAATTCATCGAGTTCCTTAATGCCTTCATCGGTTAATTTTTGAATTTCCGTTTCATATCGTTTTTGATCATCTTCGGAAATTTCATTGGCATTTTTAAGCTTTTTAATGCCGTCTAACGCATCGCGCCGTAAATTCCGAACGGATACGCGCGCCGTTTCGGTATACCGCCCGGCAATTTTTGTGAGTTCAACGCGTCTTTCCTCCGACAACGGCGGAATGGGAATGCGAATCACAACACCGTCATTCATGGGATTTAATCCCAAGCCCGATTCGATAATGGCTTTTTCAACCTTTTTCAGCAGTGATTTATCCCACACGGTGACGCTTAACATACGCGCATCGGCCACCGATACGTTTCCGACCTGATTTAAAGGAACAACGGTGCCGTAAGATTCCACCATAATGCCGTCTAACAAGGCTGTTGTTGCCCGACCGGTGCGAAGACCCGAAAAATCTTTTTTTAACGCTTCAACGGTTTTTCCCAACCGTGTTTGCATATCTGCTTTTATTTCTGCATAGCTCATTTGACCCTCATTTTGTTGTTGATGATATAAAAGATTAGCATAAAGTCTTTTAAAAATCAACCTGTTTTTAAAAAGGGCGCCTTAAAAAAGCGCCCCTTTTGATTGTAAAAGGTGTTTATTTTCCGAAAAGACCTTTCACGTTATTTAAAATGCCGTCAGCCGATTCTTTCACACCGTCAACGGTTGCGCCGGTAATATTAACCGTTTCCAAAGCAGCCTCCTGAACGGCTTTTTGAACCGCTGTTGCCGTTTCTTTGACCGCTTCGGTTGAAATCAGGTTAAAGACATAAGCAACACTGTCCTGCCAGCTCATTTGTTTGCCTTTTTCACCGATATTTTTTTGATGAATATCGGGTAAGGGCAATGTTAATGTTTTTTTCAAAACACCGACGGTTAATTCGCTGTTGTTAATTTGTAAATCGCGAATAACAACCTGTTTGGAAGAAGCCGATTCCGTTGAATCTTCTGCGGGTTTTTGCTCGGCTTTTTTCGGTGTATCGGATGTGTTTTTGGCAATAAACGATTCAACATTTTTTTGAATATCCGTTAAGTTTGAAATAATTTTTCCGTCTTTATAGGTAGCTTCAACATCAACGGCCGTTTTGTCAATAATAATTTGATTGATCACAATTTTATCGGATAACAGGCTTTTCGGATCAAACGAAACGGAAATACCGCCTAATCCGAAAGCTTTTTCGGCACCGTATTCTTTGGGGTTGGCAACGCTTAATCCGTTTAAAGAAATTTTGCCTTGTAATAACGATAAATCGATGCTGTCGAGTTTAACGGCTGTTTGCGTCACTTGCGGCGCATATTTTTCAACCGCTGTTTTAATAATGGTGCCGGCATAATAATAAACACCGCCCGCCGCAATTAAAACAAGAACGACAACAAGTAAAATCAATTTGAATAAAAATTTAATCATAAGATACCCTTTCATAAAAATAAAACAAAAGTATTTTAAACAATTTCTCAAAAAAATCAACCATTATTTTTATCTGAAAAAAAATAAACGGAAAAATTTGACTTTTTTTTAAATATCGGGTACAGTCATTTCATTCGAAATTGGAGAGAAAAATGCCGTTCTATATCGGAATTATGACAGGCAATTCAATGGACGCCGTTGACGTGGCTTTCGTTGAAACCGACGGGAAAACTTTTTTGAAAGAGCAGGGCTTTCACTCTTATGCGTTTTCAAAAGAAATGCAAGAAAATATGGCCTTGTTGCGGCAGCAATTAACAACCTGTCAAACCCGAGACGATATTGAAAATTTACCGCTGTTTACAACACTTCATCAGGCCTATATGACTCAAATAATCGCGTGCGTTGTTGATTTTATCCGGCGCTTTAACATAGCTCCTGCCAACATAGCGGCCGTTTGTTTTCACGGGAAAACGCTGGATCATTATCCGCCCTCCCGAAAAGATGAAACGAATCGCAAAACGCCGTATACCGTTCAAATGGGATCCGGGCAAATGTTGGCAGACGGCCTTTATCGGCAGTTAAAGCAAGAAACAAATGAAAAAGTGGTTCCGATTCGCGTGATTTATGACTTTCGTTCCGATGATTTGTTGAACGGCGGAGAGGGCGCGCCGCTTGTGCCCGTGTTAAATGCATTTCAGGCGCGGATGAGCGGGGTGCAAAATCGCGTGGATATCAATGCCGGCAATACGTCTAATTTAAGCCTTATTCAAAACGGGGAGGCTGTCGGCGGGTTTGATTTGGGGCCGTGCAATGAATATGTCGATTATTTAATGCGCACATATACGGCTTTTCCGTTTGATGAAAACGGATTATATGCCGCGCAGGGCAATCTTGATGTTTCTTTATTGCACACATTGTTTTGTCAAGGGCAGTCTTTTTATGAAAAAAGGCCGCCGAAATCCGGTGATCCGGCCATTTATAACACACAAAACATTCAAGCCTTTTGCTCATCGGAGAATTTGGCGGATAAAGTGCATACGGCCGTTTACTTTGCCGCCTATTTAATGGTTTACGGCTTGCGGTTTATTCAAGGAGCCGTTCCGCATCGGTTTTTGTTATTCGGCGGCGGGTGGAAAAATCCTGTTTTAAAAGAATCATTTGAACGGTTATTGTTCGGAAAAGGGGTTGTTTTAAAAGAACATACGGCCGTTTTTCAAGAAATTCGCCGTCGCTTAACGGATAAGCCCCTCATTCAACTTGATGATGAGGCACAAGCAACCGAAAGCGTGTTAATGGCGTTAATGGGGGCTTATTTTGATTTGAAAAAGCCGTGGACAACGCCGCAATTAACGGGTTGTCGCTTTCCGAGCGTGTGCGGTATTGAAGCCGTTTCCGATGAAACGCGTTTTGTTTATACCGACAGATTGTGTCGCGCTTGTTTTTAAATTTTTTAAAAGCCCGCTTTTTTTAATTGCATAATGGTTGAATAAGCATCGGTATGCAAAATGCCGATACCGCCGGCCTCATTCCACCGCTCAATGTTGGGGGCATAATCATCAATCAATACATCGCCTTTTTGACAATAGCGTGTTTTTTCTTTGCCCAAGCAACAAATCATTTTCATTTCGGGTGAAATATAGCGGTTAACCCACTTTCTTTTTTCAATTTCCGCTTTATGATAGCCTTGTTCGGGCAACCCCGTTAAAATTTGATAAGGAATATTTTTTAAATAATCGAGCAACACATCGGCATCGGGCATTTTTTGAAGCGATGCCCAATACTCGGGCGTATTTTCAACCGTTGTCCATAACTTTGCGCGAGAAAGTTCCGGCGGATATTTTCCCGTCAGTTCATAAATTTTATTGTTAAAGTCGGCCAAAACGCCGTCCAAATCACAATAAAGCATTTAATACTCCTTTATGATTACTTTATTGAAATAATATTAAAAAGGCAAAGGTTTTTTTTAAAAAAAGAAGAAAAAAATCATTTTTTGATTAGGCGTGTGAATCTGTCCCCGTTTTTTGGAAAAAAAGAAACAAAAGCCGAAAAACAGTCATAAATCAGTCATAATTTCAACACAAAAAAAATATCCGCTTTTTTCAAACGGATATTTTTGTTGCGAGTCGATTCTGTTTCGACTTAATAATTTTCGGCTTTTAATTGAAAATAAGAGCGGGCATGTTCGCAAACGGGGCACATTTCCGGTGCTTTTTTCCCGATAACAATATGGCCGCAGTTCGAACATTGCCAAATCATATCGCCGTCGCGCGAGAAAACAAGACCGTTTTCAACGTTGGATAACAGTTTGCGATATCTTTCTTCATGTTCTTTTTCGATTTTTCCCACCATTTCAAATAAAACGGCAATTTTTTCAAAACCTTCTTCGCGAGCGGTTTTGGCAAAGCCGGCATACATATCCGTCCATTCGTAATTTTCACCATTGGCGGCATCCAACAAGTTTTCTTGGGTTGAGGGAATTTTTCCGCCGTGCAACAGCTTAAACCAAATTTCCGCATGCTCTTTTTCATTGCCTGCCGTTTCTTCAAAGATTTTTGAAATTTGAACGTATCCGTCTTTTTTGGCTTTTGAGGCATAATACGTATATTTGTTACGGGCTTGCGATTCGCCGGCAAAAGCCGTTTGCAAATTCGCTTCCGTTTTTGTTCCTTTTAATTCCGGTGTTGACATTTTTTTATTCCTTTTTTTAAATTTGACATAAGTTTAAGGAAATTACTTTCCCGACGGTATTTAAAATACTACACCTTCAAAAATTGTCAATAACTTTTTATGTAAAAAAAATCCTCTGCGTTTGAAACAGAGGATTTTCTTTTTTAAATTTTTTTAACGATAGTAATTGCTTGTTTGCAGTCGCGACCGAATACGGGTGGAACCGTCGATGCGGTTTAACAAAACATAATCGCCCGGACGCAAATTCAACTCATTCGTTTGCACAACGGAAACAAGCTGGCCGTTGCTTTTTTCCACAACAAATTCATAGGCTGAATCTTTGGTGATGGCTTGTTCGGCCGCACTGCCGACCATACCGCCGACAACCGCACCGGCAATACCGCCGATAATGTTCACGGCCGTATTGCCGCCGATCATGGAGCCGGCCGCACCGCCGATACCTGCGCCGGCTAATGTGCCGACGGCATTATCGCCTTTAATTTGAACGGGATTCATTTCCAAAATGCGCCCTTTTTCAATCACGCCTTGAGAACCTAATTGATAACTTTGATAGGTGGTGTTGGTATTTCCCACACCGCACGCCGTTAATAAGAAAGCGCTTAAAATAACCGTTAAAAATTTTTTCATTGCTTTTCCTTTCAAAAAAAGTTATTCTGACAACTTAAATAATAACGCCAAAAAAAATGAAAGTCAAATAATGATTAAGTTATGGAATAAATTTGTTAAAAATATTTATGATTGGTGTATGCGTCTTGTGTCGGGAAAATATGCTTTGCCGGCGCTGTGTGCCGTTTCTTTTATTGAAAGTTCGTTTTTTCCGATTCCGCCCGATATTTTATTGATTCCGCTTGTTTTGGCGCAAAGGAAAGCTGCTTTTAAAATTGCTTTTTGGACAACCGTATCCAGTGTTATCGGCGGTTTGTTCGGTTATTTTATCGGCTATTTTTTATACGATACGGTCGGTATTGCCATTTTGAACTTTTTTCATTATACCCAAAAGTTCGAATCGTTTCGGCAGTTATATAACGAGTGGGGCGCGTGGATTGTTTTCGGTGCCGGTGTTACACCGTTTCCCTATAAAATTATTACCATTGCCAGCGGCGTTACGCATTTAAACTTAACGGTGTTTATTATCGCTTCCGTCATTGCGCGGGGTTTCAGGTTTTATTTGATTGCCGGCTTGCTTTGGAAATTCGGTGTTCCCATGAAAAATTACATTGAAAAAAATTTGGGTTGGCTTTCCGTTTTGTTTTTTCTTTTGCTCATCGGCGGGTTTGCACTTATTAAATGGCTGTAATTACGGTATTTCCGTATAATCCACATCAATGACTTTATCGTCTTTTTTCCGATAGGCGTTTTTATGAAACGGCGTTATGTTTTCGCGATTGACACCGGCAAATAATTTTCCGTGCCGAAAGAAATTAAATAACCCGAAAGCAATAATAATCAAAAAAACCGGTAAGGCAACATAACCGATGAGCAAAGAGAGCAAAATTAAAAATCCCATTGAAAAAATAACACCGATAACACTTTGAAATAAAGTCATCTTTTAAGCCTCCGTCATTGATTTTAACCGATATAACATATCTAATGCCTCGCGCGGGGAAAGCGAATCAAGATCTGTGGTTTTTAATTCATTTTCAATCGGCGATGCCTTTCGGATAGATGTAGGGTGTGAAAGTTGCGAAAACAAGGGCAAGTCGTCAAATAAAGGCTCTTGATTTTGTCGTTTTTCCTCCAATGAGTTTAAAATTTCTTCGGATCGCAACAAAACCGGTGTCGGAACGCCGGCCAATTTTGCCACATGAATACCATATGATCGATCGGTTGCGCCCGTATCAACTTCGTGCATAAACACAATTTCTCCCTGCCATTCGCGAACCCGTAATGTGTGCAGCGAAACACGGGATAACCGATTGACCAGTGCCGTTAATTCGTGATAATGCGTTGCAAACAAGGTGCGGCAATTGATTTGCTCATGCAAATATTCCACAACCGCCCAAGCAATGGAAAGGCCGTCATATGTTGCCGTGCCGCGCCCGACTTCATCAAAAATCACGAACGAACGATCAGTCGCGTTTTGTAAAATATAGGCTACTTCCGTCATTTCCACCATAAAGGTTGATTGCCCTTTGGCCAAATCATCGCTGGCGCCGACGCGGGAAAATAATTTATCGACAATGCCGATTTTGGCATAATCCGCCGGAACAAAACATCCCGTTTGCGCCATAATGACAATCAGCGCGTTTTGCCGCATAAAAGTGCTTTTCCCGGCCATATTCGGACCGGTTAAAATCCAAAGACGATCTTTCTCTTCCTCCATAAAACAATTATTGGGAATAAATTTTTGATTGCTTTCTTTTAACGCCGCTTCAACCACCGGATGACGCGCGTTTTTAACATCAAATGTTGTGTCATTCGTTAAAATCGGCCGAATCCAACCGTTTTGTACGGCGCCGACGGCAAAAGCGGCAGCAATATCAATGCGCCCGATAGCGGCACAGGTGGTGCAAATCGATTCGTTATACGTTAAGATTTTTTGACGCAATTGTTCGAACAAATCAAGCTCCATGGCCAAGGCCAATTCATCGGAATGCAACACTTTTTGCTCTAAATCGGACAATTCGGCCGTTGTAAAGCGCACCACATTTGTGAGTGTTTGTTTGTGAATAAAGCCCAATTCTTTATTAATTAACAACGGTTCGGCAAAACGGGTCGGCACTTCAATACTGTAACCGGATAAATTATTAAACGTGATTTTTAAGCCGTTTATTTTTGTCTCCTGACTGTATTTTAATTGCAATTGCAGTGCCATACGACGGGCATTTTCGCGGGCGTGATGTTGTTCGTCAAGCGGCGCGAAGTAGCCTTGTTTGATAAAGCCGCCGTCACGCGCCAGAAGCGGGGTATTTTCAAAATCAACGGCGGCACAAATTTGCGCGACCAAATCGGAATGGTCGCCGAGCAGGCGTAAATCTTCTTGAAGCGATTCGGGAACAAGTCCCGTTATTTGATTGCGAATGAAAGGAATGTTTTTTAATCCCAAGGCAATATCTTTCATATCCCGCGGGCCGCCGCGGCCGACAACCAATCGAGATAACGACCGCTCAATATCGGGAAACAGCTTTAAAGCGTTTCGAACGGATTCGCACACCGACGGATTTTGAATAAAATAATCAACTTTATCTAATCGGGCATTAACGGCTTTTGCATCCAATAACGGTGTGCCGAGCCAGGCAGCCAATGTTCGGCCGCCCGATCCCGTTAAAGTTTTATCAAGGCATTTCAATAAAGAAGTGTTTTTGCCGGAACCGTTTTGTGATGTCATCAGCTCTAAATTACGCCGTGTTGCCGCGTCAATGGCCATATAGGCATCTGTTTGAATTTTTTGCGGTTTTGAAACGGCCGGACATTCCCCTTTTTGTGTGTTGAGTAAATAGGCGAGAATCACACCGGCGGCAACCGTTTCGCTTTTGGTTAAATAATTAAAAGATTGATGATCCGTGTTAAAAAATGAGCATAATTCCCGTTGATTTTCGGTGAAATCAAACCGTGCTGTCGGTAATTGTTCAATCGGACACGATTCGTTTTTCAATAAATCGGGATGAACAATCGAAAAATTATCGGCAATTAAAATTTCAACCGGATTAACACGTTCAATTACGCTTTGGACAATTTCTTTCGGTGCGGTTTGCGTTAAAAATTCACCGGTGGAGATATCGGCCCAGGCAAACCCGAATTCGGTGCCGGCGGCCACAACAGCCATTAAAAAATTGTTTTGTTTTTTATCCAGCATGGCTTCTTCCGTTAAAGTGCCGGAGGTGACAATGCGAATCACGTCACGTTTCACAATGGCAGTGCTGCCGCGTTTTTTGGCTTCTTGGGGTGATTCGATTTGTTCGCAAATGGCCACTTTATAGCCGCATTTGATTAAGCGTACCAAATAATTTTCGTAAGCATGAAACGGTACGCCGCACATGGGCACTTCTTTATCGTTATAATAGCCCCGAAAGGTTAAAACCAAATTCAAACATTGCGAAGCGATTCGGGCATCTTCGAAAAACAATTCGTAAAAGTCACCCAGTCTGAAAAAAAGCAGACAATCGGGATATTGTTCTTTAATCCGAAAATATTGTTCGAGCATCGGTGTTTTTTTTGCAGTCATTTTTCTGTTCCTTTTTTTATTTTTTTAGAGTATAATCGATTTATGAAAAAAAATAAAGCACAAAAAACATTCTTTCGCTTCTTTCGCTTTTTGGCGCGAACGGTTGTTTTAAATATTCCCATTATTTTCGTGTTGGGAATTATGTTAGCGCTCCATCGAATTGATTGGTCGGTGGCGGGCGGTATTTTTGTCGGCGTGTTTATTATTACTGCCGTTATTATGTTTTGCGTGTTTCACGAATTGGAAAAATTTATTGCCTATTTGCGCACCTTGGCGCAGGGGCAGGAAATTGAAGCGCCGCGTTTTCATAAAGGCATATTCGGCTCGTTTCGATTGGCCGATGCGTTTTTATCCGTTAAAAATTTATGGTGGAATCAAACGTTATCCGATGCGGCCATTTTGGAAAATCTGCCCGATTCGCTTTTAATGACAAATGCCGATTTAAAAATTGTTTTTGCCAACAAAACGGCTCTTAATTTTTTCTCAAATACCGTGTTGCATCAATATGCCTACGATTTTTTTAACGATTCCGCTTTTCGGCAGGCCATGGAAAGAGTGGTTCGAGAGCAATCCGATCGGGAATGGCTGGAATGGTCGTATCAGGATGAACAGCCGCATACGTTTCAATTGCGAATCGAGCGATTGCCCGCACCGGCTAAAAACGGTGCCGTGATTATGTTAATGTTGCATGATATTACGCAACTCAAATTATTTAAAGAGCAGCAGGCTGATTTTTTTGCCAACGCCAGTCATGAACTGAAAACGCCTTTAACCATTATTTCCGGCAGTATCGAAACATTGCAGGGTCCCGCACGCGATGATGAAGCGGCGCGCGATAAGTTTTTAAATCTCATTGCGGAACAAACGCAGCGTATGACGCATCTGGTTAAAGATTTATTGGCGTTATCCAAAGAAAGAATGACGCAAAAAAATTTTCAAACCGATGTGATTTTATTGCCTGATTTATTAAAAAGCGTGATAGACAGTCTGTCCGTGAAGGCGCAAAACAATCATCAAACAATTGATTTAAAGCTCACGCATGATATTCCGCGTTTAAAAGGAAACAAAACCTTGTTGGTGCAGGTGTTTCAAAACTTAATTGACAATGCCGTCAAATACGGCAGTACGCATTCAAAAATAACGGTCGGCGTGCAGCTTTGTAACGGCTTTCCCAAAAAATCGGATAAATATTTGTCCGATATACGGCAAGTTGTTTTGGTGAGTGTTCATAATATCGGCAATCCGATTTTGCCGAAAAACATCAACCGATTGTTCGAGCGTTTTTATCGCATTGATTCGTTGCGTTCCAAATCGGTGGAAGGAACCGGCTTGGGATTGGGCATTGCCCAGCAGATTGTGCATGATCACGACGGGCTTATTGATGTGGAAAGCTCCATGGAAAAGGGAACAACGTTTAAGGTTTATTTGCCGATTGATTTATAAAGAAATGAGGATTGAATGACAAAATTACAGCAATTTTTGAGCGCTTTTTTAATAATCGGTCTTTTTTTGTTGACTTATAGCGCGTTAATGCGTCCGCCCGAAACGGCCGATACCGTTTTAAACGATTTTATGCTCTCTGCTCGGCGGGTTTTGATTGAAATGAATCAATTTCATCAGGCAGCGGCGCAAAAGCAAACGCAAAAAACGTTGCGTATTGTGCGCAAAGGCATTACTTCGTTTCCCGATCGGTTGGATTTACGGTTGGGTGAAATTCATTTTTGCCAAATTATCGGTGATGTGAATTGTATGACGCAAGGCATGGCCGCAACATTGGCGCAGGCGCAACTGAATAATCATCACTGGCAGTGGGGTGCAAATGAGCACCGCGGGAAGCGATTTATGTTATCGCGTTTTCAAGTTTTTCAAAAAAATTTATGGCAGGCGCAGGAGGATGCGGCGTTTCAAAAAAATGCCGAGCTGATTTTATCTTATTATCCCGATAATGTCATGAATTTAGATAATTTAGGGGTCTATTATTTAGAGAAAAAAGAATATCAGAAAGCCAAAGACTTTTTAGAGCGTGCGCATTTGTTAAGTCCGACGGATAAAGAGGTATCGGCGCATTTAAAGCAACTCAAAAACAAACAATCGAAAAAAGTTCAAAAAAAGAATCAATAAAAAACGCTTGACTTTTCTGTTTATTTTTGTGATATAACAGTTATCGAAAGGGGTTTGAAAATGAATTTTGCCATTGCAACAACAGTTTCTCTTATGGGGTGTTGTGTTACATTACCGTTGTTTTTTCGCTACGGTTATGCGTTAAACGTGAGTTTTTTCGTTAAAGGGCTTTTGTTCCTTGTCAGTCTTCTTGTGGCGGCGTTACCTGTGTTTGCCATGCCGGAAATGGCGGGTAATTTCGGAAAATATACGCGCGTTGTGCAATATGTGCTTTATTTTATTTATGTAACAGCGGTGATTTTGCTTGTTTTAACGCTTTTTCGTGATGCACTTTGGACAATAGGCGCTTTGTTCTTTAAATCAATTCCGTCACCGTTTCAGTTGCATTGGTTAAATGTGTTGAATATCATAACAATCGGTGTGGCGCTTTTATGTGCCGGAAGCGCTTTATATCAGGGAATGAAAGTGCCGCGCGTGAAAGAGCAGGTTATTGAATCTTATAAAATTCAGCAAGATAAAACCGTTGTTGTGTTAAGTGACATTCATTTATCGCGCAGTGTTTTTCCCGATAAGATTAAGGGGCTTGTGGAAAGGGTGAATGCGTTAAATCCCGATATTATTGTGCTGCCGGGTGATACCGTTGATGATGATAAAGTTTATACGCAACCGCTTTTGCAGATTTTAAGTCGGTTAAAAGCCAAAGAAGGCGTTTATTATACAAGCGGCAATCATGAATTTTATGTGGGTTATCGGCAAAGTATGAAACAATTGGAATCGGCGGGTTTTATTAATTTGGATAATGCCAAAGTTCAGTTTGATTCCGTTTGTTTGGCCGGTGTTCCCGATATTCCGTCGGCAGCGCGATACGGGGTTTCCGTTGATTGGTCGGCAGTTTGTCAAAATGCCGATCAGTATCGCATTTTGTTATCGCATCAACCGATTTTGCCGAATGAAACCAACAGTGCCGATTTAATTATATCGGGGCATACGCACGGCGGGCAGATTTTTCCGTTCCATATTTTCAGTTGGTATTATAATTCAAAATTATTGGCGGGATTATATGAGCCGAAAATCGGCAAGAATGTATATGTTTCCCGCGGTTCGGGGCAATGGGGGCCGCAAATGCGCTTTTTGGCGCCCTCGGAAATTACGGTTTTAAAATTGCGGCGGAAATTGGTGGAATAATAAGAGTACCGACTTAAAACATATCATTGAAATATAAATCTTCTTCCGAATCGTCGGATTTTGTAGTATGCTCTGTGAAAGAGCGTTTTGCGGGTTCTTTAAAATCCGTTTGTTCGGAAGGATTTTTTTTGTTGATATACACAATCAGCACCCAAAGAAGAAAAATATAAAACAGCGCCATTTTTACCTCCTTTGCTTTTTAAGCTTATCACTTTTTCTCCCGATTGGCAAGCGTTTTAACTGAATTATTATTCTTCTTCATCGGTTAAACTGTTGACATAAAGCATATCCGCCGCCCTCCGGATTATGCGTGTGTCGCCTCCACCAGAATACTTTGCCTGTAATAAATTGAGGCGCATATGCCATACAGCCGTTGCTGGGACCATCTTCAAGCCAAGCATACTTAATCTTGCTCTTAAAATCGGTGACAAGTTTTGACATGGTTGAGCTGGAACAATCGTGCATCTGTCCGTCACTGACGTCAATTACGCAGTTGATACTTTGTCGTGATGCCTGTTTTCTATGCAAAGCAAGGCAGAATCGCTCTGCGCTCCACCAGTCCATTTGAGAGCCGGATAGAACATAACCGCTGGTTCCCCCCTTTATTACTTCGTCTTCGGCTTTTTTGCATACGCTTTTGTAACCATCTTGTCCGGCACCAAAGCCTTTATTGGAATTAAATTCATTTCCGCTTTCGCAAGAATAGCCGAATTCCAAGTAGCAGTAATATCCGGTTCTGCCGTTTGTGTTGCAATCATCATTGTTTTGGCATTCGCCGACTGTACACATATTTTTATTTATATTCCATTTTGTGCCGCTTGGACATGGTGCACAACTTGTTCCGTTCCAGTAAGGTTTTCCTTCCCCAAAAGCATCATAACAGCTTTTGCAAATATTGCCATTGTTACTGTCGCAATAGGGCGTATTATCACGACAATGCGTATTTGCCGTACATTCTACACAAGTACCGGAGGTTGCTTTGTCCGTTGAGGTATCGCAATGTTTGCCTAGTGCCGTACAGTCATTTTCCGTGCAAGCACGACATTCATGTGTTGTTGTGTCACAAATCGGTGTTGTGCCTAAGCAATCTGTCGCTGTGCAATTTTTCTTACATTTCTTGGTTGTTGTATCACAATGATACCCGTTTTTACAGGCCATTGCACCCTCTGCCGTACAATCGTCTTCGCAGATGCCCGATTTATTGTTGCAAACTTGCAAATCGTTGCATTCTGCACTGCTTTGACAATTCGGCATACATTTTTGCGTGTCAGTCGTATCACAATGTGTGCCGCTTTCACAGCCTGATTCATGGCCCGTACACGAATCGTAACAAATACCGTTTTCACAAGCTCTGCTCTCCGTGCAATCGGCACTTGTGCTGCAATTTTCACAGATACCGTCTTGGCAATTATTGCTTTCGCATTGCGGATTCTCTGTACAATTACCGCAAGTGTTATCACTTAAACACCCCTTTCCGCCCGAACAATCGGCACCTGTTCTACATTCCACGCAACTGCCGTTTAGACAGTGTTTTTCCTCACAATCCGTTTCATCGGCGCAGGGCAGACATTGATTGTCTATACATGCTAAATCATTGTCGCAATCTTTCGTGTTTTTACATTCTTTACAAACGCCGTCCACACAAACACCGCCGTTACATTCCCAGTTTGTGCAATCAGTTGTGCATATTCCCTCTTGTTGATCACAAACTTCAAATTCTCCGCAATCATTGCTTTCCCTGCATTCTATGCAAATATGATTTCGACAATAGCCGCCGTCACAATCGCTCTCATCTTCACACCAACCCTCCGGCAGATTTCCTGTCATGTTTTCTGCCGTAAAAGAAAGGCTTAAACGATTTTCATCTTGATTGCAAAAATTTGTATCCGTGTTATAATCATTGTTGTTAATAGTAAATTCTGTTATTCCGTCCATACCGCTTAATAAGGTCGCCAGCGGCTTGCAGACCCCTTGCGGAATCTTAAACACTGTAATATAATACCCCTCTTTCCAGTCTTCTTCCGGATTTTCCGGGTCAGTGAATGAATCGGTAAAATCAAAATCGGTGGGATAATTGTTAAAACGAATTGTACCGCTGTCATAAGGGTCACCAAGGGTTAATTTTTCTGTGCCTTGGGCAATTTTTATCTGGGCATCGGTGCGCATGATATTCATTTCATGGGCAATTTGATTCGCTTGATAATAATTCATCGCCAATCGAAACCCGACAATTCCACCAATGGACAGAATGGCAATAATCGCCAGCACCCCCAGCATTTCAACCATGCTCCGCCCGCTTTGTGAGTGTGTTTTGATTCTGTTTTGTTTTCCCGCTTCCCCGCATACAGTTTTTGGTTCATTGTTTTGCATATATCCCGCTTGCGCCTGATTTTGAATTTGTTTTTTTGATTTTCTTGTCATTTTTCGACTCCCTTTCACTATACGAATAGCATAAAATAAACGTACCTTTAATGCAACGCTGATTCAGGGATAAAAATTGCCTTCAAAATACCAAAATTCACTCCTCAAAAACAGCCGAAAAATCAATGATTTCAGCTTAAATTAAAAATTTTTTTAAAATTTTAAAAAAAAGTGTTGCAAAAATCGTACGTTTTTTTTGTGCAACGCTTCCCAAAATAAACCGTTGCTTTTCCCTCTATCGTCCCATAGCGACAGACGACTTAACGCCGTCTGTCACATCCGCCGATAGAGGGAGAAAGGAGAGAGTTCCGCATTACTTCTTGCCCTCGCCAATAGAGGGAAAATATCGTCGGCAGCATTAAAAAAGCATAAGTTTCCACCGCCTTGTTACCCAAATAAAAAACGAATCCGATTTAAAAAACCGGATTCGCTTTTTTATTTTAAGAAAAATATAAAGTTAATCTTCGTATTCAATGCTCGGCATACGCGCTTCCAGCTTAAATTGCCGAATGGCCTCTTGAAGCGGTAAAACCTCCTGCTTGTCAGACCCCAACCGCCGAACGGTAACCGTTTGATCGGCCATTTCTTTTTTGCCGACAACCAATTGAACCGGTATTTTTGTTAACGAATGTTCGCGCACTTTGTAACTGATTTTTTCGTTGCGACAATCTTCAATCACGCGAATGCCTGCCACCGATAATTTATGTTTAATTTCATGCGCATATTCCGCCTGCTCATCGGTAATCGGCAAAACAACCGCTTGCACCGGTGCCAACCAGAACGGCAAATGTCCGGCCGTGTTTTCCAAAAACACACCCGTAAAGCGCTCTAACGAGCCGAACAAAGCCCGATGAAGCATAATCGGCCGATGCTTTTCACCGTCTTCCCCGATATAGGATATATCAAACCGTTCGGGCAAGTTTAAATCGGCCTGCAACGTGCCTAATTGCCACTCCCGCCCGATGGCATCACGGAACTTAAAGTCAAGTTTCGGCCCGTAAAATGCACCGTCGCCCGGATTGAGCGTATATTTATATCCGATTTCCGTTAACGAATCGGCCAACGCGCCTTCCAACAAATCCCAAATTTCATCGCTTCCGATTCGTTCGGCCGGCCGCGTGGATAATTTAATGGTCATATCGGTTAAGCCGAAATCTTTGTAAATGCTGACCATTAATTGCACCACTTTTTGCAATTCGGTTTTTAATTGCTCGGGTGTGCAGAAAATATGCGCATCATCTTGCGTAAACGCCCGAACACGCAGCAACCCGTGCAAAGCACCCGATGCTTCATACCGATGAACCCGGCCGAATTCGCCGATATAGCGCGGTAAATCACGATAACTGGTAATGCCTTGCTTGAAAATTAACACCGAACCCGGGCAATTCATCGGTTTAATGGCAAATTCTTTTTCTTCAATCGTGGTTGTGAACATATTATCTTTATACCACTTCCAATGCCCCGACGTTTCCCATAACACGCGGTTCATAATTTGCGGCGTGTTGACTTCTTCATAGCCCACCGCTTTTTGACGCTTGCGCATATATTCAATCAGCGTTTGGAAGAATGTCCACCCGCGTTCGTGCCAAAAAACATCACCGGGCGCATATTCTTCAAAATGGAATAAATCCATTTCTTTGCCCAGTTTACGATGATCGCGTTTTTCGGCTTCCTCCAACATGGTGAAATAGGCTTTTAAGTCTTTTTCCGAGAAAAACGCCGTGCCGTAAATGCGTTGCAATGATTCGCGCGTGCTGTCGCCCCGCCAATAGGCAGCTGCCACTTTCGTTAATTGAAACGCTTTACCTAATTTGCCGGTTGAAGGCAAATGCGGCCCGCGACAAAGCTCAATATAATCATCTTGTTGATAAAGCGACACTTCGGTTATTTCCGCCGGCATATCGTTTAAAATTTCCAGCTTATATTTTTCGTTCCGATCGGTAAAAATACGCGCTGCTTCCGCTCGCGAAACAACCCGACGCGTAATCGGATAATCGGCAGAGACAATTTTTTGCATTTCCGCTTCAATTTTCGGCAAATCGGCCTCGCGCACAATAATACCGAAAAAGTCATAATAAAAACCGTTTTCAATGGCAGGACCGATGGTTACCTGCGCTTGCGGATACAAACGTGTGACGGCATGCGCCAAAATATGCGCCGCCGTATGACGCAAGATGCTTAATGCTTCTTCGTTTTTGCTTGTGAGAATGGAAAGTGTTGCATTTTCATTGATGGGTGTTGTTAAATCGGTCAATACGCCGTTAACCTTGGCGGCAACGGCATTTTTTGCCAAACCTTCACTGATTTTTCGAGCAACATCGGCTGCATTGATTCCGGCATTAAATGATAATTTCGATTCATCCGGTAAAGTAATTTCTATCATTTCCATTCTTTTCCTTTCTATATTTTTATTCTGCCTTCAACATTGATGAGGCAGATTTTTCATTATACATTTTTTTATGAAAATGTCAAAATAAAATTAACGCTCTTCTTCCCACTGCCGCTGCCAAGATTGTTTATATCTTGAGCGACGATATTTTTCTTTTGATTGAACGGGTGTTGTTTTATGCGCGGAAGTAACCGATCGGCTTTGTTGTTTTTTCAATTTTTTATTTTTAAGCACAACAGCCTTATTCTGCTGATATTTCTTTTGCAAGGCCTGATCCGATACACGCGCATGATTCTTTGTTTTTTGTTGTAAAGCAGCTTTTTGCTTGGCATGGAACGCGCTGATTTTTAAACGCTTTTTATATTCTTTTTTGATTTTAAAAATATCTGCGGACGAAAAAAACAAAGAGGCGCCTTGATCGCTGATGATTTTTAAATTCGTGGGCACAAAAACATAGGCCAGCGGATTTTTTTGCGTATCCCAATTATCTCTGATAATATCCCAATAGCGCTGATGTAACGCATTATGCACCATTTTATGAATAATGCATAAATTATTCGGTCTGTTCTGTCCGCCTAAAGAAATCGGTAAAATGTGATGAACATCATAATTGTCGGGTAAATTTCCTTTTAAGGCTTTTTTGATTTGCTCTTTTGTGAAAATATGATTCAATAACCCGTTTTGTGCGCATTTTCTGATAAACTTTCTTCGAACAAAACAAAAAAACTTGCGCTTCGATGCAATTTCACTTTCCGAACGTCGTTGAAGTTTTTGCCACTTTCCGTCAAATGTAAAATTGGTTTCCCAAAAAGCTGTTTTATCATTGAGACTTTTTTGATAGAGCATTATTGTATCCTTATTTTTGCATTCTATCATAAAAGTCGGTTAATGGCAAGCGTTATTTCAAATTACAGATCTTTTTCCTCTATATTCTTAATTTCCTGATGATAATAATTCACAACATGATTGAGCTTTTTAAAAAAATCATGCTCATAAGCCACCAATGTGCCGCCGACCGCCATTAACGAAACGATAATGGTAAAAAGTGCCGCCAACATATCCAAAATATCTTTAATCCACGCTTTCATTTTTTACCTCCTTAACATAAAAGTTAAGAAATAAAAGCGTTAAAATCAAGAGCGTTTATTTTCCGGCTAAATAAGAAGCAATTTCAACCGCCAATCGTTTCCACAATTCGCTTTGCGCTTGCGCATAGGTTTCATACGAATCACCTGCCGGTGCCGTTGCTTCAAAACGCGTGCGATAAAGTTCACGGCCGTTCATATTTTGCACATGCCACCAAACGGACAATAATGCGGTACCGTTTATTTTACCGTCCATTTGTGCTACTTCAACCTGTACCAACCGATTATATTTGGCATTGTCATATCCTTTTGTTTTAACAAAGGCTTTCGGTAAAGCTTGTTGCAAGTCAAAAATCAAGGCACTTTGCGCCAAATCGGTGAGCGAATCAATCCAACGGTTTGTTTCGGATAAATCCATTTGATTGCCGACACCGTTTAAAATAATTTGCGGCCGATTTAAATAATCGGGAATTTGAACCGGCAATACGCCGACGGAAATTTTCGTTTCGCTGACGGGCGTGATATTCGTTTCGCCGACCAATGTATAAAATTTTGACATGGGGCTGTATCCTCCGATACAACCGCTTAATAATATCATTCCTGCCGCAAATGCCAAAAATCGTTTCATGTTATTTTTCCTTTCCTTTTAAAAGCGCTTCCGGGTGTCTTTCCAGATAATCCGTTAAATTTTTGAGCGAGCGCGCCGCCCGACTGATATTATCCAATGTCCTATTAAAGTGATTCATTGTTTGTTCCGTTTTCGGAATTTCTCCGTCCACTTTTTGAACTGTTTTATCCAATCGCTCCGTTAAGCCGACAAACGCCGGAACGGCTTTATTTAAATTTTCGCCCAACAAACTCACCTGCGGCATAATAACGGGTATTCTGTCACTTAAAATATCTAAAATGTTATTGAACTTATAAACCATTTCCTTTAACGGTAAAGCTTCTATGCCTTTGGATAATTCACCGATGGTTGATAACACGGTCGGAATTTGAATCAAGCCTTTTGTTTGCGGTGTTTCAATCATTTTAACGGGTGTATCAGGCAACATAACCAATTCAATCATTAACTGTCCCGTTAAAAAATTTTGCGTGACCAATCGCGCTCGTAAACCTTTCTTAATTAACTTGTTAATAATTTCCTCACGCCCGTGATGCGTTTGAAACATGGTTTTCAGAATGGATTTCGTGCGGTTATCTTGTGTGAAACGCACGAAAACGGGAATACTGAATGTGAGTGTTTGCGGGTCTGTTTCCAAAGAAATACGCGTGACTTTTCCGACTTCTACACCCTCCAACACAACGGGAGAACCGACATTTAAACCTTTGACCGATTCATTAAAGAACATAACAAACAAATTATTATTGTTCGGCATAATGTTTTCCAAAACAAACGTACCTATTATTCCGAACAAACAAATAAATCCGATGACTAAAAATAAACCGATTTGTTTTTTATGCACTTTATCAGACATTTTTTTTATTTTCCTCTCGTTAAAAATTCATAAACTGTTTGATTCGGCGGATTTTTAAGTAAATCTGCCGGTTTCCCGCGACCGATAATGGTTTTGGTATCGGCATCCAAATAAATGCTGTTTGTACCGATATCCAAAAGCGAACTTAATTCATGCGTGACCACCACAAGTGTTGTGCCCAAACTTTGATTGATGTTTTTCATTAAATCATCCAGTAATTTTGAGCTGATCGGATCCAATCCGGCGGAGGGCTCATCAAAATACACGATATCGGGATCTAATGCCAATGCCCGCGCCAATCCGGCTCGTTTTTTCATACCGCCGCTGATTTCGGACGGATAAAATTCTTCAAACCCCGCCAATCCGACCAACGCTAACTTTAAAGAAACAATTTCCTGAACGGTTTGTTCGGAATAATCGGTATATTGTTTGAGCGGTAAGGCCACATTTTCCGCCAATGTCATAGAACTGAACAAGGCCCCGCTTTGATATAAAATACCGCAGTTTTTCATAATTTCTTTTTGCTTTTGAGCCGAAGCGCCTGAAAATTTTGTGCCTTGAATCCAAACTCCGCCGGCCAGCGGCGGAACCAATCCCGTTAACACACGCAAAAGGGAACTTTTCCCGCAACCGCTGCCACCCATAACAATAAAAATATCGTGCGGATTCACTTCGAAATTCATTTCTTTTTGCAAAATGAACGAACCGTATCCCATTGTTATGTTTTTGGCCGAAATGGCACTTTTTTCCGTTTGTTTCATACGCCGATCACCTCACAGAAAAACGTTATAATGCCTGTTAAAACAATCATCCAAACAATGGACCAAACAACGGCATTTGTTGTTGCAACACCAACGCTGTCGGCATTCCGTCCGCAATAAACACCGAAATAACATCCGCAAAGCGAGATGACAAAGCCGAAAACAAGTCCGTGAAACAAGCCGACCAAAAAATTGGTTAATCCGAAAGCACTCCATGCATATTTCCAATATTCTTCCGCCGGAATACCCAGTAATGCCGTTCCGACAAATGCGCCGCCCAGCATACCCGTAAAATCCGATAACAAAACCAACAGCGGCATGGTGATAACTAACGCCGTTACACGCGGCAACACCAAAAAGTCGGAAACGGGAATACCCATTGTTTTTAAGGCATCAATTTCTTCATTCACCTGCATGGTGCCGATGGTTGCCGCATATGAAGCTCCCGTTCGGCCGGCCATGATAATACCGACCATAATGGCACCCATAATGCGAATCATACCGATAGTGACCAAACTGGCAACAAAAACCTGCGCGCCGAATGTTTTAAGCTGAATGGCACCGACAAATGCCAAAATAAGTCCGACCATAAAACTGATTAACCCGACAATCGATAACGCTTTCGGACCGCATTCTTCCAAAGCCTGCCATAAATCAACGCTGCGCATGACGGCCTGACCGGAAAGAAAGCGTCCGACAGAATGAAAACTGTTTCCCAAAAAAACAAGTCCCCGATGAAGAGAAGCCATGAAATTTAATCCCCAATCACCGATATGTTCCAAGAAACTTTCCGGTTGATTTGACTCATGAACCGGATGCCGGTTAACTGCCAAGGCCAAATCCAATAATTGTTTTAAGTCTGTTGGCAAAGAAGCGGCTTTGAAAGCAATTTTTCGAGCCTTTGCCGTTTGCATTAACGTTATTAAAATAACCACCAGCGAAGAATCCCATTCACCCAAAGAACGGGCATCGACGGCAATTTCCTGAACGGTGGAATTGTGAGCTAACGCATATAATTTATTTTTTTGCGCAGGTGCATCAAAATGCAAAAAATTACCTTCCAAAAGAATTGTCAGCGTTTTTTGTTGTTTTTGAAAATCAAGTTTCATCGTGATACACCGCGTTTTCCCGTTACTGGACAATCAGACCGTCTAACAGTTGCTCGCTGACAGATCGGTTATCATAGAACAAAATATGCTGTAAATTTTTAAGTTTTGCAAGATCTTGTGCCGAAATCGGTTCTTTTTTTCCGGATTGATATGAAAATCCTTCCACAATTTGATTGTTGCGGAAAAAAACTTCCATCATTAATGTGCCGTTTCGATCATAGTTTTTGCTGATTCCTTCAAATTTATCTTTTGAGAATGAAACCTCTTTGGCAATTTTCCCGTCGGGATAGAAAAATTGTGCCAAACCTTCTTTTTGATTGTTAATATAAGGGATTTTGCCGTGTGGTTGCCCGTTTTCAAAATATTCAACGGCAATACCGTTAATTTTTCCTTTTAAATAGGGCATTTCCAGCATTAACATACCGTTTTCATCGTATAAACGAGACATGCCTTCTCGCTGATTATGCATATATGGGTATTTTCCGATTACTTTGCCTTTTTCATCATACTCTATCATTGTGCCGTTAATTTCATCATTCACATAAGGAATTTCTGCCTGTAAACGACCGTTTTTATAAAACATTTGCGCAATGCCGTTTATTTTGTTATCAATAAACGGAATTGACATCTGTTCGGTGCCGGAAGGATAATTAATTCTTTTTTCACCGTTGATTTTATCATTGCGGAATAAGGTTTTAGAGGCAACATCTCCGTTTTCGAAATAAACCGTATGCCAACCTTCTTTTAAATTTTGCTGATAGAAAAAGGATTCTTTGGGATTCCCGGAAGGGTAATATTCAACGCTTTCTCCTTCCAACATATCATCCTGATAATTTTCCGTATATTTTAAAACACCGTTTTCATAATATTCTTTTAAAGAACCATCTATTTTATCTCCCCGCCGAACAAACTCCGTCATTAAATTTCCGTTGGGATAATATTGTTGAAACAGCCCGTTCAGCCGACCGTTTTTATAGGTTAACAACAAACGCAAATGACCGTTTTCATAATATATTTTAGATATGCCGTTTTTAACTTTTCCTTGATATGTTGTTTCCGTATATAATTGTCCGTTCGGATAATAACGCCGTTCCGTGTGCGGATAACGGTATTGCCAGATATAACCGGCAAAACATGCAAGAACCGAACCGATTAAAGAAACCCCTAGTGCAAGTTTTAACCCTTTTTTCATAGCTCTCCTTTGTTCATTTTCAGTATTCGGCAAAAACCGTCTTTTGTCAACGAAAAAACAACACCATCGTTAAAACAATTATAAATTGCGAATTCTTTCAGCGGCCGTCAATGGGCGATTTGGCTTTGAATCAGTGGCTTTTTCAACAGAAACGGCAGGTTTTTGAACGGGTGCCTGATCGGTTTTATCCGAGGATTTCGGCAATGATTTTTGTTCCGATTCGCCGGATTGATTAATCGAATCCGGTGCTTGTCCCTCTTTTTTATCCGAAGAATCCGATTGTATATCTGCAGAATCGGATTCAATATCGGGCGAATCGGAAGCAATGGTGTTTTCCGGGTTATCTGTCGTATCGGAAGTTGCCGGAGTGTTTTGCGCTTCATATAATTCTTGTTTCAAGCCTTTGGAATCCTTAAAACGTAAGCCCCATTCATCAATATACTCAATAAATGTTTTTCGATATGCTTCCTCGTTTTCTTTTAATTTTCTTAAAATCGGTTCTAATTTTTTCTTAATGACGGGGCAATCACTATGAGAGGAAAAAACAAAAAATAATTCCGCTGAAACTAACGCTTTGGGTGAAAAATAAATATCATCAACCAATTTGTATCGACGAACTTCGGCTTCTCCGGCATATAAACTGGTGATAATATAATCTGCTTCTCCGTTTAATAACATTGTAAAAGCTTTTTTGGAACCGCTGACTTGTTTTATTTCAATATCTTTCGGCAACTGATTAAATACAAGGGAATAAATGTTTTCTTCCTGTCGAACAATACCTTTCAGGCCTTTTAAATCATCCCAAGATCGAACTTCTTTTTCTTTTCCTTTTAAAAACAGCGGAATAATCGGGTTGGTAAAATAGCTCGGGAACATTAAATTAACACCGGCGCCCAATATACGGTTATCAAAATAAGCGCCGGCAACAACGTCTATTCGTCCGTGGCGTAAATCCCGCATGGCTTCCTGATAAGATGTATAACCGACATTTTGAATTCTGAAACCCGCATCCTTAACAATTTGTTCAAACAAATCATATGAAAAACCACCGTTAATGTATTGTGCTGCTTTCATTCCTTGGGGCGGAATCACGGTAACCCAGCCGAAAGGAGCATTTGTAACAAAGCCGGCAACTCGAACCGGGTGATCCAATCCGCAACCTAATGCTGTTTTTTTACTGATTTTTTTACTGCGGGTTTGTTCTTCTTCCACAATTTCCTGTTTTGTCGGCGCCGTTTTAAAACGTTTTTCTTTTTTTGAAGCTTTGGCGGCATCAGCCGTACAAACAGACAAACAAACAATAACTGCCAAAAAACAAATCAATAATTTTTTCATTTTTCAACCCTTTCAAGTAATTATTCGGCTTGCGGGAAAGCGAATAATAACCTTTGTACCGTGCCCCTCTTCACTTTCCAAGCGAACCGTTCCTTGATGTAGTATAACCATTTTTTTTATTAATACAAGTCCTAATCCGGATCCGGTGTGAGAACGGGTAAAAATATTTTCAATTTGAGCAAACGGTTTAAACAAAAATCGAATTTTATCTGCGGCAATGCCAATACCGTTATCTTGAAAAACAAGCTGAATTTCGGTGGATGTTTTCGAAACAAATATATCAATTTTTCCGTTGGCTTTGGTAAATTTTACGGCGTTGGAGAGAACATTCAGAAAAATTTGTCGCAAAGCGCGTTCATCGGCACGCAGTTTAACGGTGCCTTGAAAATGTAAGTTGATACGGCGATAACCAGCTTCCGGGTATTGTGAAATTAAATCCAAAGCTTCTTTTAAACTTTTTTTTAAGTCCACCGTTGTTTCATTTAAAGCAATTTTTCCCGATTCGATTCGGGATACATCTAAAATATCATTAATTAACCCTAATAAATGAAAAGCGCTTTTTTGAATAAAAGAGGCATATTCTTTATAAATCGGTTGCCCCAACGGCCCGAATGTTTCGGAAGCCAAAATTTGTGCAAATCCCAAAACGGCATTCAGCGGTGTTCTTAATTCATGACTGACATTAGCCAAAAAATGCATTTGTGTTTGCTCGCCCAAAACCGCTTTATGACGCGCCACCATTAAATCGGCCGCAATTTTATTGGATTCGCTCATTTGTTTTTGCATTAACGTTTTGTTTTTTTTCAATGCCTTCACCTGATTTTCCAATCGCTGTCGTAAGGAGGAAAGTGATTGTTGTTGTTTTTTGCGCAGACGCACTTCATTCACATATAAACAAACCGCCCGAATTAATTGTTTTAAATGAGAAATGAGAACATAATCAAAAAAATCGGAATTTCTTCCGTAAAAGCAAAGAACACCTTGAAGATGACGGCGTATCATAACGGGAAAAGCACAAGCCGCCGCAAATTGATTCATATCGGTTGTTTTAAGGCATTTTTGATAAAATTTGTTGGTGGCTGTGTCGCGGCAACAAATAACGCGTCGATTTTTCATCGCCTTATAAACAATTGATTGAGAAAAATAATCTTGTTTTGATAAATACGCCTGATATCCTTTTGCTGCTGTTTCGCCGAATGAAAAAGAAATTTGAGGACATTTGTTTTCAAAAGAGAAAAAACAAGCGGCCTGAAAAGAATATTGTGTCATTATTTCTTTTGTTAAATGATAAAAAATTTGTTGTTCGTCAAAAAGGCCGTCCGATTTGCGTAACAATTCAAAAACCCGTATTGATGTTTTTTCGTAACAGCTTAACTGTTTTTGAGAAATAAAATCGGTTATATCCTGAAACACCCAACAAATCCCCGCTTTTTTATTTTGCGGATGAATCCAATAAATCATCATACGAAACACGCGTCTGTTGGCACAGAGCGGAAAAACGGATTTTTGCGTGAAATAGCAACAGCAATCCGATTCTTTTAAAGCTTCTTCCGCTCGTAAAAGCGACCGAATCAACGGTTGATTTCCGCGAAAAACAGATTTCCAGCTTTTTCCGTAAAGTTGTCCCGTTGATTTTTTTAAATACAGACACATTTGTTGATTCACAAACTCAATGACACCGTTTAACGTGAAAACAACGCCGACATTCATTTGATTGAATGCTCGGCAACAAGGCATTTGTCGCCAAAAGCGGTGGAATCCGAGTCGTTTTTTCTTTTTTTTCATTTTTTTAAGCCTTTTTTTTCAAAATAGTTGTTAAAAAGTCTGAAAACGAGGCAGACTCTCGCATATAAACGCCCTTAAATCGACCATTTTGCAAAAAAATGTCATTTTTTTTCGTTTTATGAAAAGTTATGCTTGCAAAAAAATAAAAATTAACATAAAGTTAATTATCAAACCATTTTTTAAGGAGGCAGTCCCATGCGTGTATTGTTAATTGAGGACGATAAAACCGTCAGTCAAAACATTTCTCTGATTTTGAAAAAAGAAAATATGGTCGTTGACACGTCTTATTTGGGAGAAGACGGTTTGCAAGTTGCCAAACTTTATGAATACGATATTATTATTCTTGATTTGTTATTGCCGGATATGGAAGGATATGAAGTTTTAAGAAGATTGCGAAACGCACATATCGATACGCCGGTGCTCATTTTATCCGGCTTAACGGCACCCGATAAAAAAGTGAAGGGCTTCGGTTGCGGTGCCGATGATTATTTAACAAAGCCGTTTGACAGAACGGAACTTGTGGCGCGTGTCAATGCCATTGTGCGTCGTGCCAAAGGGCATGCCGATGCCGTTGTTCGCACCGGCGGTATGGAAATTAACCTGAATTCCAAAATTGTCACCATTAACGGTAAAGTTTTAAACTTAACCGGCAAAGAATATGCTTTGTTTGAGTTGTTGGCGTTGCGCAAAGGAACAACCATTAACAAAGAGCAGTTTTTAAATCATTTATATGGCGGTATGGACGAACCGGAAATGAAAATCATTGATGTGTTTTTGTGCAAAATTCGGCGAAAAATTGAAAAATTGGCGCCTGCCGAAGAATATATTCAAACCGTTTGGGGGCGCGGTTATATTTTAAAAGATTTACCGGTAACGGCAAAAACCGAAAAATAAATCTTCTTCTTTAACGCATAAAAGTTTATGTTTTTAAAGGGGCTTGTTAAAAATTTTGAGCCGAGGTTTTTTAATGTTAAAAAAACGGCGTTTAAATAAACTTTTCTTTATTATACCGCTTTTTCAGCTCGTTTAATTTATCACTGACCGAGGCGGTATCGCGGCCGGCTTTGGCCAAACGTTCGTACATTCGTTCGATTTCTTTATTTAAATAGGCCGTTTCGATATCGGTTCGCAGTTGATTTTTTTCATACGATAATCCGTTTAAATACGTATCGGACAACCGATTTAAAATGTCCGCCGTGGTGCTGTCGGGGTGCAGTTGCCGTTGATGAATCACATAGGGTAACAAATAAATTAAATTCTCAATAATTTTATCGGCACTTTCCGTTTGCTCTTTCATTTTTTTGGCGTAATAATCACCCAACATATCAAAAGCGACAGACGCTTCAAAGCTGTCATCAACCACAATAAACGGAACGGCATCGGAAAAGCCTTTTTGTTGAATTTCTTTTAAATATTCCAACAAATGATAAAAAAAGCCGTTCACGTTATAAAGTACAAAAGGCTTAAAATCCAAAAAACCGTCTTGCATGGCAACGCAATCATAAACCAATTCATCCAGTGTGCCGACTCCGCCCGGTGCAAAAATAACAAAATCGGCTTTCAAAAGTTGTTGTTTGCGCTCTTCCAACGTATGTGCCACAATAATTTCCGACACGTTATCAATCACGGCATCATTTTCATACAACGCCAAATATTCTTTGGTGGTAATGGCATGAATGGGTGTTTCGGTGCGATTTTTTAACGTGCTCCACGATTGCAGAACGCCTTTGGCAACCGCGCCCATAATACCGCCGGAGGATAATCCGAAATTTAAATGAAAATTCTTTTGGCCGATGGCTTTACCCAGCTCATAAGCGGCCGTTTCATAAACAGAATCGTTTCCCGAACGCGAACCGCCTGCCACAAAAACCCGCGTTTCCCCCTGCTCATTTTGTCGGATAAAATCATTAACGGCATTTTGTTCTGCTATGGTGGGCGACAGCGTTGATGATTTTGTTTTTCGGGACAGAGCCGAACCGCGCGTGACGGATAAAGCATTGGCTTTTGAAACAGGCGATTGTTTTAATTTCATTATTTCCTCATTATTTTTTATGACTTTTGTTAAAAAAATTATAGACTTTTTTTAAAAAAAATGCTACATAAATTTTAAAATATTTTTTTTGCGAGGAGAAATTTATGGAAAAAACAATTTTTAAATCAAAATTTTTATTTATCGGTGTCGGTGTGGTCGCATTGGGACTGATCGGTTGGTACGGTTATACCCGTTTACAAACGCCGGCAACCCTGTCAATGCCGCAAACAAGCGTATCGGCTATGAAAATCGAACCGGAAAAAGTGTTTCCGGAGGTCAGTTTCGTGTCAAAAATCGAATCCAAAGATGCCGTCGGGTTAAGAGCGCGCGTTCAAGGCTTTTTGCAAAAACGGTTATTCAATGAAGGCGATTTGGTCAAAGAAAATCAACCGTTATATATTATTGAACCCGTGAATTTTGAAGCGGCCGTTCGGGAAGCGGAAGCCAACGTTGCCAAAGCCGAAGCACAGGTTAAAAATATGAAAGCGCAATTTGAAAGAACGCAAAAACTTTATAAAACCAAAGATGTTTCCGAATCGAAATTAGATGAATTCGAAGCCAATTATCGCAGTGCCGAAGCTGTTTTGGCGCAGGCAAAAGCGCAGCTGGACGTGGCGAAAAAAGATTTGGAATATACCACCATTGTGGCACCTATGGACGGAAGAATCGGTGAATCCACCTATTCGGTCGGCGAACTCATCGGCCCGGGCTCGAACGTGTTGGCAAAAGTGGTGCGCATTAACCCGATTGATGCCGTATTTTCCGTAAGTGAAAATCAGTTGTTAAATTTACAGAAAAACTTTAAAAAAGACGGCAAAGTTACCGTCACATTCATTAAATCGGACGGATCGACATATGAAAAAACCGGCACGATTGATTTTGTGGACGTCACACTTGATGAAGCTATGAATACGCTTAAAATTAAAGCTTCTTTCCCCAATGAAACGGGTGAATTGATTTCCGGACAATACGGTCGCGTGAATATTAAAAGTTTAAGTGCCAAGCCGGAAATCGTTGTTCCGCAAAAAGCCGTTCAGCAGGATATGACGGGAACATATGTTTATGTGTTGGATGCCGAAGGGCGTGTCAGTCGGCGCGATGTGACTCGCGGCGATGAGCTGGATAACTTTAAAGTGATTATCAATTCCGGAGTGAATGCCGGTGATGTGATTGTAACGGAGGGTTTCCAAAAAATTGCCCCGCAAATGATTGTGAAACCCGTTTTTGAAAATGCCGATCAGGCTCAATCTCAAACAAGTAAGTAAAAGGAAATTGTCAGATGATATCCGATGTTTTTATTAAACGCCCGCGATTGGCTTCCGTTATTTCCGTTGTAATTGTGTTGGCAGGCTTATTATGTATCAGCGCCATGCCGATTGAACAATATCCGAACATTGTGCCGCCGTCGGTTGCCGTTACGGCAACGTATCCGGGCGCCAGTGCCGATGTGGTGGAATCATCGGTCGCGCAACAAATCGAATCGGCGGTCAATGGCGTGGAAGATATGCTTTATATGAATTCCACCAGTAATGATGACGGATCATACAGCTTAACGGTCACTTTTAACATCGGAACCGATCCGAACATTGCTTCCGTGAATGTGCAAAACCGCTTAAAACAGGTTGAAAATCTGTTGCCGGCGGAAGTGATTAAACAAGGTGTGATTGTTCAATCCAAAATGGCATCTATGTTGCAGGTGTTTGTGGTTTCTTCCACCAATCCCGAATATGATGATACGTTTTTAACAAACTATGTGCTCATTAATATTAAAGATGAAATTGCCCGAACGCCGGGCGTGGGTGATATTCAAGTGTTCTCCACGCTGGATTATTCCATGCGCGTTTGGCTCAATAACGATAAGCTCAAAAGTTTAAAACTGTCCACAAATGATGTGTTGCAAGCCATTCAAGGGCAGAATTTACAAGGTTCCATCGGCCGAATCGGTGTTATGCCCTCTACCGAAGATCAGCAATTTCAATTTTCGCTCACAACACAAGGGCGTTTATCCACGCCGGAAGAATTCGGCGAAATTGTGATTCGTGCCAACGCTGACGGTTCTTATTTGTTCTTGAAAGATATTGCCCGAATTGAATTGGGATCCAAATCTCAATCACTTCGCACCATCTATAACGGGCGGCCGGCAACCGGTTTTGCCATTTTCCAAGCCCCGGGCTCCAATGCGGTTGACGTGGCAACGGCCATTAACAAAAAAATTGTCGAATTACAGGCCAAAATGCCGAAAGACATTCAATTTCATACCTTGTTCGACAATGCGTCGTTCGTGCAGGATTCCATGGCGGAAATTTTTCAAACCATTTATGAAGCCTTTTTATTGATTGTGTTGGTCACTTATTTGTTTTTGGGCACTTTCCGCGCAACCATTATTCCGACACTGGCTATTCCCGTTTCGCTCATCGGTGCGTTTATCGGTATGAGCATTTTCGGCGTGACGGCAAATACCATTTCATTGTTGGCTCTCGTGTTGGCTATCGGTATTGTGGTTGATGATGCCATTGTGGTGGTGGAAGACGTGGAAACCGTGATGCATGAAAATCCCAAATTGGCGCCGCAGGAAGCGGTTTCAAAATCAATGGGACGAATTACCGCCCCGATTATTGCCATTACATTGGTGTTGTTGGCGGTGTTCGTGCCGGTTGCTTTCACGCCCGGCATTTCCGGCTTGTTGTATCAGCAGTTTGCCATTGCCATTGCCTCGGCCATGGTTATTTCCGGTATTAACTCTTTAACGTTAAGTCCGGCCGTTGCCGCCGTGATCATGCGTGCCGGCGATAAACCGTTTCGCTTTGTGCAAAAATGCATGAATGTGGTTGATTGGTTCAGAAACAAATATTCGTCAATTGTTCAAAAAACCATTCCGTATGCCGTTTTTGCCGTGTTAGCCATGTTTTTGTTTGCCGGCGGTGCTTACACGTTCTTAAAATTAACACCGTCCGGATTTTTACCGGCGGAGGATCAGGGTGCCTTTATGATGGAAATTCAATTACCGTCGGGCGCGTCTTGGAATCGCACGGAACAAGTTATGAAAAAAGTTGCCGAGCGGTTTAAAATGATTCCCGAAATCGATTCTTATATGGCCATTACCGGTTACGGTATTATGAGCGGTACGCAACTTTCTTCAAACGGCTTTTTTGTCATTCGTTTAAAGCCTTATGCGGAGCGGCAGGGCAAAGGGCAAGACGTGAACGGTGTTATCGCAAAATTATATGCCTTAACCATGGATATTAAAGAAGCGCGGGCGTTTCCGTTTAATATGCCGGCCATTATGGGTTTAAGTATGACATCTGACGTGGAATATATTTTGCAAAGCACGCAAGGGGCGTCGCCGGAGGAATTAATGGCGGTGGCGCAACAATTGATTCAGGAAGGCAATAAAGATCCGCGTTTGCAACGGGTCATGACATTCTATACGGTGGATTCACCGCGCGTGGAAGTGATGATTGATCGGCAAAAAGCCTATGCTTTGGGTGTGCAGCTTTCCGAAATTTTTAATACCATGCAAACCATGCTGGGCGGTACATATATTAACGACTTTAACTTATACGGGCGAACATGGCAGGTCAATGTGCAGGGTGATACCATGGAACGGCGCACACTTGATGATATTTATAAAATCAACATTCGCAACAACAAAGGCGAAATGGTGCCGTTGCGCTCGTTAATCACGGTCAAACGCACCATCGGCGCTCAATCCATTCAGCGGTATAACAACTATCGTTCGTTAAAAATAACGGCATCGCCGGCCGAAGGATTAAGTTCGGGTTCCGCCATGCAGGCTTTAACGGAAATTTCCGCTCGTGTTTTGCCGACCGGTTATCAATTCCAATGGACGGGTATGAGTTTACAGGAACAATCGGCCGGAGATCAAACCGGATTGATTTTCGCGTTGGCTTTCTTGTTTGCTTATCTGTTTTTGGTGGCATTATATGAAAGCTGGGTGTTGCCGGTATCCGTGATGATTTCCATTATCGTGGGATTGTTCGGTGCCATGGGTTTCTTGTGGATTCGCGGCATTACCAACGACTTATATGCCCAAGCCGGCATTATCGTGTTAATTGCTTTGGCGGCAAAAAATGCCATTTTGTTGGTTGAATTTGCCAAAGATGAGCATGAACGCGGCGTTCCGGTTAAAACGGCAGCGGTTAACGGGGCGCATATGCGTTTCCGCGCCATTATGATGACGGCCATTGCGGCGTTGCTCGGATTCTTGCCGTTGGTTATTGCTTCGGGTGCCGGTGCCATGGCGCGACAGGCCATCGGTTCTTCCATTTTCGGCGGCTTGTTTGTTTCCTCCTTTGTGGGTATTTTCTTCATTCCTGCCTTATATGTTGTTTTCCAAATTACGTTGGAACGGGTGTGGAAAGGAAATAAATCCGAGAAATTATGGGAAAGAAAGAAAAAGAAGAAATAAAAAACCAAAAGCCGCTTAAAATAAAGGCGGCTTTTTTTGTTTCAACTAAATAACGTGTGTTTTCGGCAGCATTGTTTTTAAAAAAACGAGCAAAATGAATCATTTTTATTGCCTTTTAAAAATTTGTTTGTTATACTACATTCACTTTAACAAAAATAAGAAAGGAAAGGATAAAAAATGACACTTCCGTTAATGCCGAAAGCAACGGCAGTCTGGTTGGTGGAAAACACCTCTTTAACATTTGAGCAAATTGCCGATTTTTGCGGTATGCATACTTTGGAAATTCAAGCCATTGCCGATGGTGACGTGGCGATGAACATTATGGGTTTTAATCCCATTACAAACGGACAGTTAACGCAAGAAGAAATTAAACGGTGTGAGCAAGATCAAAGCGCTTCATTACAATTGATGAAAAATCCGGAATACGAACGCCTGTTAAATAAAGGCAATCGCTATGTTTCGCAAGCCAAACGGGGCGACAGACCCGACGGTATTGCTTGGATTGTTAAACATCATCCGGAAATTTCAGATTCGCAAATCGTCAAATTACTGCGTACGACAAAATCAACCATTACGGCCATTCGGGAAAGAACACATAAAAATATTCATAATATTCATCCGAAAAATCCGGTAACGTTGGGTTTGTGTTCCGAATCCGATTTAAATACCGCTATTGCCACATCGGTAAAACACACCGTCAAATAAGGGAAAACGAAAATGAACGATATTCAGGAAGTTGACAGCTCAAAGCTGGTTTCTTATATTGAACGCATTGAACGTTTGGAAGAAGAACGTAAGGAATTGGGGGCAGATGTCCGTGAAATTTTTGCGGAAGCCAAGGGAAACGGGTTTGATACGAAAGTCATGCGACAGGTCTTACGCCTGCGAAAAATGACGCCTGCGGACAGGGCGGAAGCCGAATTTTTACGCGATAGATATAAAAAATTATTGGGAATTGAAGAATAATACTTGATTTTTAATATTTTAAGGTATAAACTTTATACGATAACCTAGTTTGGAGGAACTAATCAATGAAAAATACATCCATTTCTTTAATTGCATTCGTTGCCGTTTGCGGCGCTTTAATTGCTCCGATGACTTCAATCGCAGCAGATAAAGTTGTTTCAAAAACGGAAACAACCTATGAAAAACAGAATGAACGGATTATGGACGGCTATGTTGCTCTTGATCCGATTGACAATTCTGTGAAAACATCACAAAAAACCATTCCGGTTGCAGGAGCTGCCGCAGCAGCACCCGCGGCTGCTCCGGTGGCAGCACCAATGGCAATGCCTGTTGCGGCTCCCGTTGCTGCGCCGATTGCTGTTCCGCAGGCAACAGTTATTCCGAATCAGCCGATTGTTTTACAACAGCCGACCGGTCCTTTGCCGGCAGAAGTTGTCGCTCAACAACCGGTACCGGCCGGTATTTGTGCCGCCGGTGAAAATTGCCCGGGGTCGGTAACAAGCATTTCTTACACACAATCGCCGGTTAAAGTGCAATATCCGGTCGTGCGGCAATATCCGGTTTCCGTTGAACGTCCGATTACGGTCAATCGGGATATCACGGTTCGTCAACCGGTTGTTGTTCAACAACCCGTTGTCGTTCAAAAACCGGTTGTTGTTCAACAACCTGTTATGGTTGAACGGGCTCCGGCTTATGTGCAACAACAACCTGTTGTGATGCAGCAACAAGCTTCGTATGTTCAAAACAGACCGGTCGTTGTTCAAGCGCCGGCAGGACAGGTTGTTCCCCCGTGTGCGAGCGGAAATTGCCAATAACAAAAGTTTTTGCTTGCAATTTGTGAAAGAATTTGTTAAAGTAAGGCCGTTCAAGTTTTTTGAACGGCTTTATTTTTAAACAGCGCTTGGCTGTAAATGAAAATTTAAAAATATCACTGTTATTTTGAGGGTCAATGAAACAAAATCAGAAAAATCGCTTTAACGGACGTTATAACGGACGGAATTCAAGAGCAATGTTAACGCGAAATACGGCTTTGGAAAGCACGGGTCCCATGGGAAAATTGCATGGAACGGCTTTGCAGCTTTTTGAAAAATATCAAGCTTATGCCAAAGATGCTTTAATTCAAAATGATTTAATTTTGGCACAAACATGTATGCAATATGCCGATCATTATCTTCGTATGCAAAGTATTGCCATTGCCAACGAACAAGCTATGCGAACCAACAATATTGAACAACGCGCCAACACAACAACCAACAACGACGATAAAACGGAAGACGATTCGCTTCCCGATATTCATTCAACGGCGGTACAAGAAGAAAAATCGGAAGAAGGAACGGTTCAAGCGGAAAGCGAATCGGTTGAAATAAGCAAGAAAACCGAGGAAACACCCGAAAGTGAAAAGAAAGCACCGAAAAAAACGTTTATTATTCGGCGCAAATCACGATCGGTACCGAAAAAAGAGGAAACGGAGGAATCCGCTTTATCCGATGATTCCGTTTTAAAGCAAGATTTATCCGTTCCCGTTTCAGATATGCAGGAAAACAATCAATAAACAATTCAATATTCTCAAAACGGTTGAAAACAACGGACGTTCCTGTTTTAAAAGAAACCGAAACCGTTCTGTCGGAAAAAACATATCGCCAACGTGAAATCACTTGACAACCCCTCTTTTTTAAGCCACAATAAGCTTTATTAAAGGAATAAAAAATGACAATCTCTCACGTTTTAGCGCGCAAATACAGACCGCAAACATTTAACGATTTAATCGGGCAGGAGGCTTTGGTTCAAACCGTCAGTAACGCCATTAAGCAAAATCGCTTGCCCAATGCTTATATGTTGACGGGTATTCGGGGAATCGGTAAAACCACGTCTGCGCGAATTATCGCCAAAGGGTTGAATTGTATCGGCATTGACGGCAAAGGGGAAATGACACCCAATCCCTGCGGTCAATGCAAGCATTGTCGGGAAATTGCGGCCGATTCGCATATTGATGTGATTGAAATTGATGCTGCCAGCAATACCGGCGTTGATAACGTGCGGGAAATTATTGAAGGGGCTAAATATAATCCTGTTTCGGCGCGCTATAAAATATATATCATCGATGAAGTGCATATGCTTTCCAAAGCGGCTTTTAACGCCTTGTTGAAAACGTTGGAAGAACCGCCCGAACGCATTAAATTTATTTTTGCCACTACCGAAATTCGAAAAGTGCCGGTCACCATTTTATCACGGTGTCAACGGTTTGATTTAAAACGCGTTGATGAAAACGTGTTAAGTGCCTATTTAAAACAAATTGCCGAACGGGAAAATGCCGTTGTCGAGCCGGAGGCATTACAATTGATTGCGCGGGCAGGCGAAGGATCCGTTCGGGATTCGTTATCTTTGTTGGATCAGGCACTCACGCAGTTCGATATGTCCGTAAAAGCCGAAAATGTTCGGCAAATGATGGGGTTAAGCGATAAATCGGCGTTGTTGGATTTATATGAAGCGCTCCTGCAAGGAGAAATTGAAAAAGCGTTAAATTTTTTACAGGCGCAATGTCAAATCGGAGCCGATTCGGTTGCCTTGGTGCAAGATATGCTTGATTTAACGCATTGGTTAACACGGGTTCGAATTACCCCGTCGGTTGCCGATGATGTCAGTATGCCCGAAAATGTGCGCAAACGCGGTGCCGAGGCGGCAAAAACTTTATCGCTGGGAACATTATCCGCGGTTTGGCAAATTTTGCTCAAAGGGCTTGATGAAGTTCGGCGGGCTGATAATCCGTGGCAAACGTTGGAGATGCTGTTGATTCGGCTGGCCTATACGGCTGATTTGCCTTCCCCGGCGCAGCTGGTGGAAGAGATAAAAAAAAAAGGAATCTCAACTAATCCGGTAAAACCGAATCCGGCACCTGTTCATTTCACTCCATCCGCGCCCGAAAAATTGTCCGTTCCCGTTCAGGCGGCGCCGCAGGTGACTCATCCGGCTGTGCCGTTCGAAACAACTTCGGAACAAAAACCGGTGGTACAACCGATAACCGCTTCGTTCAACACAACAACGCCTCAAAATAATTTGCCGGATTCTCAATTTCATTCTTTTGCGGAAATGGTTGCGTTTGTTAAAAAATCGGGCGAACGATTACTGGCTTATCATTTGGAAAATTATCTGCGGGTTGAATCGTTGGAAAATTTGACTCTCACTTGTTTGATTTTGCCCGAAGCGCCTGCTCATTTGGGGGCTGATTTAATTAAATTTTTAAAAACAAAAGCTAATGAAAACTGGCGCATTCAACAAAAAAACGACATCACGGCAGAAACATTAACCGAAAAAAAGGCGGCGCGACATAATCAGTTAGTGGAAGAATTATCTCAAGAACCTGTGATTGCGCAAACGTTAGCTTTGTTTTCCAAATCAAAAATTAAGCGCATTCGGCAAACTGTTGATTTGAGCGAATCGGAGGAATAAATTATTCAACGGCTTGTAATTCCCGTCCGTGTTTGCGAAGCCAAATTTGCGCTTCTGCTTGTTGCACGTTCAGTTTTGCAACGGTTTGCCAGAAGCCGGGACCGTGATTCATTTCTTTTAAATGTGCGGTTTCATGGGCGGCAATATAATCAATAACAAATAACGGCGCAAAAGCCAATTTCCAGCAAAAATTTATTCTTTTATTTGAAGAACAGCTTCCCCATCGCGAAGATGTATCCCGTAAAACAATTTTGGCCGGTTTTTCATTCAATGCGGCGGCCATTTTCAACACTTTTTCCTGTATATATTCATACAGGCGTTGTTTGGCAAAATCGGTAATGCGTCGATGAATAAAAGTTTCTTCCCCGCCGACAATCAGCTGATTGTCATTGATTAAAACCCCGCCTTTATGCAGGGGATTATGAGAAATCGTATATGTTTTTCCCAGCAGCATAATCACATCGCCGTTTTGAAAATGTTTTGCGCTTATTTGATTGACAGTGTGTTTTCGAATCCAGTCAATATTTTGTTGTGCAAACGCAACGGCTTTGGCTTTTCGGCAAAACCAGGGCGCAGTTAGAATTAAATTTCCTTTATTATCAAATCGTAAGCGAATATTTTTTGTATGCGGTTTTTTGCAAAAAAATAAAAAATAATCACCAATTTGTATTTTTTCCATTGATAAACTTATCCTTTTGTTCTAAACTATATTTGTTTTTGTCAGTATAACACAAATGAAAGGAAAAATAAATGGGAAAAAAGATATCAAAAACCATTATTTGGTTAGTTGTTCATATTATTGCTTTCTTTATTCTTGTGTGGATTTTGTTGGGTATGGGACCGTTTGAAACCTATCAGAGAATCGTGAATCGTGTTGTCAGTTTTGCCAACGGAACCATTGCGGCAACAAATAATATTACCAAAACGGCCGGTGATATGGGTCGGGTGGCAAATCATCATTTGAATGAAGCAAATGACAGAATTAACGGCAAAGATCCCTATCAGGATTATAATTCCACGTTAGATGCCAATGTTCGTCAGAGAAACAATCAATAAGTTTCAGTCAAAGTAAATCACAAACGAATTTTTTGTGAGCATATTTGAACAAAAACACCTTTATCGAAAAATTATTTTGGTAAAGGTGTTTTTTTACGGGTTAATCATAATGAAAATATGAACGATGTTTCTGCCGCGACATAACTTTTTTATATAATAAGTAAACTTTTTTTTATTTTTTTCTTGTATTTTTAAAAATAATGTTATAAGCTGTGCTTGAACATGGCATATTATTGCATGTTACGACTTTAACGGGAAGCAAAGCGCTTAATTGATAAGCACTTCGGTTTTCTTGAAGAAGAAGTTTTAATAATTAAAAGAAACAAGGAGTTTTTAATATGAGAAAAAATCTTTTAATGACAACAGCCTTGGCGGTTTTTGCGTTTACGGCAACAAGTGTGTCGGCAGAAGCGGTAACAGCAACGCATAAAGTTGTTACGGCTGATGAAACAATTACCGGTGAGGTGTTTAGTGCTCAATCCGATACAACAGTTGGTGGGGCTATTTTAAATTCCAACAGCGGTGAAGGTGCACAAGAACACACGTTAACATTAAACAACACAACTTTTACGGGTAACCAATCGGGAACGGAAGGTACCGGCGGTGGCGGTGCCGTTTATAACAATGCAAATTTGGTTGTAAACGGTGGTACGTTTGATGGTAATATTGCCGGTGCCGGCTTTGGTGAAGAAGCAGCAACAAAGAAAAAACAAAAAAACACTAAAAATGGCGGCAACGGCGGTGCCATTTTCAATGGTAAAAAAGGAACGCTGCATGTAAACGGTGCTACATTTACCAACAACGAAGCCAAAGGAAAAGGAAACAAAAAAACAGGTCGTGGTGGTGCAATTTCCACATCCGGAAAAGCGGATATTGAAAAATCCGTATTTGAAGGAAATAAAGCGCTTGCCGGTGGTGCCGTTATGATTCAAGGTCAAAAGGGTGAAGGTGCCAACACGCCGGCCGTAACAATTACCGATAGCCGTTTTACCGGCAATGTGGCCGTTAACAAAGGCGGTGCTATTTTTGATCAACTCGGCACTTTAACTGTTACCGGTTCTGCTTTTGAAAACAATGAAGCCATTGAAGGCGGTGCAATCAGCATTTATGGCGGTAAGAGTTCATTAAGCGTGACAGGCAGTCAATTCATCGGCAACAAAACAACCACTGATGGAGGTTTTGGCGGTGGCGCCATTTATGCCGATAATGGCACACTTGAAGTTGCCAATTCCGTTTTTGACGGCAACGTATCTGACAGCGAAGGTGGTGCTATTTCCAGCTGGGCAGACACAACAAAAATTTCTAATTCAACCTTTAAGAACAACAAATCTATGTCCGGTGACGGTGGCGGCGCTTTGTATTTGTATAGCGAAACAGAAATTGCTGATTCGACATTTACAAACAACCATTCGGATACTGCCGGAACAGGCGGTGCCATTGAAGTTGATACGGAAACAACAGTTAAATTTGCCGGCACAAACGTTTTCCAAGGGAACACGCAAACAACCGCTAGCGGAAAAACGCGTTTGAATGATATTCACATTTCAGCAGATGGTAAAGTTGTTCTTCAAAGCGGCGCAAATGTCACACTTGACGGTGGTATTCGCGGACAAAAAGGAACATTGAAATTGCAAAAAGATTCCACATTGAATGTGAAAGATACAACGGTTGTTGCCAGTAAAGTAACCGGTGGAAAAGATGCAACGGGTCATATCAATGTTGTTTTAACCGATAAAACAATAAACAACGGTGGTACATTGGATATTGCTGATATTTTCACGCAACAAGAGGCTGCAAGTAACACCTTGAAAAACGTGAAGAGCGGTTTGAATTTCCAAGCCAACAATCTTTATGACGTAACAAGCAACGGCGGCAACATTTATACTGTTTCGCAAAAGAATATGGGTGAAATTGCGAGTCGTTTGAACGTGAACGAATCGGAAGCAGCCACATTACTTGCTGCCTCTTCTTCCAAAACGGGTAGCGGTCGTGCCGATTTTGACGCCGTGCAAGAAACGTTACGGAGCGAAGCGCAATACGGTAAAAATTCTGCTTTGTTAAGCAGAGCGGCCGATGCGTTGGTTGCCGATGCGGCTCCGGTGGTGCGTGTGCGTGAAACGGCGTTGCAAAATACCCTTTTTGACACCGCAACCGATGCGTTGGATAATTCGTTAACAAATGCGGCCGTTGCCAAAGAAGGCAATTTAATTGATCAAGCCAAAGTCTGGATTAAAGGCTTGTTCAACTATGCCGATAAAGACGAAACAAGCAAATCGCACGGTTTTGATGTCAACACATACGGTGTTGCCTTTGGTATTGATAAAAACCTGAATGACACCGTTAAAGTCGGTTTAGGTTATGCATACAGTGAATCAGACATTGACGGTTACACCCGTGACACCGATGTTGATACACACAGCTTGTTCTTATATGGCAAATATAAACCGGCTGATTGGTATGTGAATGCCATTGCTTCATACAGTTTCTCGAATTATGAAGAAAAGAAATCTGTTTTGGGTTATGGCGCCAAAGCCAAATATGATGTTGATACATTCGGATTGCAATCCATGATCGGATACGATCTGAACACACACGGTTTTGG
>CANQUX010000007.1 GCA_947627155.1 uncultured Alphaproteobacteria bacterium | reverse complement strand
CCAACTAACAAACCGATATGTAATGTTGATTTGGGCAATTGCGAATCGTGTCCGCCGGAAAAACCTAAATGGAACGGCAAAGAGTGTGTAGAATGTACCACATCTGCTGATTGTGAAAATCCCAAGCCGTATTGTAATCCCACAACAAATACATGTGAAGCATGCCCGCCGGAAAAACCTGTATGGTATAACAATACATGTGTGGAATGCGAAACCAATGAAGATTGTTTGACGAAAGGAACCGATGAGCCGATTTGTAATTTAGATACAAACACTTGTGAACCGTGTCCGAATGAAGGAGAAGCATGGAATGATGAACAACATGGGTGTGCGCCGGTTGTTTGCACAACAAATGCCGAATGCTTTGAACATTTAGATCAAAATTATTATTGTGATAAAACACCTGTGGATTCTTGCGGTGAAAATGAAACCGGTATCTGCAAAAAATTTGAATTAGATTTACATGGGACGGTGAACGGTGTATCAATAGATGCATCGGCAAAAATAGGCGTAAATTATTGGAATGATTGCCGAATTTGTGAAGCAAATGCCGGTAAAGACGGTGCTGATTGCTCAAAGAATGACTATCTTTCCCCTTATATGTTAACACCGGATTTCCTGAACTGTGCCGATAAATATGATCCGTCAACTTTTTATGGTTCGTGGTATTGTCATGAAAAAACAACGGGAAATGGAAATTATGAAAAAGATAATGTCTCACACAACATTCAAGATTTAAGAGCTTTACTTGGCTGTCCCAGACTGCCGGAGGAAAACAAAGATCAGTGTAATGCTGCGCTTAATTTGGCAGTATATAATAAAGAACATCCTTGTTCCGTTTTCAGAATCGGATTAGATGATAATCCTTCTCAAGTCGGTTGGGGGGTTGGAGATATGACATGGTGCGACGTCGTATCACCGGGTGGCAGAAAGCATCCTCATGGCGGAATCATCTGCAAAAAATAAGAGAAATGAGTTTTCCTTAAAACGGCTTGCGTTGATGATAAAAACAGAACAGAACCATGACAAGAAATGCTTTCTTGGCTGTAAATAAAAAGTGCATCAGTCAGTCAAAAAAATCACCGTTTGCAAGAGACGTGAGGCGGTTGACGACAAATCGGCGGCATTTAGAAATAAAGCAGGGAAGGGTATGCGCATTCTTTCAATGAAGATGTTTATCCGTAAATCTTAAATTTCCCCAAAAATTAATCAGCGCGTGTGTTGATTTCTGATATAGGTTTCAATCGGTTTGCCGCGTTTGTCATGTTCTTTAACAATGGCTGCTTTGACGGGTACTAAGTTTTCGGGCAACAACACTGTTGTATTGGTTAATGTACGCGTTTTCTTTAAAATCGGTCTTTTCGGCGAAAGTTCCACATTTCCGGTTGAAGTTAATTGAGCGGCAAAGCGTTCTTTATTGGCAACATAAACCGTTTTAAGCCCTTTCTCGGGTGACCGGATAAAACAGCCCTGTTCATCATTAAATAACACCTGAAAAGTAAGACCTTTTTGATTCGGAAAAGACGGATCCCAGTAAACTAAATTTAATCGTAACATACCGCCCAGAACCGAATCGATTCCGCCCACTTCTTTGATGTTCATTTGAATATCACCGTCTTTATTGCGTCCTTTAATATTGAAAGTAAAGCGTTTATCGGAACCGGATTTTGTGAATAAATCAATTTCAAATCCGCCCGTTGGCAGGGACATGCTCTTTTTTTTCATTTCAGGAGCTTTTGCCAACTGTTCTTTAACAAATGCGGCCGTTGTTTCCGGCGAATCGACAATGGGCTCCAACCGTGGCCGACGTGCATCTTCCATGCAGCCTTTAACCATAGATGCAATAACACTGGCGGTTGCCCACGCAACAATTAAAGTTAAACATCCGCACCCGACATTTTTAACGCCCATTTGAACCTCCGTTTTTTTATAAACGAATCTATTTTATCATAAACTTTTTATTTTGTCAAATTTTATTTTTTATATTAAAGATGCGGTGTTTTATCAAATTGTATCCACCAATATGTGCCGAAATCTTTTGATGTGTTGCTTGTATAGGAGGTAATTTCAGGTATTGTTTTCTCGGCAGACTTTTTATCGGCAGTCATATCGGATTCCCGTTCGGTTTTTTGTCGTTGTCCGAGGAAAGTTAAATATTTGTTGCGAACGGCGGGGACGGTTAAGTCATAATGCTCAATATCATTGATTTTTTGGTCGTTATGATGCCGGCCGATATCAAGGGCCTGATAGGCATTTAATGTTTTTAATTCTTCGGCGTTGTGAGAAATATAAATAATGGTTTTTTCTTTTGAAAGTTCATTTAAATAATCAATAATTTTTTGACGCCGAACACTGTCAATGTTAACCAAGGCTTCATCTAAAATCAGAATCGGCGTGTTGCGCAACAAAGCCTGTGCCAAACCGATTCGTTGCTTTTCTCCGGCTGAAAGTTTTGCGGTAGAAAGATTTGTTTTTTCGCTTAACATACCGTATTCTTTCCCGATTCCGCAGAGATTTTTAACAAACTGCACTTGCTTTTCGGAAGCGTTGGTGTAACATTTAATATATTCATCAACGGTGATATTAAAATTAACCGGCGGACACGGCAAAGAAATGCTTTTAAACACTTCTTTTCGTGCCAGATTACAATAATCCGTTCCTTTAAAAACGCCTTTATTGTTAAAAGAGCCGATTTTCAGCGAACCGCCGTTGCAAAAATCACCTTGAAGCAATAATTTAATCAAAGTACTTTTACCGGCACCCGATGCTCCGCTTAAAACGGAAATGCCCTTTTGGAATGTATAAGTTCTGCGCGAGGAAAAAAGAGGCATTTCTTCCCGCGAGCCGCTGTTGGTGTGATGATGATAAGAAATGTTTTCCATTTGAATGGCATTTGCGTTTGATTTTAATTGCTCATTCCCGAAGGTAATATCTTTAAAGCGTTGTTTCAGCTGTCGGAACGCATTGGCAAAACTGCGCGTGAATTCTTTCATTTGAATATAACTTGTCAAACAGCGTTGAATGGAGCCGATGGAGGTAAGTGTTCCGGCACTTAACGTGGCCGCCGTGGCAACGGAAGAACCGAATGAAACGGCAGCTGTTGCAATGGCGCCGGCCGCCAAATAAGATATGGCACTGGCGCTGATGTTAAACATTGACATTTTTTTAGTGAATGTTTCTTGTTCTTTTAAATAAATTTTAGATTGCATTTCCAGCTGATCATAGGCCAAATTTTGCATATTGCATGATTCAATGCTATTGGATTTTTCCCGTAATTGGCGCCGCGTAAAATTATAGTTCGACATTTTTTTATCAACACGACCCCGGTAACGAATACGATAAAGACGGATTTTTTTGTTAATCCAAATATTAAAAGGAACGGTTCCCGCCGCCGTGGCAATAACCGACCAAAACAACGGCAAATTGGCTGATTGATAAGCCGTTCCGAACATAAGAGCGAAACTGATTAAAGCACTGGCGGAAGAGGTGATGGTATCCACTTTTGCCAGCAAATAATTAACGGCCGATCCGCCCATTCGATCGGCTATTTGATTGACCTTTTCGGGCGACATAATGATTCGTTCCGATTGAGCCAAAGCATCATAATCTTGTTGCGCCCGACTGTTGGCAATAACGGAAAGGTTTTGTGACTGATACCAAGTGTAATTATTATAAGTAATATTCGCAACGGAGTTGGCAGCCTGAAAAGACATACTCGTTGCCAATTGCCCGATACTGCCGCCGGCTGTCGGCAGCAAGATGTTGTTGATGGTATTGATAACGGAAGTGCCGATTCCTCTCCAAATGATTTTTTTATCAATATTTTTATTGATATTGTTCATATATTTTCTGGCATGAAGCAACTCTTGACGAGAATACGTTTTTGTTGTATTTTCGTCTTGCGGTGCAATCGCGTTTTTATTTGTGACGGGTTTTGTTTCCGTGTTTTCCGTAGAGTCACTCATTGTTTTTTTGTTTTTTAAAAAAGCTTTCTTGAAATGAAGTATATTATATCACAATACAACTTTTTTTTCAAGCTTTTTTATCCAGCATGAAAGAATGCGATACGGGTTTATTGCTTTTGACTTTTGCCGATTTTAAATATCCAAATTCGCAACGTCCAAAGCATTTTGTTGAATGAAATCCCGCCGCGGATCAACCACATCACCCATTAAGCAGGAAAACACCTGTTCGGCTTCGTCCTGATGCGTGATTTTCACTTGCAACAAACGCCGGGCATTCGGATCCAACGTTGTTTCCCACAACTGCTCCGGATTCATTTCGCCTAACCCTTTGTAACGGTTAATGGCAATGCCTTTTTTCGCCGTTTTAAAGATGGCTTCCGCTAATGAAACGGGATCATGAATTTCATATGATCCGTCTTTTGTTTGCAAAACCGACGGCGTTTTATAAAATTCTTGTAAATCGGCAGCCATTTCATTGAGCTTGCGTGCTTCACCGCAGGAAAGCAGGCCGGTATCAATTTCGTGCCGTTCTTTCACGCCGCGAATGGTGCGTTCAATCACAAACGAGCCGTCCTCGCGCGTGGAGCAGTGCCAGCCGCGTTCATATTCGGGTTCAATCGAATCCAAACACCGGGCAAACGCTTCATTACAAACGGCATTCGGTTGGAATAAGCCTTGAATGGCCATTTGTGCGATAATCCGTGCCGGCAGACGATTGGACATACTTAAAATAAGCGTGCGGGCAATGCGTGCCTGTTCCACGCGATTGATTAAATCGGCTCCCGCGATTTGTTCGCCGTTTTGTGCCACCAGAACGGCATCGGTGGTGCCGACCTGAATTAAATATTCCTCCATGGCTTTATCGTCTTTTAAGTATATTTCCGAATTACCGCGTTTAGCCCGATACAACGGCGGTTGCGCAATATAGACATAGCCTTTTTCAATCACTTCGGGCATTTGCCGGAAGAAGAAGGTTAATAATAAGGTTCGAATATGCGCGCCGTCAACATCAGCATCGGTCATAATAATAATTTTATGATAGCGAATCTTATCAATGTTAAAATCATCACGCCCGATTCCCGTTCCGAGCGCCGTTACAATCGTGCCGATTTCCGCCGAGGACAACATTTTATCAAACCGTGCCCGTTCGACATTTAAAATTTTACCCCGTAACGGTAAAATGGCCTGATGTGTTCTGTCGCGTCCTTGTTTGGCCGAACCGCCGGCGGAGTCGCCTTCCACAATGAATACTTCCGAATCGGCCGGATCTTTGCTTTGGCAATCGGCCAGTTTGCCGGGCAGGGAAGCCATATCCAAAGCCCCTTTCCGACGCGTTAATTCCCGCGCTTTTCGAGCGGCCTCCCGCGCAGCGGCGGCTTCCACAACTTTGCTGATGATTTTGCGCGCTTCGGTTGGGTGTTCCTCTAACCATTGTTCCAATTTATCGGCCACAATGTTTTCCACAATCGGCCGAACTTCGGAGGAAACCAGCTTGTCTTTTGTTTGTGAAGAAAATTTCGGATCCGGCACTTTAACGGACAAAACAACCGTTAATCCTTCCCGCATATCTTCACCGGCCAAATCAACTTTTTCTTTTTTCGTTAAGCCCGATGCGGCGGCATAATTGTTAATGGTGCGCGTGAGAGCGGCTCTCAATCCGGCCAAGTGCGTTCCGCCGTCGCGTTGCGGAATGTTGTTTGTGAAGCATAAGCATGTTTCGTGATAACCGTCGGTCCATTCAAAGGCTGCCTCCACCGTAATTCCGTCTTTTTCGCCGGATAAATCAAACGGTGTATCATGCAAGGAGTTTTTGGATTTATTTAAATATTTCACAAACTCCAAAATACCGCCTTCATAATGCAAAACAACCGTTTTCGGTTCGCTGGAACGATTATCGGTTAAATGAATACGCACACCGGAATTTAAAAAGGCCAATTCCCGAATGCGATGCTCCAATGTTTCAAAATCAAACTCAATGGTTTTAAATGTTTCTTTTGACGGGTGGAAAGTAACCATGGTGCCGTGTTTATCCGGTGCCTCGCCGACCACTTTTAACGGCGCAACGGAATTGCCGTTTTCAAAGCGCACGAAATATTCTTTATCGTTTCGCCAAATGCGTACCTCCAACCAATCGGACAGAGCATTCACCACCGAAACGCCCACGCCGTGTAATCCGCCCGAAACTTTATAGGAATTGTTATCAAACTTCCCGCCGGCGTGTAATTGCGTCATAATCACTTCGGCAGCGGAAATGCCCTCGGTTTTGTGAATGTCTGTCGGCATACCGCGACCGTTATCCGTGACCGTTACGGAACCGTCGGCATTTAAAATCACGTCAACTTGCGTACAATAACCGGCTAACGCTTCATCGATGGAATTATCCAACACCTCGTAAACCATGTGATGCAGGCCGGTGCCGTCATCCGTATCACCGATATACATGCCCGGCCGTTTGCGCACGGCGTCCAATCCTTTTAAAACTTTAATGGAATCTGCGTTATAAGCCGCTTCGGCAATTTTAATGTCATCTGTCATTTTTTTCCTCTTTATTTTATGCTACATTTTGCAGGTTAAGATTTGAGTCCTGTACATCAAAAAACTGGGCTCGGTTTGTTAAATGCGTAAAATCGGAGCTGTCTGTTCCCGTCATCCAAATTTGAGCCGGCAGCTCGGTTAAAATATCAAATAAAATGTTGCGCCTTTTCGAATCCAAATGGGCGGCAATTTCATCAAGCAACAAAACGGGACATAAGCCTTGTTCCTGTGTTTGCGTTTGCATTTCCGCCAAAATAACGGATAAGAGCAGGGCCTTTTGTTCACCGGTTGAGCAAAACGCGGCATCTAATCCTTTTTGCGCGTGAATCACTTTAAAATCAGCCGTGTGCGGACCGGCCACACTGCCGCCGTCAGCATAGATTTTGCGACTTTTTTCTAATAAATCGGCAAATTCTTCTTCGGTTTTTAAAGCGCTTTTAACCAGCAGTTTTTGTTCGACAACACCTGTTAAGATTACTTCCGGTACGGGAAAAGCCGATGAAAGCGGATGCGTTAAATAATGACTGATTCGACTGATAACGTCAATGCGTGAGGCCGCAATGGCCACACCGTTTGAGACCAATTGTTCTTCTAACCCTTTGAGCCAACGTTGATCAAACCGTCCTTCCCGCAATAAACAACTCCATTGCTTAAAAGCGGCGTTATATTCGCTTAATCGCGTGGCATGTTGCGAATCAAATGCCTGAACCAGCCGATCCAAAAACCGCCGCCGCGCTTGCGGATCGCCGCAAAATAATCTGTCTTGCGCCGGCGTTAACCATAAACACCGGAAAACGCGCCCTAAATCGCTTTGCTTGGCGGTGTTTTTGCCGTCAATGCGAATCTGCCGTCTTTCGGAACCGTCAATCGTTCCCGTGCCGATTTTTGTCAGCCCGTCTTTGGTTTGCACCTGTGCCGAAACGCTCCACCGTTCGGGAATTTGCAATACGTCGGCATTTAAAAGCGCTGTCGGATTAGAACGTTTGCCGACATCGCTCAATCGCGCGCCTCTTAATCCTTTACCGGTGGTTAAAAACGACACGGCTTCCAAAATATTTGTTTTGCCGGCGCCGTTGTGTCCCGTTAAAATAACAGGCATAAATCGATTGTCCGGCTCTAAATTCAAAAAGCCGTAAGAACGAAAATTCGTTAAACGTAACTGCGTAATGCCTGTTTTAATTTGACTCATTAATTTGACTTTTCTTCACTTAAAAAGTTAAACGCGCATCGGCATTAAAACATATAAGGCATTGTCATCGGCTTCATCTTGCAAAATAACGGGAGAAATGCCGTCTTGCAAATATAATTGCACCGTTTCGCTTTTCACTTGGGCTAAAATATCCAATAAATAACGGAAATTAAAGCCGATTTCCATGGGTTCGCCGTCATAAACGGCATCCATTTCATCTTCGGCCGAGCCTTCATCGGCGGAAGCGGCAAAAACTTGAATCAGTCCCGATTGCAAAGAAAGTTTAATGCCGCGCGATTTTTCGGAAACAACGGAAACACGTTCAATCACATCGCTTAATGTTTTAGCATCGGCCTGTAATTTTTTATCGTTATTTGTGGGAATCACTTTTTCATATTCCGGATATGTTCCGTCAATCAGGCGGGAAGACAAAACAACATCGTCAATCGTAAAACAAATTTGATTGGCGGACAAAGCAACCGATACTTCATTTTCCGTTTCCGCCAACAGTTTGGAAAGCTCACCGATGGTTTTGCGCGGAATGATAATACCCGGCATACCGGCAGCACCGGCAGGTAACGAAACGCCGGCACAAGCCAACCGATGACCGTCTGTGGCAACGGCGGTTAATTTTGATTCCGCCCCTTGTTTTTCATGCATGTAAATGCCGTTTAAATTATACCGTGTTTCTTCCATGGAAACGGCAAAGCCCGTTTTGCTCATTAAGTCTAACAAATCCGTTGCGGAAATGGTGAAAGAAAAGGGCATTGTTTCCCGCATCATGGAGGGGAAATTGGTGGCAGGCAAACTGGCCAACGCAAATTTGGCGCGCCCGCAAACCAAGGAGACTTGGCCTGTTTCTTCAACGGCACTCATTTGAATTTGAGAACCGTCGGCCAATTTTTTAACAATATCGTAAAGCTTATGCGCCGGAATGGTAACGGCTCCCTGCGTTTCAACATTGGCCGGCAATTTTTCAATAATTTCAATTTCATTATCGGTTGCCCGAAGCGAAACTTCATCGCCGTTTGTTTCAATCAAAACATTGGATAAAACGGGAATGGTTTGCCGTCGCTCGACAATGTTTTGTACGTGTGAAAGCGCTTTTAATAACAGTGAACGTTCAATTGTTAATTTCATCATTTTTTAACTTCCTTCCGATGATGGTTGATTTAAATTTTTACTTGATGACAGTATAGAATATTTTTTTTAAAAAAGACACAAAAAAATGCGTTTCACAAACTTTTTTTCATCTTTTTTATAAAAAATCTTTTATTTCAATAAAAAAAAGGTTATAAGAAAACAAGCACGGAGTAAAAAATGAAAAAATATGAATTAAAATCCAAACAAATTTACACCAAAAGTCTGTTAAAAGACAGCGATATTGCTTCTTTACCGAAAACAAGTCCCATTTTGGGGCAAGATGATGCACTTGAAGCCATTAATTTCGGCATTCAAATGAAAGCCACCGGTTATAATATTTTTTGTACGGGTCCCAAAGGGGTCGGTCGAACGGTTTTAACCATTCAAACGGTGAAAGAATATGCCGCCTCGCAAAAAACGCCCGATGATTGGTGTTTCGTGCATAATTTTGAAACGCCGCATCAGCCGATTGCGCTTAATTTTCCGGCAGGCGGCGGTAAAGTTTTTGCCAAAGATATGAAAAAAACGGTGAACGCGCTTAAATTGAATTTACCGGCGTTATTTGCCGATGAAGCCTATAAAATTCAGGTGGCGCATATTGAACAGCAATGTACTCGTGCCAAAGATGATTATTTTAATCAATTGCAAAAAGCGGTGGAAACCGATAATGTGACGTTAATGCGTATGCCGACGGGTGTGGCCGTGGGGCCGGTTAAAAACGGAAAAATTTTAACCCCGAAAACATTTAATAAGCTGCCGAAAGAAGAAAGAAAAGATATTTTGGAACAATTAAGAAAGGCGCAGCAACGGTTGGAGGAAACCATTAAGGAAATACCGAATTGGGAATCGACGCAACTGGAAATGTTAAAGCAACTGCATACGGAAATGGCAACAAAATTGTTAAAAACCATTATGAAGCCCGTTTTAAAAACGTATGCGAAATCAGCTGTTATTATGGCCTATTTAGATGCCATTAAGCAAGATATTTTGGATAATATTGCTCTTTTTACCGTTCAGCCGAACGAGGCGAATTGGGAGGTGGTTACCGAGCAAATCAGCGAAATGTGGTCACGCTATGCCGTTAATTTGTTTGTTTCGCATAAAGCAGGTTCCGGAGCGCCCGTTGTTCATTTAAACCACCCGACCTTATCGAATTTGGTCGGAAAAATCGAGCGACAACAACATTTAGGCTCTTTAATTACCGATTTTTCGTTGATTCGATCCGGTGCATTGCATCAGGCCAACGGCGGTTATTTAATTATTGAAGCACGCGAATTGATTGAAAACGAATATGTGTGGAACGCATTAAAACGATCGTTATTTTCCAAAGAAATTAAAATGGAATCGGGCACCGACGATAATTCCATTTCCGGGGTTGTTTCGTTAATGCCGGCGGTAATTCCCTTATCGGTTAAAGTGATTTTAATCGGGGAGGCCGGTTTATACTATGCTTTAATGGAAAAAGACGATGAATTCGGCGAATTGTTTAAAATTCAATCGCGATTCGCGCAAAAAACGGAGCGCACAAAAGAAACCGAACGCATTTATGCACAAATTTTGGTGAATTTTGCCCGTCATGAAAAATTAAAGGCTTTTTCTAATGATGCCTTGCGCCGTATTTTGGAATATGCGTCCCGTTTGTCGGGTGATTGTGCGCATTTAAGCACGTTTATGACACACGTAAATGATGTTATGCGCGAATCCAGTTTTTTTGCAACGCTGCACAAATCAAAGCAGGTGTTGCCCGTGCATATTGAAGAAGCTTTACAGGCAAAACGCAAGCGGTCGGGCGCTATGCAAAACGAAATTTTGGAAATGGTGCAGCGCGGCATTATTGCCATTGAAACGAGCGGACAAAAAGTCGGGCAGTTAAATGCGTTGGTTGTTCACGATTACGGTTCGTTTTCATTCGGGCGTCCGAATCGGGTAACGTGTCAGGTTCACTTGGGACACGGTGATTTAATTGATGTTGAAAGAGAAGTGGAATTAGGCGGGGCTTTGCATTCAAAGGGTGTTTTAATTCTCTCCTCGTTTTTGGCGGCGCGTTTTTCGCAGGGAATGCCGCTTTCGCTGGATGCCTCTTTGGTGTTTGAGCAATCTTACAGTGAGTTGGACGGCGATTCGGCTTCATCAACCGAGCTTTATTGTTTGCTTTCCGCTATCGGTAATTTACCGCTTAATCAGGCTATTGCCGTAACGGGATCGGTCAATCAGTTAGGGCAGGTGCAGGCCGTCGGTGCCGTTAACGAAAAAATTGAAGGCTATTTTGCCGTGTGTCAAAAGCAGGGGTTAACTTCTCATCAAGGGGTGATTATTCCGGCCAGTACCGTTCATAATTTAATGTTGGCGCCTGATGTTGTTTCGGCCGTCGAACAAGGGAAATTCCACATTTATGCCGTGAACACCATTGATGAAGGTATGGAAATTTTAACGGGATTACCGGCGGGTACGCCTGATAAAAACGGGCAATATCCGAGTAATTCCGTCAACGGCATTATTACGCGCCGGATGCGTGAATTTTTCCGAAAGGCGCAGGAAACGGATATTCGGCAAAAAAAGAAATAATTTTTTAAAAAATGACGGAAAGAGCCGTTGTTTTTAAGAAACCCCATAACGGGGTTTGAAAAGCAAGCATTAAGTCACTTCCGTAACCGCCCGAATGTTGCCGTCACGATTGATTTGAACAACACGCAATTTCTCTTTCATTTCCCGATAGGTTTTTTCCCGATCGGTTGTGGGATAAGAGTGTAAAATACGCCCGATAAACGCTTTATAAGCTGCTTCGGGGCTTTCGGCGTGAATGGTAGCGAAACAGTTATCGTGGCCGGATCCCATCAATTCCCACAAAGCACCGGCATTCGAGGTGGAAATTTCACCGCCGATGATGGCATCGGGCGTAAAACGCACCGCCAAGTCAATCACGCGTTTGTAGTCAAACTTATTCGTCAGTTCCGTACGCGGTAACACAATATGCACCCGATTTTTGTGCGGCACAATCAATTCGCGTGTATCTTCAATGGTTAAAATGCGCTTATGCGGATCCAACAGCTTAATCAGGTTATTTAAAAAGGTTGTTTTACCGGTTGCCGTTGCCCCGCTGACCAAAACGTGATCGCCGCGTTTAATGGAGAGCAATAATCGATCGAACGGATCATCCGGATCTTCAACCTGTTTTAATCGATTTAACGGCCGAAGCCGTGCACCTTGCTGAATGCCGAAATCGCTCATGGAAATGGATAAGTCTTCCCGATAAATACGAATGGCCAAGGCAATACCGCCCGTTAAATCGTTATTATCATACATAACGTTTCGTCCGGCAATGCCCGTAAAACGGTGTCCGCCGGGAAGCGTTGCATAAACAACAGGTGTGCCTTGATCGGGATCAAACGCATAATCGTAAGAGTTGGCAATAATATATAAAATATTGTTCAAATATTCTCGCGTGAGTTTCGGATCTTCATAATAGTGCCACGGATAGGTGTGTTTGCCGCGCAGACGCAGCCAAATGCCTCCCGGCGAATCAACCGCCACTTCTTCCACGTTATCTTGATTATACCAATAAGAAAGCGGACGCAGTGCGGATTCTAATACCCGATATGTATCTGAAATTGATAACTCGCCCATTTAATGTCCCTTTCTTTTATATAATAATTTTTTCCCCTTTGTCAAAACAAAGAACCCGTTGACCCCGTTTTCGGCAAGACCGGTGCAACGGTTCTGTCTTTAAGCGGTATGTCTTCCGTTGTTTTGGTGCCGTCATAAACAGGCGTTTCCGGTGTTGAAGAACTACCGCCATCATTGCCGGCTTTGTAAGCATCATTCGGCGCGTAATAATTTGGTAATTCTTCTTTTTGTTGATCCTCTTCTTTGTTATTTTCTGTTTTTTTGGTTGATTCATTACCGCTGTCTTCCTCAGAAGAGCTGCTTTGATCTCGTTTTTCAACCCACGAACCTGTTTGCGGTTTTTGAATTTGTGTTGTATCAACAAAATCTTCCGATTTTTCATATTCTTCCACATCATCATCCTCCGAACGGAGCCACAAATCCTGATTGGAGAAAATAGTCACTCGTGTACCGGACGGCACAAAGACAACATTCGGAATTTCCGTTGCTTCCTGAATCAAGTTCTGAAAAATTCGATCCATGGCATCAATAAAGTTCTCACGGGCATCATTCGCGGCTTGCGATTTTGAAGATTGTGATGAGGTTCCCGATTCTAAATCCGCTTGATAGTCATCGTTAGCAGCCATCATATATGAAATGGCCGATGTAACGACGGAAGTCATAACCGGTTTGCCGTATTTGTTAATCAGCTGATCATCCAAATAAGCCGCAACACCGCCGCGTCCTTGAGCATCACCCGATGTGGCCGCAAAACTGAATGCGCCGCCGTCCGGACGAATAAGGCGTTCCCAAGTGATTTCCATTTTGGCCACTTTACCGCCGTTATCGCCTTGCGACATTTTACCGATGACACGGCTGCCGGCCGGAATAAGAATGTTGCGCCCTTGTTCGGCATAGACATGTCGTTCCACAATAGCCGTAACCGGTACATCGGAGAAACGAGAATCAACCGATCGCACAATAACGGCAGGAATGGCTTTATCCTTTAAAATCACGCGCGACATATCAACCGGCCATGAAGAAACAATGGCACCCACGCCGTTCCACTTCTTGTCTTTTTTGGGACGGCTCATTGCTTGAATTTGTCCGCTTGCCATAATTTTTCCGTGTTCGGAAATACCGGCACGCATGCTTTCCCGTTTTTGGGTCAATAAATTTTTAATTTGTTGCACCTGCTCCGGTGTTAACTTTTGTGTTTGTTTGATATTCGGGCGGGAACGTCCTGCCACATCACCGCTGGCTGTTAATATCCGGTTATCTAACGTATAAGGTTTGCCGTCTTCGCCCATGTAACCGATAATTGTGCCGTCATCGCTGATAATGGAGCCTTTGTCGGAAACGTTATATTTTTTGTTACCGATAATGATTTTCCGTCCGGCAACTCCGGCTCCGCTGCCGCCGGAACCGTTACCGAAACCTTTGCCGAACATGGTAATTTGTCCGGTTTCTTTATCTATTCTGCCGATTAAATTACCGTCTTTATCATAAATATTGCCGTTTTCATCAACTCTGCCGATTAAATTACCGTCTTTGTCGTAAACATTGCCGTTTTCATCTATCCAACCGATTAAGTTACCGTCTTTATCATAAATGTTTCGGACACCTTTACTGACTTTTCCGATTAAATTACCGTCTTTATCGTAAAAATTGCCGTCTTTATCTATTCTGCCGATTAAATTACCGTCTTTGTCATAAACATTACCGTTTTCATCAACTCTGCCGATTAAATTACCGTCTTTGTCATACATATTGCCGTTTTCATCTATCCAACCGATTAAGTTGCCGTCTTTGTCATAAATGTTTCGTCTGTTCTTTTCAACCTGATAACCGGGTTCGGTTGATTTAATGCCGCATTTATCTAAACGGGTATCGGTTCCGGCAACACGCCCCATTTCATTTCCGTCTTTATCCAAAATGGTACCGTCGCCCAAAATTTTGGCAAAAACATCACCGTTTAAATCCACCACGTTTCCGTTGGCTAAAATGGAGCCGATTTTTTCACCCAGATTGTTTTTAACATCGCACCCCGAAACAATACCGAACACATGACCGTCTTTATCAACCAACATAGTGAGATTGTCAAGTGTTTCTCCGTCTAATGTGGTAATACCGCCGGTTTTTTCATCCAACTTTCCGATGAGATTTCCTTGCGGATCATAAACATTGCCCGTTTCGCCGTCAACTTTGAAAACGGCTTTCCCTGTTTTCGGATCATAGAAAGTGCCGTCCGTTCCGAAAGTCCCTTTAATATTACCCTCTTCGTCAAACAACAACTCTTGATCACGGGAAACATTATGCCCGATAACATTGCCGGCATTATCAACCACATCACCGTTGGCTAAAACTTTACCGATAACTTCACCCTCGTTATTAACAACTTGGCCGGTCGCTTTAATTCGGCCGATGGGTTTACCGTCTTTGCCTAAAACCAAACCCCGTTCAACAACATTCCCGATAACGTTTCCGTTATTGTCAACAACAGAACCGTCATTTTTTGCACAACCCATATTGACACCGGCTAAATCAACCACTGTGGAATCGGGTAGCGTTCTGCCGAGATAATCACCGTTTTCGGCAATAACCAACCCGGAACGCGTCACCCGGCCGATTTGTTGTCCTGCCGCATTGACTGCCCATTTATCGGGTTTAATATAGCCGACAACCGTTCCGTTGGCATCAACAACCTGACCGTTATAGCTGGGAACGCCCACAACTTTACAATCGTTTGTGATTAACCGTGCCGGAACCAATGTGCCGACAATTTTTAATTCGGAGGCTTTGACCGTTTCATTCACGGCAATCGTTCCTTTCGAATCTCCGTCCGGTGATAAAACTTTACCGTCGCCGGCCAAAGCTCCCAATACTTCGCCTTTATATCCGGTCGCGGTTGTAAACGGTAAAATGGCACCGGCCAACGGTTCATCTTTACCCAAAATTGTTCCGTCATCCAATATTTTGAAAATCTTGTTGCCCGATGTATCTTTAACAGCACCGTTTAAAGTTGTCACGCCCAACACTTTGCCGCGATAGCTGAGCGGCATACCCTGTGCCACAACGGAACCGGCATAAGGCATGGTATTAAAGAGTTCTTTATCGGTTACTTCAATGACGGCACTGTCGGCCAAAACGCGCCCGACAATCGAATCGGCACTGTCTAAAACAATACCGTCCGGCATAATTGTGCCGATGGCTTCGGCGTCATCATTAACAGCCAAGCCTTTCGGTAAAATACCACCCGCCCAAATATTGGTGCTTGTTAAGGCATAACCGAAATTCATTTGTAAAGCCGTTTGCTTTCCTTTTCTGTCTGTCACAATTCGATTCGCAGCTGTTTTACCGATAAGATTTCCTGTTTTGCTGATAAAGGTTGCCGATGGTAAAATACTGCCGATAACTTTGCCGGTATTGTCATAAACAACTTTAATGCCGCTGACTTCTCCCGTCGGATTGTTTTTTAACGCCGTCGTACCGTTTACATAAGCTTGTCCCAATGAGGTATAAGAGTTTGTGACGGGTGTTCCCTGCGCCGTTAAACCGGCACTGATTTGTCCGTGCATACTTGTGACGTAATCGTTGGGTAATAAGTTTCCGATATTCTTTTTATTCGCCATACTGATCACTTCGCCGTTATATTGAGAAATACCCGACACTTTTCCCAGTAAATTATTGCTGACAAAAGGAAGTTCACACATGAGTTTGCCTGAAATCTCACCGTTTTGAACCACTAAATCCGCTGCGTGGATTTTCCCTTTGGAAATATCGTTATCGTTTACCAATTCCCCGTTTTTGCCAATCACGCCGATTGTTTTACCTTCATCATTAAAAGCAACGGCACCGAACGGCACATAGGTTCCGATAATCATTCCTTTTTCGTTAATAATATGATTATCAAATAACACGTTTCCGAGCGAATCGCCTTGTGTTCCGATAGAACCGTCCATTCTTGTCCAACCGATTAACAAACCGTCGTTTCCGATACCGATACCGGGTTGTAAAACACGCCCGATCGGTCGGTCATCGGTGGCATAAACATAAGGTGAAGCAAAACCGGCACCCAAGAATCTGTCTTTTTGCAACACTTTATTGTTAACGGCCATCACCGAGACCATTTGTCCCGTTTCATCAATCACAACACCGGTTTGAATTTCAGATCCTAACATTTGATTTGTTTTGTCAAAAGCCATTCTGTTGGGGGTTACGAAACCGATATCACGATTTTCTTTGTTTTTGAGTGTGCCGTCAAATGACACCCAGCCGACGGTTTTATTTTGTGCATCAACATACACGTTTAAACCCACCAGTTTGGCAATCACCGCTCCTTCCGAAGAAATAACCGGCCCGAACGGTGATCCTTGTCCCACAATGGCACCCGTTGCATTTGTGATTTTGCCGTCCGGTGCCAAATAACCGACAAGTCCTTCGGCATCAATCGCTAATGCCATTTTAGGCAAGACACCGCCTAAAATTTTCCCGTCTGTCGAAATGGCAATACCGTTTCCGAGAATGGTTCCGATTTTTGTGTGACCGGATGAAAACACCTCGCCCGATTCTGCTGCGGTTCCCACAAATTTTCCGGTTGTTGAAAACACATCACCCGTGGGCACTTGCCAACCGATAATATTGCCGTCTTTGTCAATCACTGTTCCGTCACCGCGAACCGCTCCCGCCACTTCACCGGCCGTGTTCTTTAAAACGCCTTCCGCCGTTAACGTGCCGATAATTTGTCCGGCTTGGTTGATAAAGGTTGTTTTATCTTTAATGAGACCGCCGACAACTTCCCCTGTTTCGGCACTGACAACCACCATATTTGACAACACTTTTCCGAATCGTTCGTTTGCTTGATTTGTTGCATATCCGACTTTGGAGGAATAGCGGCCTAAAATCAATCCGTCCGGAGAGAAAATAGCCCCGTCGGGCGGAATAAAGCCGATATATTTGCCGCTCGCATCAACAATAGCGTTATTTTTGTTAACTGTTCCGATTTTATTCCCGTATTGATCAAAAATATCGTTTCCGACTCTTGTCCAACCGGTCGGATTACCGTCATCTCCCATAATAATGCCGTCTTTGGTTGGGGCATGTGCCAGAATTTCGCCGGTTAATGATGTGATAGATCCGTCGGCATTAACACAACCGATGACCTTGCCTTCCAAATCCATGACTTTGCCGTCTAAACGAATGCGTCCCAACACTGTTCCGTCATCTTTATGAACAACGCCGCGCGGAGCCAAACTGCCCAATACTTCACCCTTGTCATTCACAACCGTTTTTTCCGGCGTGATACAACCGACAGGCTGATTTGTCAAATCTAACACTTGTCCGTTAATTGAAACAAGTCCCAATAACCGACAACCGTCAGCCACGGCAGCCGCTCGTGTTACCACCATACCGATAATTTTATTTTCGGCGCTTTTAACAAGTCCGTCCGGCATAACACGTCCCACCGGATGTAAGGCATTATTAAATACTTCACCGGAAGGGAAAACCGTTCCGATTGTTCCGCAAGAGTAGCCGATAACATGTCCTTTACTTAACACGGCACCGATAAACTTTTTACCGGCAGAAATGGTACCGTCGGGATTGATACAGCCAATCACTTTTCCGGCACTGCTGACGGCTTTTCCTTCGGAATTGACATAACCGATCACTTCGCCTTTTTCGTTAATAACCAATCCTTGTGAAATAACGGAACCGATTTCTTCATTTGCCGTGTTGACAATTGTACCGTCAATCAATGCCTTTCCGATGACCTGATCGTAAGAATCCCGTACATCGCCGTTTTGCAACACTTTTCCCAACGATTGACAACCCGGGCCGACAGCTACGCCTTCCGGAATGGTGGCACCGATCAGCTCTCCTTGCGCATTGATGGCAAAGCCGTTCGGCGTAATGTTGGCAATGGTTTCGTTTTGGCCGTTAATAACGGTTCCGTCCGGAATAATGGCACCGAGAATTTTCCCTGAAAAATCAGCAACCAATCCCCACGGGCGAACATAGCCCATAAATTGCCCGTCCATGGAAAACACCTGATGATCAACCCAAACTTTACCGATAACGGTGCCGGATCCGTCAACAACTGTTCCTTCTTTTGTCATTTTACCGATGACTTTCCCTTGGGTATCCATAACGGACAGAACGGGAACTGCCGCCCCTAAAACGGTTAATTTGGAATCGACAATGGTTTTATCACCCAATGTTTTCCCCACGTTTTCACCGTTGGCATCAATCACTTCATTTGTGTCGGAAACCGTTCCCATCAATTCATTTTGCATATTTAAAGCAATATATTCCGGCGGGGCAATGGCAACAATATTACCTTCTTCATCAATAAAGACACCGTTTTCGGTCATGTGAACCTTTTTCCCGTCAATGGTAATGGTTCCGTCCTCGTTAATGGGATATAATTTTCCGTCTAAACCCATGGCCATTTTCGGTTCAACGGCTTCTTTTTTCCGAATATCTTCACAAATAACGCAATCTTTGGAGTCGGTAGATTGCCCTTTGACAACAACGGTTGTTGTTTGTTCGGTGATCACGCGTGTTGAGTTTTCTTTCCATGTGATAACCAAGTTATTTTGAAGTTGTTGTAAGGCAATGGGGTTCCATAACACCTTTACAATACAGTTTTTGCCGACTTCAATCGGTGTATCGGGCGAACAGGTCGTTTCCGTTGTAAACCCGTCGGCCTGTTGTTGGGCAAATTCAAGTTTTTTGAATTGAATGGGCGCTTTTTCCGCCGTTAAGGTTAAAATAGCTTCCACTTTGGAACCCAACACAACATTATTCATTTCAATTTGAGCCGGTTCTGCTTTTAATTGGGCATCACCGCTGGAAAAAGGATCACCGTTTTGAATTTCCTGATCCCGTTCTTCAATTTCGGTATTTGTCCAATCCGGTTCTTGCTCTTCTTCCTGAACTTTTTTGCCGTTCGACATTAAAACAAGCATCGTTAAAAAAACGAGCAGTAAAATGATGCCACCGAATAAAAGTGTACGGTTGCTTTTTTTTGTATATTGCTCTGACGAGCTTGTTCTTTTGTTTTCTTGCATTTTTATCCTACTTCATAAAAAAGATCCTATCCGAACAGGCAAAAGCCCGGGTTCTTATTGAACACGGATAACAGAACACGAAAAACCTTTACGTCCCAATTTTTTACAGAGTTTATCGGCTGTTTGAATATCTTTCACCGGACCGACTCGTAACCGGAATAATTCTCGCACGTTGCCGTCGGCGGTTGTGTCGACCGAATAATAAGGCTCGTAACCGTTTAATGTATCTTTATTTTGAGCATAAATGGATTCCCAAATACTTTCTAATTCGGATATATCGGGATTGGTGCCCAATTCAATGGAAATAGTTTCTTTATCGGTTGTGACAGAAGTTGACGGGCTTGGTGTGGCCACATCTTTAATGACTCCCACAATGTTTGCCGAAGCTGCCGGCGATTTCATCACATTATCCGGAATGGAGGGCAGGGGTGCCATATTTTGATCATAAATAACGGCCGCACTTTGCGGTGCATTGGCAACCGCAGGTACGGCGACAGCGCCGCTGTTAAAGTATTTTTCAATTTGAGCGGCGTTATTATTCGCCATGGCAAGACTGCTTTGCGACGGTGCCATCACGTTGGACGGAATAATATCCGCCGGTTCTTTACTGATGACGGAGGGGTGTGTAATAGAGTTGCTTTGTGCACCGCTGTAATCAGTGTATTCCAAACCGGAAGCCGGATCACGACGCAGTTTTAAACAAATCAGTTTTTTTCCGTTCCGTAACACCATATCACCGATGCCTTCAACAATAATGAGGCGGCTGTTGGGACCGCTGGTGCGAAATCCGACGGGTACTTCCGTATCTTGCACAACCAAATTAACAATCGGGCGTTGCGTCATGGTTAAGGCTTTCGGCCCTAAATCAATATAGGTGAAAATGTTGTCGCGCCAAATATTATCGGGTGCAATGTCAACATCTTCCGGATTCGGTAAATACATATCAATATCAAAATGGAAACTTTCCGGATCCACGGGAATTGTTTTCAGCCAGTCTTTGGGGCCGGCTGAACCGCCGGAAGAAGAGGGCGGTGTGCTTGCATTACCTCGATTTCCGCTGGCCCAGTTGGCAGAACCGGTGCCGCCCAATCCGCCAGAACCGGCAGCCGTGATCGAAGCACCGTTAAAATTTCCGAGTTTTCCGCCGTTTTCAACCGGTGTATAGCGCGGGCCGACCAACACATCGACAACGGATTGCGTGATTTTATCCGTGTTGTATGTTTCCGAACGCAAATAGAAAACATAGCGATTGCCTGACCGTCCGAAAATAATCATATTACTGTCAACACCTAAGTAAGACGGATCGGCATATACCAATAAAGAGTTGGGGGCAGCAATTTCTCCGCCGAAAGATTCGGGCGAGCCGATATGCACTTTTTCAATCAATTCCCATGTGGGCAGGTTAATTAATGTCATCATTCCTTCCCGCAGCCGAATAGGCAAAATCACATCAGGTGTCCAGGTGTATTTTGAGTAGCCCGGTTTGGATTGTCCTTCGCCCATGTGTGATAACGGATCGTTCCATGCTTTTTGTTGCATACCCAGTGAATGGATATAATCCAAATTAACCGAATCAAATTCGCCGTTTGTTTGCGCAATGGCATCGCTTAATTGTTCGGCTTGTGTGTTGGCGGGTAAGATTGATTGAGCCGTTGCGCTTGTTGCAAAAAATGTTGCCAATGCAACACCGGTCAGCCAACGGAATTTGTTTGATTTTTGTTTCAGCATAAGCCTTCTCCTCGTAAAAATTACAATCCTGTATATAAAATAGACCAAAATGAGATGAAAAGTCTAGAAAAAAATGCAATTTGCCGTTATTTTTTTATGTAAAGCACTTATTTTCGTTGAATACCGAAATTTTCAACCGTAAATCCGAGCGGATTTTTAAGCCGTTGTTCCCATTTTAAACCCTGCCGAGTCGGTTTGAAGCGAATACGCAATGTAATTTGCCATAAAGAGCGCACGGGTTCGGAATCACCGTATTTTAAATCGGTTAATTCAATTTCCGCGCGCCAAATGGCCGTTCCGTTCTTTTCCGTTCTGTATGGTGTAATGTTCAAAATTTTAACGGCACGGGTTAACCCGTCGTTTCGTGCCTGATTCAGGGCGGCTTCCGCCGTTCGGCCGAATTCTTCGAACACAACGGGTGAACTCATCCAGTTAATAATGCCGTCAATGCCCCAACGTTGTTCCATTTCGGAAATATTGGAATTAACCGTCATTCGCGCCAACAAATATTGCCGAATCAAAGATTCGCTCAACATTTGCATATTAATGTTATTAAAATTCGGTCGTACAACCCGAATAACCTGTTGATCTTTATTCAGCGTTGTTAAATAAAACGGTTGTACGCGTACAATGGGTAACAGTGAAAAAAGAGCAATCAATAAAATCAGGGTGCTTAAAAAAGAAACAACCGCAACCAACGCAAACGTTCGCGCCATCCACAAATAGCGTCGTTCCGTAGCGGCTTCTTCCGAAATATCGCCTTCATAGACGATTTGAGAATTTTGCTCGATGGGTTGATCCTGATTTGGCATTATAATCCCCGATTATACGGTTTTATAAAAACAACAGATCGGATACCGGTGCTTTTTCAATTTGTAAACAGGCACAAGGTGATTTTTTCAATTCGGAATAATCTGCTCCGATTCCGACAGGTTCTTTTTCATAAACGGAACCGCAGGCGGCCACAAGAGCAATTAAACTTAAAACGGCAAGCGTTAAAACATATTTTTTCATTCAATTTTCCTTTCACTCTTTTACATTAGCACAGAAAAATAAAGAATCAAGCAAAAAATTGCAATTATTCTTTTTTTATTGTTTCCGTGAATTTTTGAATATACATGCCGAACGGGTTGGAATGAATAGCGTTAAATGAGCGTCGCGCCGGATTGTAGGCTACTTCCACAACGGCAATGCGGCGTTTTTTTGAAACTTGTCCGCGAATATATGTATAAACATCAAACTCAACCGTATAAATATTATCAATACGGGAAACAGAAATAATATCGATGCTGGTTGAAGATTTATTGCTGGCAATGGCCGTAATTTTGTCTTTTAATCCGGCGGCAAATGTTCTATAAACACTCGGTGACGAAAAAAAAGCAACCGGTCCGCGAGATCCCCACCGATAATTCATTTCATCTTTGTCTTGGAAGGTATTGTAGCGAGAATCAAGATAAAAACGCAAAATGGTTTCATCAATCAGCTTTTTATCACTGGTGCTTTGCGAAAACGGTTCCGTTTGCAAAAGTTGAACAGATGTCATGGGAGATGATGTTAACACTTGCGCAACAACCTGTAATTTCGGAGCCATTTGCAACAGTGTTAAAATTAAAAACAAGTTGACTCCGATGACAAATGAGGCAATGACCATCCAAAATTTGGCTAATTTCTCACTGAACCCGTAAATCAATCCTTGGGAGCTGAAATTGAAAAAAGACATTCTTCCTTTCCGATTTTTTTAAGGTTTTGCCAAACTAAATGCCACCGTTAATACACGTTTTATCAATGGGGGTATTCCACAAAGTAACACGTTCTTTTTTGGCCTCTTCAAAGGTTTCTTTTTGCAAAGCATATTGAGACTCCGCGCTTTCAATGTTTTGAGCGGCGTCATTTGTTGATAAATTGCTTTGTAAGCCGATACCGTCACTGTCTTGTGCCATATCATTCAAAAACTTTTCATCGGAAGCCGATTGAGCGGCATTCATTTTATCCATCATGTCTTTATATTCTTCGGAATTGGGATCCGTATCGCCCAACATATTCAATGATGCTTCAACGGAAGGATTGTTTACATCAGCGGTTTGAGGTGTTTGCGCAAATAAAGCCAGTCCTTTTTTAATGGCTTCCATTTTGGCTTCTTTCACGATTTTTTGAATTTCTGCCGTGTTGTTTTTTTCCAAATCAAGTTGTTGCGTAAAGCCGTTTTCGGTTAAAGCTTTGTTAATGCTTTGAACGGTTTTATCCAAACTTTCTTGCGCCGAGGCAACGGTTGCTTTGAAATTGGCTAATTCTTCCTCTTTTTCTTTTGTTAAAGAAAGACGATTGTTAATTTTTGTTTTATCCCAGTTTCTGACATCAGGTCGTAACGTAACGGATTTGGGCAGGAAACAGGTATCCATTTCACCGCCGGCCGCACGTTTATCCAACCCCCGACGGATATATTCTGCCCACGGTGCCGGCCATTCGGGGAAAATGGTGCCGGTTTGTGCCGGATCTTCGGTTAATTGAATAATTTCATAGAACGGCGGTAAGGGTTCCGGCAATGGCGGTAAAGCAGGCAGTATATTCTGTTTCAACGCTTCATATTGCGGGTGTTCTTTTAAATAATTTAACAATTCGGTATATTTTTTGCTGTTGGCGGTATAATCCAGCGTGGTTAAAATGCCGTTTTGTTGTGTGAAAGCGTTTAAGTATTCAGCCAATTTATTATTAAAGGCTTTATTTTGGGGAAATTGCGTTTTCCCGTTTGATTCGGGCAGCACAAACTTGGTGTGGATGTTGGATAAAATTTTGTTAACATCTTGCGTGTAAAGATATTTTTGATCCGTCCACAACGGGAAATTTTCTTTCTTCGGTCCGTATTTTTCCGGATTTTCATAAACATCTGTTAATACCTCGCGACCAACCCGCCAGTAAGGATAGGCTTCGGCATTATCCGTATCGGCCGTGGTATCGCCGGTTTCGTTAATATAAACCGTTATGGTTTTTACTTTATCGTTAAATGCGGCCTGAATGTTGTTATAGGCTCCTTCCGGATTAGAGTAAACATTTGATAATAATGAAATTGAGCAATTTTTTAACGCTGTGTTTTGCGCTGCGGATAAATCATGTTTTTCTTGTTCTTCTTTTAAAGAGGGAATCAGCGAATTTAACATATAATTAATTTGATACTGAATGTTATGAAGTGCCATTGCCCGAAGCATTGAATTTTTGTAATTTTCAACCGGTTTAACCGGGTTCGCATCTTCAACATACGGTTCTACCTGCGAAAATTGCGCCGATGCCGGTTGCGGTAACCCCGTAATAAACCCGAAGAGTGAAAATCCTGTTAATAAAAGTGTTGAGTACTTCATGTAACCCCCTTATTTTGTTTTGCTGTTTTTGTTGTTACCGGCAATTGTCGGTACTGTTTTAATCATTTTCATACCCGCCATTGCCTGATTGGCGGCATACTCCAATTTTACGGCTTCAATGTGCCGTTGAATAGCTAATAATTTAAACCATGCCTGTCTTAATTCATAGTTGGTTTTAATTAACGCTGATTCGTTATATGTTGTTTTGTTCGGTTCTCCGCCGGAAGCAGACACATTTTTTTGAACTTGTGCTTTTGTTTCCTCCATAACATCTTTAATATCTTTAAGTTTTGCTTTAAGCGTTAAAACCCGTGCCATTAACGTAATGGTGGCCTGCTGCCGAATATATTGCCGCCGTTTTTTGTTAAATTCTTTAACTTCAACAGCTGTTTGCGGTTCGGTGGCATAGGCCTTTAAATCGCGCGTAATGCGTTCACTGATGCTGATATCACCGTGCGAATTATCCTGTGTAATTCCTTGCGTGTCTTCGTCCACCGCATCTTCGGTTAATCCAAACAAATCACCGAGTTTTTTAAACGGCCACATCATGGCTTTTAAGGCTAAACTGGATATGGAAGCCGGTAAAGAAGTTGCCATACTGACAATGTGATTGAGTGATTTTCGTGTGGCTTTAACAACTTTTTTGGTTGCTTTATAGGTGGAAACCGTTTTTTGAAGCATTTGTTCGTTCGGGCTGTCCTGTGTTTGATACCCGCACATTTCAATCGGGCAAACCGGTGGGAAAACAAGACATTCACCGTAAGCCGTTAAGCTTGAAAACGAAAGGAAACAAGCCATTGATATGTAAATAAATCCTTTTTTAATTTGTCTCATTTTTTGTTCTCCTCCGGTTTCATTTTCCTGTTCCGCCGAGTTTTGTTTGATCACCGTTTTCTTTCTTTTGGGGTACTTTTGGCAGCGGCACCAAAGAAATTTCTTCCTTTTGAAGGTTTCGGGCAGCCATGGATTCAAGCGTTAAAATTTGTATGGTAATATCGGAAGCCGTTTCAGCAACCAATGCCCCTAAATTTCTGTTTTCCAAAACTAACCCTTGCAATTGATTGCATCCGTCTGTTGCGGCTTGTTGCGTGGAAGCAATATCTTCCAATACTTTTTTACGTAATTCCGTTGAAATTTCCAAATTTTTGGAGGCAACGGCATTGGCATATTCATCTCGCCGAATCAGCGCTTGTATTTGATCAATCGTATTACCGACTTTACCGAATGTCTGTGCATTAAAACCGATATGTTCCTGTACCCATTCGCCTTTTTCCGTTAATTGCGGCGGCGCCGGTTGAAATAATTTTGCTTTGACTTCTCTGCGTGCTTCCGTAAAATCTTTTGTCGGTGTTAAAAATTCTTCCGTATCATCGTTCTGTCCGATGACTTTATCTGCCAAATATTCATAAACTTTTATTTTAATGGATTGATTTTCCGTGTTTTTCGGACTGTTTTGACAATCTTGATTGCCGGATTTGGCTGTTTTTTTCTGATCTTCTGCCGTTTCTGATAATTCTTCATATTTTTCGACAATAAAATTTTTAACTTGCTTCATTGTGCCTTTAACGGTTCGCGGCGGGTTGTTTGTTGTTGCCGGACAAACGGCAAGAACGACTGTCGGAATGAATAAGAAAAGACCTAAAAGAATCCATATTTTTTTCATGTTATTTTCTCCTTATTTTCCGACCATACCTTTTACCATTCCCGTTAATTGATCCGTTGTTGAGGGAGGTGCTTCTTCTCCCTGAATGGTATCAATGGATAAAATTTCAATATAACTGTTGCGTAACGTGGCAATTTCATTTAACAGCATGTGTGTTCTGAAAATTAAAGATGCCGCTGTTGTTTTGTATAATGATCCCGTTGTTGATTTTTGATTTTTTTCATTGGCCATGGTTTGGGCGTCATCATTGGCCTTGTCAATTAAATCAAGTGTTCGCCGTGCCAATGCTCGGGCATTTGCATAAACAACAATAGCTTGTGCCTGTTGTTTTTCTAACGTGTTTTTGGCAGAGCTTTCATTCTTATCGGGCGCAATTTTTATGTTGTTTTTTGTGGTTAAAGTTTTTTCATTCACTTCAAAGTCGCCGCCTTTTAAATAAGCATCTCCTTCTTTTTCCGTTGTTTCGGATTTAAAGGTTAAAGAGTCTTTAATCAACGTATTAACAGTCGGAATGGAGGGATTTTCTTTTGATAATTCCGTTCTTAAACTTGCATAGGCATATGGCGGAAATTCGGAAACGGGAACACTGCTGGCATTTTCATTAACGGCAGGATTTCCGTCAGCAGAAGGATCTTGTGATTGTTGTTCTTCTTTTTTTGTGCCGAGAATATCATCAAAATCAAAGTTTGAAATTTCCTCGGTTACCTGTTGTAACGTTCGTTCCACAAAGCTCATCCATTCCGTAATGACATAACCTTGCGCCATTGCGGAAGATGAAATACTCAAACTAACCAATAAGAGTAATAAATGTTTTTTCATTTCAGAATTCCTCCGATTGATCCCAAAGCATTCCCTGCACCTGTCGGTAACACCGGAACACTGAGATTGATACGGCCTTCAATTTGATCCATTGATTTAAATGCCTGCAATCCGTTTCCGACAGCCTGCGAAAAAAGCAAACGATTGTAAGTATCGGCCATGGCGGCAATACCGGTTGTTTTGGTGGTGTGAGCTTTTCGGATGGTATCGGCAGAACCGGTTGAAGCTTGTGTTTCTTTTTTATTATTGAGGATGGTGCGATAGGCCAACGTGCGATTAACCAAACCGGTAGCTAACGTAAATCGGGCAAACGCCTGTTTCGACTTTCCCAATTGTTGCCGTTTGGCTGCTGTTTCGGTACCGGTCGGACATTTTTTTACTCCGGAACCGCCGGTTACTGCTCCGATGGCTCCTTGTGCCGCTCCGACAATGTCGGAATCACTGCTGCCTACACAATCGTCACTGTTTTCTACCTGCATAGACTTTGCAATGCTTTTGGCTTCTTCCCCTTCGGGTAATTTATCATTTTTTTCACTGCCCGACACCAATCCTTTTGCGGCACTGGCGGCACCGCCTGTCATTTTATCTAATTGATCCGGTTCAGTATTTTGCGGAAAGGCTGATTTGGCATCATCACTGATTTTCGGAAATAAAAAGTTTATATCCAATACGCCCTCCAAAAGCGTTCCCGGCAAACCGGCAAGCCCCTGAATGCTTGACATCAATCCTGCCGTGAGTGAGCCGAAATCCGTCAATTGCTTAATTTCCTTTTGTGTTTGATCAATTTCTTTGTTCAAATCTTCAACACTGGTTGATAATGTTTTAGCCGATTGTGCCAATTCATGCGGATCCATTGCCGGCACTTGTGCGAGTGCTTTGAACGAAAACAGTATCACAAAAAGAGTTAGGAAGAAAAGTTTTGAGTTCATGATTACCCTCCGAAATCCATAACTCTGATGGTCATGTTTTTCATATTGTTTAACTCTCCGTAAATTAAAGCACTTTGAATGGATAAATTGGTAATATCCATGGAAAGCAATGTGTTTGTCATAACATTCATGGAAATTCCCATTTCCGTTGCGTTTTTAATATCTTCTCGAATGTTAATGGCTTTGTTGGCTGCCGTACTGGCTTCTTTTGCCGTTCCGTCTTTTTCGGTATATTTTGTAGAGACATTAATGATTTTTGTTGCATCGCCCAATGTTGTTGCGGTTGCATCTTCAATGTATTGTTTCACGTTTCTTTGAACGGATGTTGCATCATAAGAAGACAGTTTGTCTTCCGTGTTGGTTTTTCCCAAGAATAAAGTTTGACCCAATAACATTGAACCGCCCGCCAAATTGCCGGATGCCAAAGCTGATGCAGGTGCGGCTAATTTTCCCATGGCGGTAAAAGCACCTTTCACGTTTTTTTTGGTTTTATCATCAATACTGAAACCGGATCCGGGGCTTGATGAAGAAAATTGATCGCTGATCCAATCACCGGCGCTGTTTGCCTGATCTTCCATCCATGAATCGGCTGCTTGTTTTTTCTTATCCATCCAGTCGTTTGCTTTTTGTGCTCTGTCTGAAATATCGCTGTTTATCTTATCTTTATATTCATTGACCTTATCCATCACATCACTTTGTATGGTTTCGGTTAAGCTGTTCAGTTGTTCGGTAAAACCGCTGATAAGTGCTTGTGTTTGCTGATTAACTACTGAAATAGGCTTTCGAACCGTTTTCATATCTTCCGTTGCTGCTTCGGCAGCTTCGGCAGTCACACCCATACCATAAATCAGCATTGTTTGTCCGAAACCGGGTGTTGTTATAAAAAAACAAAGCAGAAATCCGCCCAATGATAAGAATAAACGTTGATATCCTTTTATCATTTGCCCTCCTCAAAGAATATAATACCCCATATACTTTTATTTTACACCATTTATGAAAAATTGCAAGTATTTTTTAGATATTAATGAAAAAAATAAAAAAATGATATTTTTCAAATATTTTTTTCGTTTCGATGATAGGCCGTAACCAGATTTTGCATTAAAGTAATAACGGTCATCGGCCCGACTCCGCCCGGTACCGGCGTAACGGCTTTGGCATGTCCGATCATTTCGTTAAAAGCCACATCTCCCGTTATTTTTTTATCAGCCAGACGAATAATTCCCACATCAATTAAAACAGCCCCTTTTTTCACATAGGATTTTCGAATTAATCCGGCGTGTCCCGTTGCCGAAACAATAATATCGGCCGTACGGCATATTTTTTGTAAATTCTTTGTTTTGGAATGTGCCTGAATCACGGTGCATTGTTCATTCAGTAATAATTGTGCCGTCGGTTTCCCTACCAAGCGGGAACGACCCACAACAACGGCCGTTTTTCCCGTCAGATTTTTACATACGCTTTTGAGCAATGTCAAACACGCAAGCGGTGTACAGGGAATGAAAGTCGGTTGTCCGATAAACAGTTGTCCCAGATTTTGAGGATGGAGTCCGTCAATGTCTTTTTGCGGACAAATGGCTTCCAACGCGGCATTTTCGTTGATGTGTGCCGGTAAGGGCAACTGAACGATAATGCCGTGAACGGTCGGATTTTGATTGAGTTCTTCAATAAAGGCAATTAACGCATCTTGTGTGATCACGGGGGATAAATGGTATATTTGTGCATTGATACCAATTCTTTCGGCCGTTTTTTTCTTGTGTGTCACATAAATTAAACTGGCGGGATTATCTCCTGCTAAAATAACGGCTAAACCGGGTTTTTTGGAAAAAGAGGCAATTTCTTGTTTTAAGGTTTTTTCAATTTTAGCAGCTATTTTTTTGCCGTCAATCAGTGTTGTTTTGATTTTTTTTGTTTTCATAAGACCCCTTTTTTTTATTTTTTCCGTTCAATCACAACAAACCGCTTCGCATTTCTTAACAATTTCTGAGAAAGCGCTTCCATTTTGTCATTTTCAATTTGTGCTTTAATGATATCATCGTCCGGCAAAACTTTTTTTGTTCGAATGGCGCATTTCATAAAAAACACGTCGGCGTCTTGGGTGCGAACGGGACCGATGACTGTTTTAACGGGTTCTTTGGATAAAATTTCTTTCAACTCGCTCGGTAATTGATCGGGTGCCACCAAGCCGGATTTAACTGATTCCTTAATAGCATGTGCGTTGGCAAAATCAAGAAACGATGCACAGGTATTTAAAGCAGTTAATTCTTTTTCAAATTGAACAGCTTCTTTTGTCGGCATAGCCATTTGTGCCAATTCCCATAACGTGACGGAATCGGAATAAAGCGGTGTTTTTTTATCTTGCAGTAATAAAATTAAATAACCGTTTTTGGTTTTTAACGGTGCCGATAAATCCCCAATGTTCAATTGTCGTAAAACAGCCGTAATTTCTTTGGAATAATGGTTGGGTTTTATCCAACCGACTTCACCGCCGACATCTTTTGTGGGAGCTTTGGAATATTTGGCAACCACTTTATCAAAAGGCGTACCGCTGCGCAATTCTTTATAGCATTGTTCGGCTTCTTTTTTGCCTGAAATTAAAATTTCAAAAACGTAAAACTCTTCTTCTTTGAGTTTTGCCCGCAGTTCCTGTTTTTTCTTTTCAATTTCAGCCGGCAGTACCGTCATGGTGGTATCATGTTGTTTTTGAATGACCTGTAACCATAACAAATCGGTTTTAAGCTGATTTTGCAATACTTCAATCGGTACCCCGTTTTTGGCAAGCATTGTTTTCATTTCCCCCGGTTTTAAATTGTTTTGCTTTTCGAGGTGTGCAATGGCTTGGGCAACATCGGTATCGGTAACCGTAAAACCATATTTTTTTGCTTCAATATTTTTTACTTTTTCATCAATAATTAAATCAAGTGCTTCTTTAATATATTGCGCCTTTCGTTTATTGTTTAAATATTCTGCCCGTTGAACGGCAATAAGTTTTGCACGAGCTTCCACATCAAAGCTGGAAATCGGTTCATCGTTAACCGTTGCCACAATTTGGCCGGCTTGCGCCGAATAACCGAACAACAAAATCAATAAAATCAATCCGTATTTTAACATTTTTTCCTCTTTGTTATATTTGTCCCAATGTTTTTAAAATAAATTTCACGACAAAAGATGTATCTCCTTCGTAATCCCGATCTTTCGTGAAAGAACGATTCAAATCAAACTCAATGGCGGTACAATCATTATCATATTGTAAAACAACGCCGTATTCCGTCGGCCCTTTATCACTTTGTGCCAAATTATATCGATAAAAGCCCGATAAATTCCACTTTTGCGTGAGTTTTGAAGAGCCGTAAAACAAAATTTCTTCCCTTTCATTGTAAAAAGTATTGGCAATTTGTACCGCTTTTAGTTGGGTATAACTCATTCCTAAATGCAAGGGACCGCCTTTGCCGGATAATGAAATTTCGTTCTTTTTGGCTTCCCATGTATTTTCATCTAACCGGAAACGATAGGCAAGAGATAAATTATTATAATCAATTTTCATTCGTCCGACATAATCGGAGAAGTTTGATTTTAATCCGACAATGTCATCAAATTCATCATCACCCGAAAAGCGGTAGGATTGTCCGAATAAAGCAGATAAAGAACGGTTATTGTAATCATATAAAGACCACTGAACGCCGTAATTGGCGCGTGATCCGTTTTCAACGCGATCATAGCCGACGAATCGGTTTTCGGTGAATAAATTTGTATCATCAAAATCAACGTCGGTACTGTCAATGTTGGGAATTTTGGAAGAATTACCGCTGACGGGTGATGTAATCAACATAACAATCGGTTCCAAAACCTGCGTCGTTTGCGTGCCGACATTGATAAACGGATAGCTGATTTTAGCCGAAGCAATCGGGAAGAGGCGTCCGGCCGAATATGTATCATCTGCAGGGCGATGATCAAAGCTGTTTTTTCCCGTATCGACATGGTAGGCATCACCGCGCACTTGTGCTTTTAAATCAACATTGGCCCCCCAGTTTGTTACAACGGGTAACGCAAAGCCTTGATTTAAAGAAATGCGATCGGATTTAAACCGCAGACGGTTATTATACATGGCACCGGTAATATCCGAAAAAGCATATAAGCCGTTATCTGTAAGCGGATCGGATTGCAATGAATAATTCAAGGTGGGAATAAAAACCGGTACGGCTTTGGAATTGGTATTTTGGTAAAGACTTTGAAAAGAAAAACCTGTAAAGTTAAAATAATTTTGTTCACCAAATCGCTCGGTCGTTATAAATGACCGTAAAAAAGATTGAGAGGTATTAACGTTCGGCAAACGATAACGCCGGAAATATGTGTCGCTTGAAGCGCGATAATATTGTCCGCTGAAACGCCAATTATCATTTAAATCATAGCGCATATTAGCTTTAATATGTCCTTGATTTGACCCGTCATCATCCCGTGTGCCGCTGCCTTGTAAATTGACTTGGGCATGTGAAAATAACGCCGAATAATCAATCATACCCAGCGGATCATGATTTAAAGCGAAAGTTGGTTGTAAAATTAAGTTTTGATTATCGGCAATATTCACAAAAAACGGCAGATTAATTCCTTGTTTCATTTCGGATCCGTGTGAAAAGCTGGGAGCCAGTAACCCGGTTTTTCGTTTCACCGTAAAGTCGGGAATATTTAAATAGGGTATGTAAAGTACGGGAACATCTTTAACTTCCAAGAAAGAATGCGTGAAAATCATTTCTTTTTCCGGAACATCATGTTTAAAATTACGGGCGGTAATTTGCCATAAGGGTGAATCGTTGTTACAGGTTGTGCAAGGAGTATAGACTGCTTTTTTCAAATAGAGTGTTTGTCCTTCATTTTTGCGTTTAAGCCGATTTGCCGTTAAATGCGATCCTTCATATAAATGCATAAAAACAGCCTCGCCCAAAACATTATTCATGTCAGCGGAAAAAGAAACGTTTTCGGCATCTGTTACGGTACCGTCTTTGGTATAAATATGCACTTTATTCGGCATAACCACCAAGTTTTTTTGCCGATAAAAAGAAAATGTATCTGTTTTAACGGTTGTACCGTTTTGTGAAACAATAACATCGCCGGAAGCCGTCACAATATCGTTTTTTTTATCGTATGAAAATGTGTCGGCCTCAAAATCAATCGGTTGATCTGTTTCAATTTTAATTTGGGGATCAATTTTTATTTGTGCGGTTGCCGGTAAAGTGCTGCAAAGAACGGCGCCGGTTAATCCGATGACAACGGCAGCTTTTTTTAATCGGAAAAATTTAAATGAACGGTGTTCCGAAAAGAACCATATTAATAGAATGGGCAGAAAAATATTGATAAACAACAGCGGTGCAAAAACAAGATTTTTGGTTGCTAAATTTTCTAAACCCAAGTTGGCAGATTGTACCAATAAAGTACAAAAAATAACGAAATAAATACGTCCGATTTGTCCGCGCCGATTGTAAAACGGTGCCAACACGCCGAATAATGCCAGAAAGGCAAAGGTTAAGTTATATAAAGGTTTTGTCAGTCGTTTAATAATTTCCACTTTATATTTGCGATACATGGCAGGTGTCGGGGCGCTTTGAGGTGTTGCTGCCATTAAATAAGATAAAGAATATTCGGAAGCATTTGAGTTTTTGGTATTTTCCGCATTGGTTTTATCATTAAAAAACATGGTATATTTATCAAATTTCAGAATTGAAAAATTCTTTGTGTTCGGATTATATTCTTGTCGCGTTCCTTTGTGAAAAATCAGTTGAAAACCATCATCTTCTTGAAAAATCAAACCGTTTTCGGCAACCAACACGGCAATTTTTTCCGGATCTTTTGCATCATACGCCATCACGCCGCGTACCGTCCCGTCAGATGATCGTTCGCGAATGTAAAGTGTTAAACCGTTTTTAAATGAATTGAATTGGCCTTCCTGTAAAAGAAGATGCGATAAATCGTTCCGAACCTGCCAGCGCAGTTGATTGAGTTTGGCATAGGAAGCCGGGATTAAATCCAAAGTCATGACATAACCGAAAACCGTTAAAATCACAGACAGTAAAATAACCGATCGGGTAATTTGTCCGTTGGACATACCGATTGCCTGCATCACCATAATTTCTTTATCACTTTGCATTCGGGAGAAAATAAATAAAATAACGGCAAACAACGCCAGCGGTGAAAGAATTTGTAAAAAATTCGGCAAGACCAACAAAGTCATCTGAATGAAAATACGCACCGATACACCTTGGGTGACAATCATATCAATCATACGCAGAGATTGAGTCAACCATACAAGTGTTGTTAATCCCAGTAAAATTAACAGGAAAGCAACAATCAGTTGTTTAAAAATGTATCTGTTCAAAATTTTCATTTATAAATCCTTTTTCCTACTATACGCCAAAGGATGTGATTTTTCAACCGTGTTTTTTAATCGGTCCTGCAAAATGTGCGTATAAATTTCCGTTGTGGCAATGTTAGCATGCCCGAGCATTTGCTGAACGGTGCGCAAATCGGCGTTATGCGCAATTAAATGACTGGCAAACGAATGCCGAAAAACATGCGGCGAAACTTTATCGGGCATAATGCCGGCGATTAACGCAATTTCTTTTAAAGCTTTAAAAAAACCGTCTCGGGTTAAATGTCCCGATGCGCCGCTTGAGGGAAACAGCCATTTGGAATAGCGCCCTTTTTTTAAAGTGAGTTCCCTTTCCGTTAACCAATCGTTGAGGGCTAACCGCGCTGCCTCGTTTAAAGGAACAAGACGTTCTTTATTGCCTTTTCCGATAACAGAAATGGTGCGATTATCTTTTGTAACCGCTTGCACAGACAAGGAAACCAATTCACTCACGCGCATGCCGGAGGCATATAAAATTTCCAACAAAGCCCGCATACGCGTGTTTTTTTGCGAAGCCGTTTGAATAAGGGTTGCAACTTCCTGTTCCGTTAAATATTTCGGTAGGGATTTCCCTGTTTTCGGTGCTTCCAAATAATCGGCGGGATTTTTTTTAATGATGTTCTCCGAAAACAAAAACCGATAAAATTCATGAATGGCCGACAGCCGGCGTGTGCATGTTTTCGGGCTTAATCCTTGTGTGGTTAAAGAGCGCATATATGCTTGTAAATCGGTATGTTCGGCTTTTGCTGCGTGAATGCGACGCGCCGATAAAAATGCGTTTAAATCTTCCAAATCATGCCGGTAAGAAGCAATGGTGCGGGGCGATGCGCCGCGTTCGGCAATCATCATTTCCAAAAAAGCCTCGATTTGCGCTTGCTTCATTGTGAAATAATCCCTTCTCTCAATATGGCACGGCCTTGGACGGGTCGGGCGGCTTTTTGAATAAAAGTGTAAGAGTCTTTTACGTCTTTGCCGTCGGCAATATTTAAAACGGCATTTAAAAGCAATTCGCCGAGCTGTGTTGTCAGTTGCGGGTTTTCTTTTTCGGAAGAGGAATTTTCGTTGTCGTTTTCTTCGGGCAGAAATTGTTTTAAACGTGCGCAATCAACCGGTTTGGCATAGGAGCAATAATAATCGAGTCGTTCTTGAAAATCTCGCTGTCCCTGACCGAGGGTTTGTAATAATAAAGAAGCCGTTAAATATTGATCCTGATATAAATTATTCTCCTCTAACAATTCAAACCACGGTTCCGCCGCCGCAAGATTTTTTGTTAAAGCAAAAGCTTGAACGGCATATAACGCCAAGTCAATATATTTTTCATCAGCTTCCAGTTGGTGAAATGTTTCGGCAATCAGCGGTGCGAGCGGAACAAACAAATTATCTTTTTGAACAAGTTTCAGCCATTTTGAAATGAGTGCCGCTTTTTTTGAAGCATCAGTTTCGGCTTGAATTTGTTGATAAGTTTGCACTCTTTGTGCAACGGCATTATCCGTCGGTAAATTGATGAGCGGCAAGCGATAAAGTCGTTGTAATTCAAGCAAATCCAATCCGATTTGTTCCCCGAGGCGAATGCGTAAAATAATATCGGTTGCGGGTAAATCCGATAATATTTTTTTCACTTCCCGCGTTTGCAGCGCAATATTCAATGTCGGATTTTTAACCAACGCATATAAATAAACATCACTCGGTGATAAAACAAGATTTTCGGGCAATTCGACCGGTAATTCCCGTAGCGTCATATCGGCCAGTGCCGTAAAAGCCGAATCGGCATCGGGGTGTGCGTCTTGAAACAAATCATACGCCAAAACGGCCTTATCTTTTTCCTCTTTTGCCAAAAAACAGCTGATCAGCATTTTATCGGCCTCAATATTTGAAACGGCTTCCCCGTTTTCATTTTTTGCCTCGGCCAATTCCTCCTGTAATTGACACGCTTCTTTCACAAGCCCTTTCATTAACAAAACCGTTGCTTTTATTTGCTTTATTTCGTTTGTTATTTCCGTTTCGGGCACTTTTTCAATCAAATTTAAAACAATATCCCATTCACCTTGGCGTTCGAGTGTTTTTAATCGGGTAACGAAAAAACGATCGGAGTGCAAAATGTTTTGAGAATCGTTAAAACCGGCGCCCGTTATATCCAGTTGCAATAAATAAGTCACCAGCGCGCGTGCAGCGGGCGATAAATTTGCTTTTCCGGTTTTTTCAAGCGTTTCTAACAGCTTATCTGCCGGCGTACCGGACCATAAACGCGGATTTTTTGTTTGAATCGTTCCTAAAACGTTGGCCGATAACTCGGGCAGCGATTCAACGGCCACTTCCGATTTAAAATCCTGCGCCCATGCGGGAGACAGGCTGAAAAGGCCGATAATCAGCGTTAAAAATTGAAAAAAGTTATTGGGCATGCGTCACATTTGTATAAGGTTTTTCAATATGCTGAACGACGGGTTTGGGGTTTACGAACGCCAAGGCGACGAATGCGGCAACAACCAAAACCGCTAAAATTTTAGCTAAATAATATTTTTTTTCGGATTTATTAAACATTTTTTCATCCCTCACTAGACAAATGAAATATTTATTGATATGATGTGAATAACACTATACAATAATTTAACCGGAATTGTCAAGAAATGAAACGAAAATTATTACAACCCAAAATTATTTTACTTGTCGGAATGATGGGTGTCGGTAAAACAAGTTTAGGGCGAATCTTATCGCGCAAACTGCAATTACCGTTTGTGGACAGTGATAAAGAAATTGAAAAAAGCACCGGTTTTTCAATCAACGAGCTGTTTGCCAAATTCGGAATAGATGAGTTTCGATTGGGTGAAGAACGCGTGATGAATCGGCTGTTAAACGGAGCGCCTTGCGTGTTATCTTCGGGCGGCGATGCGTTTTTGTCGGAAAAAACACGGGCGCTTGCCAAAGAAAAAGCAGTGTCCGTTTGGCTGAAAGCCGGCAGCGAAGTGATCAGTCGACGCACGCAGGGGCGTACGCATCGGCCGCTTGTTCCGGCTGCCGATAACAAAAAAGTGGTTGAGCAGTTAATTGCCGAGCGATATCCGTATTATGAAAAAGCCGATTTAATGATTGAATCGTTTCGCGAATCGCCTTACAGAACCGTCGGCAGATTGCTGAACGAATTGGAAAAGCGCGGATTGATTACGGTTGTTTTTGATGACGAATCGGAACAAAAATCGGAGTTTAAAAAATCGTTTCGCTATAAGCAAACAAAAATAAAGCGGCGTTTTTTTCATCGATATCGGCATCGTTTCGAATCGAATTTAAACACTTCTAAATCGACGGATGAGAAAAAATGATTGAATACGGCTTATTACTTATTTTATTGATGTTATCCTTTTTCTTTTCGGGAACGGAAACGGCCATGACGGCGGTTTCGCGCCCCCTGTTGTGCGAGTTGGAAAAAAACGGAAATGCGCGCGCTAAAAAAGTCAATCAGTTAAAGCAGGATTCGTCTTGTTTGCTGGGAACGTTATTATTCGGCAATAATATTGTTAATATTGCCATTACCGCTTTGTCCACCGGTTTGTTGATTGAATTGTTCGGTGATAAATACGGCGTGTTGATTGCCACATTCGGCGTGAGTTTCGTTGTGCTTGTTTTTTCCGAGATTTTGCCGAAAACCTACGCCATTAACAATGCAACGAGTTTCACGTTAAAGGTAGCGCCGATTTTATCGATCATGACGGTGTGCTTTTCGCCGTTCGTCAAAGCTTTAAATTGGATTTCAAAAATGTTAATGCGTTTGTTTCCCGTTAAAGAAAATAATCAAACAACGGCGGAAGAGGTGAAAGCCGAAATTCGCGGCGCATTACTGATGCCTACGGATGATGCCGTGATGAGTCAGGAAAAAGGTATGCTCAAAAGCGTGCTTGATTTGGGCGAAGTCACGGTGGAAGATATTATGGTGCATCGCAGTCAGTTGGTGTCGTTAAACATTACTGCCGGATTAGCGGAAATTTTTGATTTTGTCAGCCGATCGCCGTACAGTCGGTTGCCCTTGTGGAAAGGAACGCCGGATAACATTATCGGCATTTTGCACGCAAAGGCGTTGTTGAAAGTGATGAATTTATATTATCACGGCAAAAAAAACATTCATATAGCCGATTATATTACAAAGCCGTGGTTTGTGTTGAATACCACCTCGTTATTGGATCAGTTGCATGCGTTTAAAAAACGGCGGGAACATTTTGCATTGGTGGTTGATGAATACGGCAGTATTGAAGGCGTTGTTACGTTGGAAGACGTGTTGGAAGAAATTGTCGGCGATATTTCCGATGAAAATGATCGGCCGGAGGAATCGATTTTGCAGGTGAAAAAAACAGATGCCGGCGGTTATTTATTGGAGGGAACGGCAACCATTCGCGATATTAACCGCCATTTCAAATGGAATTTGTCCGATGAACATGCGGCAACCATTGCCGGTTATTTAATGTATGAAACCGAAAAAATTCCGCAAGTCGGGGAAACTTTTGTGTTAAACGGTTATTCCTTTACGGTCACGGAAAAAGAAAGGAATCGTATTTTAGGCGTGGAGGTGGTTCCGCCTACGTTGTAATTTGAAATTTTCGGCAAAAAGCAGGTTAAAAAACATAATATATTTCAGGTGATTATAAAAAAAATAAAATAAAATGCAAATTTTTCTTGCAAAATGGAAAAAAAGTGGTATAAAAGAGAAATATTGAATGCGGGCGTAGCTCAGGGGTAGAGCGCAACCTTGCCAAGGTTGATGTCGAGGGTTCGAATCCCTTCACCCGCTCCAATTTCAAGCACTTACAAGGAGAGAGGAAACCGTTCCTCTTTTTTTTGTGTCTCGACCTCAGACACAGTCAAATCAATGCTTAAATCATTGAGAAACAACGGATATATTATGCTTGATACCCTCAACACGAACCTGCGTGAGACACAGTCCGGGACACAAATTTTGTGTCAGAATCAAAAAAGTCCAGACACACTGTTCGCAAATTGTTATCTGATCATAATCCATGTATTATAAGGTTTTTCGAAGTATTCAAAACCCCTCGAAATGAGGGGTAAAAAATGTTCGTATTGAGCACTGTGTCTCAAAGCCTCGAAAAAAACATTCTGTTTTAGGAGGCGCGGGCGCCTGTCGGAAGAAACAGTTGAGACATGTTTGCCAAGTGTGATGATTGGTCATAATATTGCTCAATCATTTTCACACTTGTGCCACACTGTTTCGCAATGTTTATTGTTGGTATTTCATTTTGAACCAATGCTGAAATATATGCATGCCGATAGGAATATAATACCTTTGAATTGGTATGAGCAATGTTGCATCTGTCCAAAAGTCTTCTGAAACCGTTATCCAACTCTTTAACAGCTTTGATTTCATATCGATTCGATTCATTATTACTGTTACAAATGCTGATTATGTTAATTTTATCTTCGTTAAATTCAATGTCATGCAATTCACAAAAACGTTTTTGCCGGAATTTTAATTTGTTCAGCATTTTCACAATCTTCGGAGATAAAGCAATACAACGTTTGTTATTTTGCTTGCGACTGTAAACCTCATTAAACAGTCCTCCTTCCCCGAAGTTCGGTTGATATTGACGCCAGGTAAGGTTGCGTAATTCAATGGGACGAATTCCTGTTTCATACAGAATATTGATATAATAAAAGAGCAGTAGTTTACGGCGTTTGGTATGCTGATTGGTTTCAGATTTAATTTCTTTTAGCAATGTTGAAAAGATTTTTTGAATCTCCTCACTTGTAAAGGCACTGCGTTTGCCTGATAAGTCTTCAAATATCGGATTGCCATTCTCATCATAAATGTTCTCTTTGCTCCGAATGGTTGGAAGTTTCAACTGTTTGCTTATGCGACCGGTGGTGTAGCACCAGTTCAAAAATGAACGAAGCGTATTATTTTCACGAATAATGGTTGTGGGTTTGGAGGGCTTATGTGTCTTGGCGGACACGATGCTTCTCCGATATTCCACATATTTAATCAAATCCAAATTTGTAAGTTTGTTGATGTCCTTGATTTTCGTTTTATTCCCAATCTTGTCACCGAAATAAGGAATGAAGCAGCGTTTCATATATTCACGATGTTGCGGATTATTGGTAGCTGCAATAAAGTCTTCAGCGTTGACTCGAAAACTGTTCTGTCCCACACCTGTATCATACTCCGCTTGTAATGCCAAATAGATCTCTCTGGCTCTGGTGATGGCAGTATCCTTGTCATAAGTATTGAGACTTTGGCGAATTCTTTTGCCTGTAAGTTCCTTCTTGATATACAAGTGCCAACAGTTTCCTCTTTTAGTTATACTGTAACCATTAAAAGTTATTTTATTCTCCATACCCCTACCTCTTTATCCTCTTTAAAATAACGGCGCACCCTACGCTGTCGGTTGTCTTGTATTCTTTCCTTATTTAGTCCGTTTAATGCCGGGCAAGTCAGGTTAAATCCACATTGAAAAGCAATCTCTTGATATGATTATAATACACCGAATCGACCTTTATTGTCAAAAATATTTTCATGAAAAAATGAATTTTTTATCTCATTATAACCTATTGATTCAAAAAAGATTTCTTCTTGATATTTTCCTCCTGCCGTTCGGTATTTATTCGTTGGTTTGTAAACATTCTTTAATTGGTTCGGCATTGTTTATAAATTGTTAAAAAATAATGGTGTTTCACCATTCAATGATAAAGCTCCTGTTCAAGAATGCTATTCATCATGGTTATCATCCGAAACATTTTTGAAAAGGGTGTATATATCTTCATCGGTTAACTTTTCAACAGGCTTTAATTCAAGCAGAAGTGCGGTATTATCAAATGCGGGATTTGCTTTGGCAATGTCGTAAGCGGTTTCTTTTTTGTTGTTTTGAATGGTAAGGTCGGTCACAAGCATTAAATTCTCCACAACATCCGTTCTCATGGAAACTTGCGGATGATGAAGCGCAATCATTAACGGCGTGTTGCCGTCATTATCACGAGCGTTCGGATCAGCACCTGCGTCTATTAACACAGCCAAACAATCAAAAGAACTTCGGCGAGCAGCCATAATGTGTAAAGGTGTAGATCCCTTATTGTTTTTCCAATCTGCTTTTCCGCCGTAATCCAAAAATTGCCGGATAATTCCCGGACTGCAATGATCTTTACAAACCCATAAAAAAGGTGTCCACCCGTTTTGGTTATACGGTAAATTAACATCAACCCCTTGACTTAAAAGATTATCTATTGTTTCAAAATCATCATAATATAATGCGTTCATCAGTTTTTGGTTCATTTCTGCTTGAGATTTGGTCATTTCAGTTTTCCTTTCAGTTTACTTTTGTTTATAACAATATTTAATCATGCAATGAATCGCCTGTCAAGCTTTTTTCGAATATTTTTTAAAATAAGTTCATGATTTTGCATGATTTTTTCAAATCAAGCTCTTCCATCTTTCATAAATATGACAGGAAGTCATAAAATAAAGGAGATTTGTTATGAAAGTATTGATTGAAACCACCGAAAAGCATCGCGGATATAAATTCTTTAAAAACCGAGAAGACATGAATACCTATTTTGCCAAACATTATAATCAAATAGCCCGTTATAAAGTATTGAATGAAGAGAATACGGAATCAATAAATGATATTTTAAAAGATTTTGTACAAAAGTGCGAGCTATTATATAACAAATTGTTTTATGTGTTTCGTCAGCAGGAAAAATTAAAGAAAGCCAAACAATATGAAGAGTTAATCTATGCTGCGGGGAAAATATATGAAGCTTGCGGTGCCATCAAAAAATGTATTAAGTAATCGATATTATTAAAACCGCCCCAGAAGCAGGGCGGTTTGTTATTGATTTCTTTAAAAGCGGTTTTGTTTTACTTTTCTTCGGAATTTGTTTCATTTGTTGTACAAGAGGGCAAACGTAAGATATAAGCGTTGTTATTAATTAAAATGTTTGCCACACCAAATTCTATTTGCTTTAAAGCCAACATTAACGGTGTTTCGCATTGCAGGTTCGGACGATTAATATCTATGCCTTTCTCTATCAATATTTTAACGGCTTTTTCTTTATTTTCCTGTCCCATCAATTTGTTTAAAATAATCATATGCAAAGCATTAAGACCCAACAGATTGGTATAATTGATTTCAGCCCCGCGTTTTATCAGATATTCAATGCCTTCAAGGCCGACACTGTGCAAACAGCATTCCAAGAATAAACTGCTGTGCGCGGTATTGATAATCGCGGCCAAGTTGCCGTTCATTTGTGTTTTAATACAATCTTCCAAACTTTCGATATCATCAATTACCAGATTATATTCGCTTTCAATATTATCTTGTGTTACTTCTTCACCCAAGGTTTTATATTGAATGCGTTCTTTTATTTTGTTTATACCTGTACAAAACTTTTCAAATTCGGAAATGTGATTGTTAGAAGTATTTTTTTGTGTATAATGTTTTTGATTCATTTTAATCTTCCTATAAATTTATAGTTTTTTCTTACAAAAATATTTATCGGAAGAAATTGCATCAATCGGGTTTGAAAAAAAATAAAAACATAACTTTTTAAAGTATCATAAAATGCGAATAAATTCCTTGAAACCATTGAAACTGTTTGGTTTTAAGCAATTTTCCGAATCGCTTTTCTTGAAACTTAACTTTCCTTTGATTTTAGGGCATTTTTAGTTTCCTTTTGAATTTAATCAAGTGCGTGCTTGTCAATATTATTTTTGCTTTCAATTGCCGATTTAAATTTTGCAAACACGAAAAGCCCTGTGGTATAATAAACCCGTCAGGCAAACTACCGGAGATTACATTTGGTTTTCTATTTTAATTAAAATCAAAAAAAAGCTCTATTATAATATATCTTTTTCTTTATTTTTTAATTATATTTTAGGAGCCGAAAACACCTTTGGAAGCCTTGATTTACAAGGTGTTCGGAATTTCAAAGGCGGATATCAATGCCACAATATGCGGATATCAATGCCGCTTTAACCGGATATACGTGACAGGCAAAGCGGATATCAATGCCAAAATCACCGAATATTCGGATATCAATGCCAAAGGGCAGATATAGATGCCAACGGTAGATTTTGCAAGATAATTTTTGATTTTATAACACAAGGATACATCATGACAAAATGCAAATCAGAACTATCCGTTACAGAAAGAATGATTATTCAATTGATAAAATTCCGTACCGGCAATGAAAGACATCCGACTTTCTTCGGAAATAATGAAAACATAGCCAAGTGCATTGATATTCAGCCGGACACCGCCCGGAAAGCCGTTGCCAAACTGATTAAGCTGGGGTATTTGAAAAAACATTTTGATAAACAAGGACGTCGTCATTTAATTTATACGAATAAAGAATTTGTTCCGATTATAGAGAATATGAACAATATTGATAAAAAGGTTTTAAAGAACGAGAAGGAATATTATGAAGCGAAAGCCGAATATGCAACCAAAGAGCTTAACTTGGCAAACATACGCATAGAGCATTTGGAAAAAGAAGCTGAAGAGTTACGAAACAAGCTGTTTTGGGCGAATTTAAGGATTAAAGGATTGGAAAACATTTTTACCTCCCGGGGGCTGACCCGAGAACAAATTGAGATATTGATTAAAGAAACACAAGATCAAGCGAATGTGTTAATGAGATTTATTTTTGTTATTTTTTTAAAAGATTACAACTGCTTATTCCTATATATCTTTGACATAATAACTAATGATAATCGTCATTATGAGCAGATCGGCTCTGAAGTCAAAGACATCAGCGATGAAATCCCTTTCGATATCCCAAATAGCTGGGAATGGTGCAGATTGGTCGATATAACAAAACAGATACATTACGGATATACTGCATCTGCAAAATCAGAGGGAAATATTAAACTATTAAGAATTACAGATATTCAAAACAACTCGGTATGTTGGAATAATGTCCCATTTTGTGAAATATCTGAAAAAGAATTGCTTAATTATAAATTGTCCTTGAAAGATATACTAATTGCAAGGACAGGTGGCACTGTCGGTAAAAGTTATATAATAAAAGACATTTGCGGACTATCCGTGTTTGCTTCATATTTAATTCGTTTAATCCCTATTGTTAATGTTAGTGAAGATTATATAAAATTGTTTTTAGAATCTTCTATGTATTGGAAACAACTAAAGGCAAAATCTATGGGAACAGGCCAACCAAATGTTAATGGTGAAGCATTAAAAAGCCTTTTAATACCTTTACCTCCATATAACGAACAAATCAGAATATCAAATAAAGTAGAAAATGCTCTTTTGATTATTAATGAACTATAAATCTTCAATAGCATTCAATATTGATTCTATCTTTTTCGCAATTCTATGCTGCTCTTTAAAAGGAGGTATAGGGCATAATGTTTGTAAAATATCATCCCTTGATATGCCTGGAATCATACTTTTGGCTTTATGTTGTAATTCTGCAATATAAGATAAAACAAAATATTTGAGGTAAAACATATCAATGCAGGCAAATTGTTTTATAGACATTATTTGCCTTGCAATATGAGCTTTTTCGCACTGTAAAAACGCAAGCAAGCCAACTGTTCCTTTGCAGGTTAAAAGTAAATCACCTTTGTAGGCAAGAGTTTGAGGCTTTGATGTCCAACGATTTATTATGACTTGTTCATTTTCTATATTGCTTGCGCCTGTGATGTATGGAACACAATCTTTTTTTTCTATATCCGAATAACAATCTGGTGTTAAATCTCTTCCAGATGTGAGATTTATAATGCTTCCCAATCTGCACCATTCCCAGTTATTTGGGATATCGAAAGGGATTTCATTGGTGATATCTTTGATTTCTGAGCCTATCTGCTCATAATGACGATTATAGTATGCTAACAACATATTTTTCTTGAATTTTTAAGAAATATGCTATAGTATACCAGAATATTTGTAATTTTAATCAAAGGAATAAGTATGGAAAATCCTACTATCAACATATATTGTGATGAATCTTGCCATTTACAAAATGACCATCATAAATCAATGGTCATTGGGGGAATATCATGTCCTGTTAGCAAAGTTAGAGATATAAGCTTAAAAATAAGGCAATTGAAAGAAAAGCATAATTTGAATCGTAAAATGGAAATCAAATGGACAAAGATTTCTCCTGCTAAATGTGATTTTTACGCAGATTTAATAGATTTATATGTAAATGAAGAATGTCTGCGGTTTAGAGCAATTAAAATTATAGATAAAAAACAACTCAATCATAAGAAATTTCGCCAGACTCATAATGAATGGTATTATAAAATGTATTATAACATGTTGAGACATATTCTACAGCCATATAAAAATTATAAAATTTATATTGATATCAAAGATACAATTGGTTGCGAAAAAGTGTGTAAATTAAAAAATATTTTGCACTATACAAATAAAGCTATAGATGTGCAACAAATTCGTTCTCATGAATCTGAATTATTACAACTAGCCGATCTTTTAATTGGTGCTATTGGGTATAAAGATAGAATAAATGAAATAAATGTACAGCCAAGTCAAACGAAAATGGAACTATGTAACAAGATAGAATGTATGCTTGGTGTAAGTTTTGATAAAAATTCTAGATATTCTGATCAAAAATTCAATTTATTTCTTTGGGATGGTAATAAATGATTTTAGAACTTCCTGAAATTTTAGATATTAATTGTAATAACTATGCAACACGCATAAACGATATTTATGATGTATATTTAAACGAAATTTCTGGTAAATTATCATTTTTTGGGAAACCTGTCCACTGTCGTATTAATCCCTTATACGACAATAAACATGAATGCTTTTGGCATTTGGTAACGCAAGATTTTGAGAAAAAGAAAAAAAATGGCGAACGTTTTCCTGATTTTGAGAGATGTCGCAGAATTCACTGGATTTCGAAAATTATAACGAATTACCAATCATCTGATATAATTTGTTGGATAAAACCACATAGAAAGAAAAAGGGCAGAAAATCTTTTGTAGAAGATAGAATTTATTTATGGGCTCAAAAATATAATTTCGTTGTCATTTTAGGAAAGCAAAAGAAACCAGAAGGATATCAATTAATTACTTCTTATTGTACTAATAATCCAGGTACCATTTATCGCTTTGAACAGCAGTCTCATGAATTTCCAGACCCGAGAATAGAGATTTAAAAAAGTGAAAGTCGCCCAAGAGGACGACCTTCAGAAGTCTTTCTACACGTGGTAGATGACCATTTATAATATTATATAACATAGAAAAACCTAAAAGTCAAGTGAAAAATAAAATTTACCAATCTATAATTTCATTCACTATCTTTTGTTGCTCAGTACTTGTTCGCCGCAAATAAATTCTCGTGGTTTCTATACTTTCATGTCCCATAAGATCAGCAAGTAAGGATATATCATTAAATTTGCTCAAAAAATTTTTAGCAAAACGATGTCTGAAAGAATGCGGATAAATCACTTTCTTATCAATACCATATTTGTCTGCTATAATCTTTAATTGGCCGGCAATACCTCTCGGTGTTATTTTATCTCCAAATCGATTGAGAAATATAAAGCCTGTACTTATATTCCTTTCTTCTAACCATTTTAATGCTTCTGTTTGCAACTTTATAGGAATATATATTCTACGAAGCTTCCCTCCTTTGGAATATAAGTCTAAATATCCGATTTTAATATGTTCTACTTTGATTTGTACCAGTTCACTAACACGAGCACCTGTGGCTGCCATAAATCGGATAACAAAATACCAAAATTTATTATATCGTTTTAATTTACCTTTCAGATATTCATAGTCAGCTTCGCTGATTACATTTTCAAGGTAATTTTTGGTTTGAACTTTAATTGTCGATAAACGATATTGTTCCTTTTGAATGCTTTCCAAATAACAATTAACGCCTCTTATTCGCAGATTAACCGTTTGTGGTCGATAATTCTCAATTAAAAACATTTTATAATCCAATAATTTTTTCTTTGTCAGATAAGATATGTCATACATTTTATTCAGTTGATTAAAAGTAAAAAGGTATGAGTTTATTGTATTTTTTGAAAGATTTTGATTTAATAAATATTGCTTAAATTCTTTTTTCATTAAAATTCTCCTCATAAAGTTAAAAGAGATTATATTTTAACACAAATTGAGGGATTGTTTATAAATGATAATCGTCATTATGAGCAGATAGGTTCAGAAATCAAAGATATCACCGATGAAATCCCATTCGATATTCCAAATTCATGGCAATGGTGCAGATTGGGAAGTATTTGCCAACTAAATCCCAGAAATACTGCAGATGATAAATTAGAGGTTGCTTTTATTCCTATGAATTTGATATCAGATGGTTTTCAAAATAAACACACCTATACTATAAGGAAATGGGGTGAAATAAAGCAAGGATTTACTCATTTCGCAAATAATGATGTGAGTGTTGCAAAGATTACACCATGCTTTGAAAATCGTAAATCTGTTATTTTTTCGGACTTACCTAATGGAATAGGCGCAGGAACTACGGAATTACACATAATAAGACCATATTGTAATATCATGCCTGAATATATTCTAGCTATATGCAAAACTGATTATTTTATAATAAATGGCGTAAAGAACTTCACAGGAACAGCGGGACAACAAAGAATAAATTCACAATTCGTAAGAGAGACAATAATTCCTTTACCACCATTTAAAGAGCAAATACGCATTATGCTTAAAATTGCAAGTCTCTTTAGAATTACAGCTGGTTTATAAATTCTAATACCTCACACAGTATTTTTATAATTTTATATTGTTCTCGTAGTGGTGCTAGAGGAATCATACCTTTTTTCCCATCTTCAGTTCCTAATCTTGGCATTTTCACACCATAAGTTAATCGATTTACATATTCATAAAAGTATTTGGATTTAAGGCAATATTGAAGATATTCTGGAACTATACCATAATATATTCTAAAAGGAAGTATCTCGGAGGTACATATGCCATCTTCATCTGCAACAATAACTTTATTTAAATAAGGTCGAAGTTTACTATATAAAACATCACCTTTTATAAAGGTTTTTTTAGTGCTTTTAAATGGTTTATCTTGAATTCTATTTTTCTTTAATATACAAGAGGTATCTTTTTCAATGTCTTCTAAATCTAATAACCATAGATTTTTATTACATTCAGAATATGTTACTGCTTTTGTTTCTCCGTAGTTTATTATACTTCCCAATCTGCACCATTGCCATGAATTTGGAATATCGAATGGGATTTCATCGGTGATATCTTTGATTTCTGAACCTATCTGCTCATAATGACGATTATCAGCACCTTTAAAAATGCGACTTTCTTGTTTATCTTTCTTGATTTTCCCTTGCTTTACAAGCTCCGCCTTCTCGGCTTTGATTCTCTCCAACAATACCGATGCCGGCTCGTCTTTCGGGTCTTGTTCTACCAATTTGCCCTGTATAGCTAAGTTAAGTATCTTATTCTTTATCCCTTCCTTGAATTTACTTAATTCCTCTTGATTGGCCTTTATGGCCTCTATTTCCTTGAATATCCTCTCGATCTCACTCACTATCCGCTCCTGCTCCGATAATGGTGGTAGGGGAATAAGTGTTGCAATTATTTTCTCTCTTGATATATTCGGCTGTGCTCCTCCAAATCCCTTTGAGACAAAATATCTCCTTTGTGCTAAAAGATAATAAAATAGGTACCAATTCCATATACTGTGATAACAAATACAGGCACAGCAGGCTTGATTAGTTGTGCTTTCAATATCAAGAACACCTACTTTTCCAATAGTTGCACCATACATTGCAATAAGAACAGAACCTTTTGGATTCAATCTTAAAGATGTTTCTTTAAGGGCTAATTCTGTAATACATTCAGGAACATTATTTATTACACCATCATTTAAATCACCAGTTTTAAGCCATGGTATATTACCATTATAATAGGCTGAATTAACTCTATTCGGTGTGCTACCTGCTTTCCAATTACCAATATTTCCTAGTCTCACCCATTCCCAACTATCTGGTATTTCAAATGGGATTTCGTCGGTGATATCTTTGGTTTCTGAGCCTATCTTCTCATAATATTTGTTATCATCACCTTTAAAAATGCGACTTTCTTGTTTGTCTTTCTTGATTTTTCCTTGCTTTACAAGCTCCGCCTTCTCAGCTTTGATTCTCTCCAACAATACCGATGCAGACTCGTCTTTCGGGTCTTGAGGAACTAATTTTCCTTGAATAGCAAGGGATAAGATTCTTTGTTTTAATGCATCTAAGGCTTCCATTATTCTTTTATCTCCGCAATAAGTGTTTCTAATTCTGTTACTGCAGTTGCAATATTAGCACTTTTTTCTTTAACCAAATCAAATAATTGTTTCAGAGAGTAGTCTTTAAACTCATCTTCATCATTTTTTATCCATGTGATATCAAGACTTGTATTTGTTCGGGAGATAAGGTCATTATAGGTGAATTTTTTCCAACGACCATTAGGATTTTCTTCAGACCAAGTTTCTTTTCTTGCGGTAATATTATCTGCATTATAACAAGCAACAAAATCATTTAAATCCGCTCTTTTTAATGGATTTGTAGCTAATGTATGCTTAATGCCTGTGCGATAATCATAAATCCACAAATCTTTTGTCTTAGTACCTTTTGTAAAGAATAATACGTTAGCTTTAACACCATTAGCATAAAAGATACCTGTCGGTAGTCTCAATATAGTATGTAGATTAAAATCATTCAAAAGTTTTTTCCGAATCGTTTCACCTGCACCAGCTTCAAAAAGAACATTATCTGGTAAAACTACCGCAGCGCGACCACCATTTTTTAGCATCAACATAATGTGCTGCAAAAAGTTTAGTTGGTTATTGCTTGTGGCTGCATATAAATCACTACGCATTGCTGAGATATTAGATGCACCTTGCGGTCTTGTTCCGAATGGCGGGTTAGCAAGAACAATATCTACCAATTCTTCCGGCTCTTTTTCTAATGAATCATCACATTTTATCGGGCTTCTATTTATTCCAATACCATGTAAATATAAATTCATTGAAGCCAATGTAACGACCAATGCGGTATTATCAACACCATGTAAGGCTTTATTTTGCAGGAAATCCAATTTATCCTTATTTACGGACTGTTTTTTCATATACTCATAAGCTGAGAGTAAAAAGCCCCCTGTTCCACAGGCTGGGTCACAAACTGTTTCGCCGATATTAGGTCTTACGACATCTACCATAGCGTTAATCAGAGCTCTTGGCGTAAAGTATTGTCCTGCACCACTTTTTTTGTCTTGTCCATTCTTTTCAAGAATTCCCTCATAGATAGCACCTTTGACATCGCCATCCATAGAAAGCCAATTTTCTTCATCAATCATAGATATGATTTTCTTTAGATTTACAGGCTTTGAAATACCATTTTTGGCCTTAATAAAGATTGTACCGATAAGATTATTCATTTGCGACAGGGCGCTCAAAGTTTCCTCATATTGTGAAATCAATTCAAGACCGTCATATTCTTTAAGCTTATCCCATCGATATTCCTCTGGAATACTGCTTTGACAGCCAAGTTTACTCATTTCATAGTCCATTTTAAGGAAAAGCAAATAAGTTAATTGAATAATATAATCAGTAAAGCCAACCCCATCAGAAGACAGGACATTTGCTATTTTCCATACTTTTGAGACAAGTGCTTGTTCATTTTTGTTATCAGCCATTTAGTATCTCCTACGCTGCTAATATAAATCTAGATAATGTTGATAAGGTATTGCCTACATTTTCCATAGAACCAAATTCTTTTTCAGACTGTGCTAAGAGTTGTATATGTGAAGTATCTTGACGCATTTCTTCAACTGTTAAAGCACCATTGGTTGCTATATATTGAGCAATTCTTAATGCTAATTCTTTTTGAGTATCTGTCAAGGGGTGTATTCTCTGTTTTTGTCCGCACCATAATTCAAAATTTCTAGAAATTATAGAAATAAAGTCATGTAGTTCTTTGGTGGTTTTAAATGCATATCTCACTAAATTAATTAAATTTGTTAAGGCATCTCTTTGTTCTCTTGTAGTAAATTTTGTTACACACTTTGGTTCAAGTATTGAGTATGAATTCCATAGCGTTGATATCTTGAATTTTGAGCTATGTTCCTGTAATTTTTCATATAAATCTTTTAACAAATCATAAGTAATTTCTTCTCTGATATCATTATAAATGATTTTTAAGGCTTCTATTTTATCTTTATTTTCTTTTAAATATGCTTCAAAATCTGAAGTGATTTGCTTTGCTTCTTCTGTTGAAAATCCTTTATAGATTAATTGATCTTCACCTTCAGTAATTATTTTAATAAAGCCTGCATTTAATTTAATTAGATATTCACGTGCATCAGGATGTTCTGCCAAACATGCAACCAATTGCTTTCTTTCTATATTTGGTTTATTTATATTCTCGAATGGTGGAAGTTTTTTATTTTCTATGGCTTCATAAAAATTAAGAGCAATTTGTTTCATCTCAATATTAGACATTGTAAAGAATTTTTGCCGTTGTTCGGATGAAGATTTTTTGTTTATGCGAGAAATCTTTCCAGCTAAATTTTTAAGATATTCATCTAGAATATTACCATGTGTAATTTCCTCAAGCAATTCTTTCAAATGCTTTACTTTAATGCTTTGTTCTATTGGTTCTGGAATAAATTTCTCATGTTCTGTAACACCAACGGCATCTATTAAATAAAACAAATCTTTTGTATCGGCATTTGGAGTTACATTGCGAAGCTGTTCATCACCTATTGTGCGCACTCCTCGGCCTTTCATTTGGATATAAAGAGGTTCGGAATTAACATCACGCATAAAAATTATAACTTCCAATGGCTTTACATCCGTTCCTGTCGCAACCAAGGTCACAGTAACAGCGATTCTGAAATCCTTATCATTCCTTAACTGTCGGATAAGTTCATTACTATTACCAGCAGAGTAAGTTATTTTCTTTACGAAATTTGGTGATTGATCGGGAAACACTTCTTTGACCATTTGAATAATGCTATCTGCATGTTTATCACTTTGAGCAAAGATTAAAGTCTTTGGTATATATTTCAAATCAGGTTCTCTATTTGGAAACATATCTTTATAAATTGCATTCTTATACGTTTCTAATACCAATTTTATTTGTGGCAAATCTATAACCGATCTATTTAGTTCTTCTTTTTTAAAATCAATATTTTCCGGAGCAATTATTTTTGTTTCTTTATGATTATAATTAGGGTGCTCAGTATATTTCTCACCTTTACGAATGATTCCGCCTTCTTCGCTAATCTTAGTTTTTATTCTATAAATACGGTAGTCAACATTGACACCATCTGCAATAGACTTTTCAAGAGTATAATTTATTACGCGCTTTTGAAAAAATGCATCTGCTTCTGGTGTTGGAGTAGCTGTAAGACCAATAATTCTTGCTGAAGAAAAGTAATTTAATACCTTTTTCCATTTTCCATAGATTGATCGATGACATTCGTCAACAATGATAAAATCAAAGAAATTTGGGGGAAGCTTTAGGTCTTCGCCTAACTGTATTTCCTTGTCATCAACAGTCGAATCAAAGTCTAAATCTTCGGCATCATCACTATCATCTATTTCTTGACCGGTTATGGCTGAAAACAATCTCTGTATTGTTGATATAATAACATTAGCATCAGTTGGTATATTTTGCGATCGCAATCTTGTTGTTGTATAAATTGAATTAAAGGTATCACCGGTTTCTGTAAGCTTATAAGAACTAAATTCGCCTTCTGCCTGGAGTCCTAAATTATTTCTATCAACAAGGAATAAAATCTTTTTAGCCGGTGTATATGAAAGGAATCTGTATGCAGCCGTACATGCTGCATAGGTCTTGCCGGAACCTGTAGCTAATACCATTAAAGCTTTATTATATCCTTGTCTCAAACTCTTTTCCAATTCTTCAATTGCTTTATATTGGCAGTCTCTTAAGCCTTTTTTCTGCAATACAGGTAATCCTGCAAAATAAGAAGGAAGGTTTAATATTTTAGCAATCTCTTTTGGAGTATGCATCCGTTGTATCGTTTTATATTCATTTTCTGTTTCATCGCATTTGTACATGAGTTCATTACCATTTGACAAATAAATCAACGGTAGCGGATTTTGCCAAGTTTGATACCAATCAAATAATTTGTGTGTATAGTTTTCAGCTTGTCCAGCAACCACATCATCAAGTCGCTTTTCTGCACGTTTAGCCTCTAAAACACCCACAGCTTTACCCTCTATGAATAACAAGTAATCCGCTTCTAGATTACCTTTTAATAATCCCTCCTCTATGGCTACTGCTGATACACTGGGATTGTAGTGTATTCTATCTACAATATTCCAACCTGCATCTTTAAGCATATTATCAATTTTAAGTCTTGCTTTTTGCTCTGGTGTCATATCAAACTTCCATTTAATTGATTATTAAGTATACTACTCGTATAAATGTTAAATTTCAATTAAAATTTTTTATAATATAGAATTTTATATCGTTAACCATTTACTGAAAACTTATTTAACCTTAGTTTTTCTCTTAATTTAAGCGCTTTTAAAGCTTTTTGTTCGGTTTGTTTACAAAACTTAAAGGTTTTTTGTATTTAAAGATTATAAGTAATGATAAAATCGGTGTTAATTCGGTTTCGTGACATTTTTAACAGTTTCCCCGTAAAAATGTGATTTTTTGCCATTTTCTCCTTGAGTAATTTAATAAGTATTAACACTTTAATGTAGATTAGATATAAAGTAAAGCATTCAGGAATAATGAATAAGAATATTCAAACATATTCATTTTCATACTAACTGATTGTAATTACATGATTTTTTGTGAAAAAAATACTTGCATTCCGAAATAAATGAATATATAATATAAAAAAACATTAAAATATATTCATTTAAGAGGTAATAAAATGATTAACAGAGCTATTATTGATAAGAAAAAACAGAAAGCAATCTTCAAATATATTGAAACCATGAGGAATGGAAGACAATTAAAGCTGATGTTTGGTTTTAATTGGCTTGCCGGAATGCGTTGTATAAACTTTATATACCTGACCTATAATGATGTGATTGATGCGTTTGGTAAGGTTAGGGATATTGTTGAACTTTCGCCTGAAAAGAATAAGGGGCATAAGAGTTGCCGTTATTATATCAATGATGAATTAAAGGCAATGATTAAAGATTATGTGAAAGATTGGGAAAAAAGTAATCCTTCTCGTTATCTTTTTCTGAGCCGAAAGACAAGGAAACCTTATAACAGAAACAGTATCAGTAAAATATTCACGAGCATTTACAAAACATTTGGAATGGAATGTTCTACGCATTATGGTCGCAGACACTTTATTACAGAGTTGCTCAATAACGGAACAGCTTTGGTGGTTGTTAAGTCTCTGGTGAATCATAGTGATGTCAGCATGACGGCACGTTATTATAATGAAAATGAAAGTATGTTAAAGAAAGTGGTCAATACCATAAAGGTGTAGCTATCACATATGTGAAGATGTTGATGTCGTGGAGTACCTGATTGTATCGGACAGAGGGGTTGCGTAAATCAAAAAATTCTTTAAAATCAATTAGTTAAGAAAATTTAAGTTTTGCCAAGGTTGATGTTGAGGGTTCGGTCGCGAAGCGAAGCGGAGCGGACGCCGGAGGCGGTCCGAACGAAGAGAGGACGAGGGCAAAGCCCGAAGCAATCCCGAAGTCGCTCCAATTTCAAGCACTTACAAGGAGAGAGGAAACCGTTCCTCTTTTTTTTGTGTCTCGGCCTCAGACACAGTCAAATCAAGGCTTAAATCATTGAGAAACAACGGATATATTATGCTTGATACCCTCGACACGAACCTGCGTGAGACACAGTCCGGGACACAAATTTTGTGTCAGAATCAAAAAAGTCAAGACACACTGTTCGCAAATTGTTATCTGATCATAATCCGTTTATTGTAAGGTTTTTCGAAGTATTCAAAACCCCTCGAAATGAGGGGTAAAAGATGTTCGTATCGAGCACTGTGTCTCAAAGCCCCGAAAAAAACATTCTGTTTTAGGAGGCGCGGTGTGCCTGTCGGAAGAAACAGTTGAGACATATTTGCCAAATGTGATGATTGGTCATAATATTGCTTAATCATTTTCACACTTGTGCCACACTGTTTCGCAATGTTTATTGTTGGTATTTCGTTTTGAACCAATGCTGAAATATATGCATGCCGATAGGAATATAATACTTTGAATTGGTGTGAGCAATGTTGCATCTGTCCAAAAGTCTTCTGAACAGCTTTGACTTCGTATCGAGAAAAAGAGAACAAAAAATACTACAAAACATAAAAAAGTATTGCAAAAATTTTCTCTTTTTTTATAATGAATAAATAAACTGAATTTTAAATAAAAAAGAAGTAATGGGGAAAAAGGGGGGTAAACGGTTAAATTAATATAAAAAATTTAAATATTTTGAAGATTTTTAATCGGAAAATACATCATTAAGTTTGTATGGAAAAATAAATTCTGGTCATTAATAATTAAAGGAATATCTTATGATAACTCATCAAACACGTATTTTATTTTTAACTGTCGGGACAGGAAATAAAGAAGATCAAAAAGGAACGATTATAACTCCCTTTTTGAAAACAATGAGAGATGGTAATTTTACACATTATGTTTTTTTATCATCGAAGAAAACACTTGAAAACGCACAAGCATTGAAAGCAGAATGCGAAAAGCAAGCGGAATTTACGGGAAAAACGATTGAGATAGAACCATTACCGAATGAGAATGATGAAGATGATGCGGATAAATGTTTTGATTATTTTAATCAAATTATTCATAATAAAATGGAAAAATTATCTTGCTCGGTTCATCAGATTACGATTGATATGACACGGGGAACGAAAATTATGAGTGCGGCATTATATAGTGCCGGATTAAGACACGGTATTGTGAATTATCGTTATATTACGGGAGAGAGGGATAATAAAGGCCAGGTCATTAAAAACACCGAAAAAATTTATCCTTTTCCGGCTTCGAAAGCTTTATTTTTAATGAAAGTCGATCAGGCAAAAATTTTTCTGTCCGGCTATAATTTTAAAGCTGTTGAGACAATGTTTCAAGAGGAAGATTATTCAAATGAATTTCAAGATGCCGAAAAATATATTTATCATTGTGCTAAATTTTACGGTGCATGGCATCGGTTGGATTACAAAGCCGCTTATGCGGAAATGAATGAGGCAGTTTTCAAAAATCCGCCCGAAAAACAGTTAAAAGAATTAGGTTTGGAATGTTTGGTTTTAACAGAAGATGTTAAAAATTGGATGACCGAACTCAAAGAAGATTGGCCTTCCGTAACGGAGAATGAAAAGACAAATCCGGATAAATATAAAGACATGTGTTATCGAAAAGCACCCCAAGCATTCAGAATAGCCGTTGATTTGTTAGAGAACGGCAGACGACAATTAAAAATAGGAAACTATGAAGATGTAAAAGTGCGTATTTACAGAGTTATTGAGCTTGTCGGACAAATATATTTATTCTCACAAGGATATGATACGGCATATATTAAAGGAAATGATCAAAACATACAGGAATACTGTGGTAATACTTCCTCTCCGCCTATACCTAAACAGGAGAAAAATAACGGCGAGAAATATTTTGAGTTACCGCGAGAGCAGGCTGCTTCTTTTATAAAATACCAATTTAATCGAGAATTCGGTAAGAAATTATTACAAAAAGCCGATGGCAAGAATCCCGAAAAAATTGTAGCGGCATCGGCAAGAAATAACAGTGTTTTAATTCATGGTTTTGTTATTCAAGACCAAGAAGTGAAAGAAGCTTGGTTCAACGAATTAGAAAATTTATTGAAAGAGGTTGTACCGAACGGTTGCAATTTTGAAAATTATTTGAAGATTGCAAAACAAATTACTCATCTTTCGAATTTAACGAAACATTGTCAAAAAAAAGAGGAAAAATGAAAGAAAATTTATTACAAGCTTCATGCCGTGTGGCTTTTGCAGCCCTTATTCATGATTTAGGCAAGTTTTATCAACGGACTGCATTGGCAACGGTTCAAGATATAGACAGACAACTTTATTGTCCTTTCAGAAACGAACATTTTACTCATATTCATGCGGCTTTCACAGCGGCGGCCATTGATAAATTATCATCTTATTTGCCGCCGTTACGCGGGGAAAATGTTTTTCCGTTTCAAAGCAGTCGTAATCGGGATATTGATGATTCATTGATAAATGCCGCGGCAAAACATCATAAAGCGGAAACGGTTTTGCAAAAAGTTATTTCCGAAGCCGATCGGTTATCTGCCGCTTTTGAACGACAGGAATATGAAAAATATACATATTCATCAGACAGCGATGACTATATTTCCGCACGATTGGCGTGCTTGTTTGATTTATTGGACAAAGAGAAGATTCAACAGGAAAACATACGCTATATCTATCCGTTAAAACCACTTTTTGTCGACTCTCTTTTCCCCGAAATAAAAAAGTCTTTATCATCAGATGAGGCATCAAATGAATATAAAGAGCTTTGGCAATCATTTGAAGAAAGTCTCAAACAAATGACAAATTGTGCCTCTAATTTAAATTTATGGTTGGATAATTTCGATTCGCTTTGGTTGACTTATACACAAGCAATACCGTCGGCCAGTGCTTTTAAGAACGGTTCTTTTGAGAACAAAACGGTTTCCAATGTTTCGTTATATGATCACTCCAAAAGTACTGCCGCATTGGCAACCGCTCTTTGGCGATACGAATATGAAACCGAGAAAAATGAAGCAGATATTGAAGATGCAAATGAGTTTCCTTTTTTAATAATTCAAGGAGATATTTCCGGTATTCAGAACTTTATTTTTGCACAAGGATCCGAAACGCAAAAGAAAGCGGCACAAATATTGCGCGGACGTTCCTTTTTGATTTCTTTATTCAGTGAGTGTGCTGCGCTTAAAATTTTGGATACGTTAAATTTGCCGTCAACTTCCCAAGTAATAAATGCTGCCGGTCATTTTATGATTGTGGCACCTAATACACCGACGGTTATTTCAGCGTTAAGGAATATAAAGAAAGAAATGGAAGCATGGTTTTATGATAAAATGTTTGCAACCGTCAGTATTGCCGTAGCATGGGAAAAAGCATCCAAGGATGACTTTACGGCGTATAATTTCCCTTCTTTCCAGAATAAATTACATCAGAATATTGATAAAGCTAAATTATCTCAAATGGATTTATGCGGTGTTGATTATAAACCCGTTTTCACATCTTTTCCGTTATCGTGTGACGCGGTTTGTGAAAATGACGGACAGTTTCCGACAAAAAACGGCAAAACAATTTGTTCGTTATGTGAGGATATCGAGAAAATCGGCAGTGATTTAACGCAAAAAAAATATTTAATCATCGGGCATAATTTGGAAAATGCCTTTGCAACCGAAGTTTTCGGTTATCAAGTTGTATTGAGCAAAAGTTTACCTTCCGATACAACACTTTCCGATGAGAAGAGAATTAAACGGGTATGGGATATTTCTTTACCGACGGATGAAAGAAATATTTTGTTTTCATCCCCGCTTTTTGCTAAAAGAAGTATGAATGCGTATGTTCCTCAATATGAAGATGCAACGCTTATGCCGTTTGAGACATTAGCTGATGAAGCTGAGGGTGTTTCTTCATTAATGACTTTTAAGGGAGATATAGATAATTTGGGATTTTTGTTTCAAAGTCGTTTAAAGCATAAGACTTTTGCCTCTTATGCGGCATTAAGTCGGTTGATTAATAACTTTTTCACACTTGTTGTCCCGACTTTTTGCCAAAAGACATTTTCTTCCGTTTATACGATATTTGCGGGTGGTGATGATTTCTTTTTTATTGCCCCGTGGAATAAACAGATTTTATTTGTCAACGAAGTGAAGAAAAAGTTTGATGAATATGTATGCGGTCAATTGACATTTTCAGCCGGTTTGTTGATGATGTCTCCAAAATTACCTGTTCGAATTGTGGCGGAATTAACGGAGGACAATTTGAAAAAGGCAAAAGCATCGGTTCATAAAGACAGTGTCTGTTGTTACGGGCAAGTGGTCGATTTTCAAACTTTCAATGAACTGATACGAGCGGAAGAGTTTTTGGATAGACATTGTGAAACCTGTTGTTTATCAACAGGATTTATCTATCGATTGATTTCATTTTGTCAAATGGCTCAAAATGCCGAACGGAATCCGAAAGAGGCGCTTTGGCGTTCTTGGATTATGTATCGCATTACAAGGCATTGTAAAAACAATAATGTTGACAATGAAAATATGCAAACATTGACTCAATTTTTAATTGAAAATATAGAAAAATACAAAGCGGCTTTTCAAATTACTTTATTTATAAATTTATATAAACAGCGTGAAAAGGAGGAATAAATGTATTATAATAATCAGCAAAAACAATATAATAATCAATATTCTCAAAAGAAAAATGAGATAGTGGAAATTCCGCAGTTTGATTTCACTCATCCGACGCCCGAATTATTTTCTCAAACGGCGGAAGAATGGGCAAAAAAGTGTAGCGGAAAAATCAATACCAATACGCAAATTCGGCGATTTTACGATGAATTGATTTTATGGAATGAAAAATGTACGACGCAGCAAATTTTTCAAGAAAACTTGCCGTACATTCGTATGATAAAATCAAAAATTGCCTATGCCAAGGGGCGCGATATCATTGATGCTAATTATAAAGCGTTAATGGATGGAATTATAAACGCCATTCAAGGCAACAATGTTAAAACCTTAAAAAATGCCAAATTGTTTTTGGAAGCTTTTACGGGATATTTTAAATTTTACGGAAAATAAGGAGGAATAAGCATGAAACTGAATAAAATTGAAATTATAACGGGAAAACTCGTTTGTGTTACGGGATTACATATCGGCGGCGGTGAAACGGGTATGCACATCGGCGGAACGGATAATCCCGTTATTAAGACAAATCAACAAGGCAAAATGCTTCCCTATATCCCGGGTTCTTCTTTAAAGGGAAAAATTCGCTCTTTATTGGAATTATATAAAGGGGAGGATGATCAGGAAATCAAACTTCTTTTCGGAAGTAAGTTGCCAAAAGAACCTTCTTTTACGCGGTTGTTTTTCTGGGATTGTTTTTTGTCGGAAGAATGGCAGAAACAATTGGAGGAACAAGATATTCCCGCAACGGAAGTCAAAATGGAAAACAGTATTGACCGAATTACGGGAAAGGCAAATAATCCGCGTATGACAGAGCGCGTTATCAGCGGCAGTACATTTAATTTTAAATTAACCTTTAAAAAATATGAATCGGATCAAGTGCGTTTGGAAACGGTTTTAAAGGGATTGAAATTGTTGGAATATGATTCATTGGGCGGCAGCGGTTCTCGTGGATACGGAAAAGTTCACTTTGAAGATTTAAAGCTGAACGGGCAATCCATAGAGGAACAGTATAAACAATTATCATTATTTTAACAGGTTCATTATGAAAACACTTTGTATTGAAATCAATCCGCAAACCGATTTTTCGGGACAAATAAAAGGCGATACGTTTTTTTCGTTGTTATGTAGTTTTATTGTCGAAAAACAGGGACAGGACAGAATAAACGGTTTGTTGGAAAATTATCTGAATCAGCCGTTTATGGTGGTATCGGATTTTTTCCCGCATCATTATTTGCCGCGACCGACTCTTCCGTTTGAAAACATATCGGCGGAAAATCGAAAAGACTTTAAGCAAAAAAAATGGATATTACGAGAGAATATTGAGCAAAATATTGATCATTTCGAAAAGTATTTAACGGCGGTATCGTATCAGGAAACGGTAACACGTATGCATAATGCCGTTAATCCGCAAACGGGGTTAGTAGACAGCGAAACATATGCGCCGTATCCGTTAAAGCAAACAATTTATTTTCAATCGCTGGATACCTATATTATTTATAATGAAAATATGATAACCGATTCGGAAATTCTGGAAGCGGTAACCGATATCGGCTTATGTGGTATCGGGCGAGGAGCATCACGGGGTATCGGTAAGTTTCAAATCGAAAATGTTTTGCCGCACACATTTAAAAGCTTTGATACGCCTTATTATATGACATTATCTCCTTGCGTGCCTGAGCCGAATGTGTTTGATGCGCAAAAATCATATTATAAAACGTTTACTCGTTTCGGAAAACGCAGCTTTTTTAATGAGCAAGAGGCGCGTTATCCGTTTAAAAGACCGATTTTAACGGCGGATACGGGCGCGGTATTTTGCTTACAAAATCCCTCGGAAAAATTATTTATCGGACGGGGTTTAAACAACTTTGCCGATAATCAGAAAGTTGTTTATCAGGGATATGCCCCCGTTGTTCCTTTATTATGGAGAGAAATCAATGAATAAAAGGCTCAAGTTATATCAATATACGTTAACAACACTTTCCCCCGTTCATATCGGCACGCAAGATGTTTATTTGCCGACGAATTTTGTGATTTGTAATAAAAGCGGGTATAACGGGCATAAAGAAGCGCAAAACAAGACAATATGTCCCGACTGCGGGGGAAAAATGATTAACGGCGAATGCGGTTCGTGCGGATATGTCCTTGAAGAAACCGAAAGTGTTCAGGCATCTGCTGCGGAAGAATATGAAATGCACGTTTTTACGCCTCGAAAACTCAAACAAATTTTAAGTTCTGCCGATTGGAAAGAATTAGAAAATCTCTCCGGGCAAGATGACTTGATAAAAATAAATATGTTTTTTATGAATCGTGCTTCAAAAATTGCCGAAAAAACGCCTTTTCAGGCAAGTGTTTCACAAGCGGTTTATGAATCATATAATGACTATATTACCGACAGAAAGAAAAGAAATAATCAATTTAACATTGAAAAGCAGTTTCAAAATCCGCTGACAAATAAACCGGTTATTCCCGGCAGCAGCTTAAAAGGGAGTATTGTAACCGCCTGGTTAAATGCTTTGGCTTCAACGCAACAAAACTATAATCCGAATAATAAAGAAGAGAGAGATGAGTTAAAGAGAATCAAAGAAAAAATTGAGAAAGAAAATAAAGTTTCCGATATTTTTCAAAAACTGAAAATATCCGATGCGGAATTATCGAGTGAAACAACGATGCGCATTGTTCAACCGACAATGAATCATCGAAACAAAGTTCCCCAAAAGAAGGATTCATCGAAATTAAGTATATTGGAAATCATTCCGAAAGGGGCTGTTTTTAAAGGCACAATGACAATTGTGACAGAAGATCAAGCCTCGTTTTGGGCGGAACTTCAAAACAGGGCAAATCAATTTTTCAAAAAAGAGCTTAAAATTGAAGAAAATGATACACGGCTTGTGTATAATGAATTTTATGAAAATCTGCAACGAAAATTACGCCCTTCCGACTGCTTATTGCGAATCGGAACACATTCCGGTTCGGCATGCGTTACAATTGCTTCCTTGCGGTGTATTCAAAGTAGAAGTAAAGAAAATAAAACAATTTGGAAGAAAGAAGCCGGTACTTTTTGGTCGTGTGAAAAAGAACCGTTCGGGTGGGTTAAAATTGAGGTATCGGAACAAAAATGATATTAGAATTACCGTTGATTAGATTAAGATTTACTTTTCGTTTGCAACATGATTTATTATTACCGCCTTATGCCGGCTCGGCGTTACGAGGCGTTTTCGGTTCATCATTAAAACGAGCTGTTTGTTTGTCGGGAAAAGAAAATTGTGAGGCATGTAAGCTTCAATTGTCATGCCCCTATGCCGTTGTGTTTAATTCTTCGGCATCTAACGGTGAAAACGGAGCGAATCCGTATATTATTGAACCGTCGATGCCGAAAGATCGATTACTGAAAAGCGGTGATACACTTGTTTTTCATCAAATTTTAATCGGAGATGCGATTTCAAAGCTTTCTTATATTTTGTTGGCATGGATAAAAGGCTTTCAATACGGTATGGGAAAAAACAGAGCCCGGGCAAGTCTTGTTTCCGTTTATCAGGAATTGGCGGATAAGGAAATATATTTATATGGAGAGAATGAAGAGCAAATTAAAGAATTGCAGCCGATATATGTTTTATCCGTGCCGGATGATAAACGGGAAATAACATTGAAAATCGAAACGCCGTTGCGCATTCAGCGAGAAAAGCACCCGATTGTGCCGGAAGCATTAACAACGGGAGATTTTTTTTCTTCGTTAATACGGCGTACGGAATTGTTATATAAAAATCACATACATACCGCTTCATTTTTAAATGATAAAACAAATTTATTAATCAAAGCTAAAGAATTAAATGAAGAAAAAAGAGAGTTGTATTGGAAAGATTGGATTCGTTGGAGCGCGAGACAACAAACGCATATCGCCTTGGGCGGTGTGGCGGGAGAATGGACGCTTTCGGGAGAGATGGAATCCCTGCTTCCGCTTATTTATGCGGGACAATTACTTCATGTCGGAAAAGGTGCCGTTATGGGTATGGGAAAATATGTTGTTTTATAAAAAAAATAACATATCGGGATGTAAAATAAAGTAAACAGGCATATTTTTTTGATGGAAAAAAACATTTTTTTCTTGTAAAAACAAAAGAGAAGGTGTAATGTATTAAAGCAGCCCCGAATTTAGAAGGGGACTAAAACTCATCGCAACGACTTCTTGCACGGACTCGATTAAAGCAGCCCCGAATTTAGAAGGGGACTAAAACTGACGGCGTCCATCGGAGTCGCAACTGTTGATTAAAGCAGCCCCGAATTTAGAAGGGGACTAAAACTGGTGACCACCACAAAAGATGCCGTTAAAAATTAAAGCAGCCCCGAATTTAGAAGGGGACTAAAACTAATTGATAAAATACCTGCCTCGTCTGACTATTAAAGCAGCCCCGAATTTAGAAGGGGACTAAAACTGTATAACCCGTAGCAATTATGCATTTTTATTAAAGCAGCCCCGAATTTAGAAGGGGACTAAAACATCGGAAGCATCAACTTCAGCGTTAGAGCAATTAAAGCAGCCCCGAATTTAGAAGGGGACTAAAACTTTCCTTTAAGTCGGCTTTTAAGCTTTTTATTAAAGCAGCCCCGAATTTAGAAGGGGACTAAAACCTCGTCGTGTACCCGATAGTTTCGCTCATCATTAAAGCAGCCCCGAATTTAGAAGGGGACTAAAACTGTTGTTGTTGATTTAACTGTTATTAAAGCAGCCCCGAATTTAGAAGGGGACTAAAACTAAAAAACTTTTGACTTTTTTAAAAAGTTTATTAAGATATACATATAGGGAGAAAAAAAATGATTAAATTAAAATTTAAAGGCAACAAATACACCATAACGGACGATTTTGATATCATAGGCAAAAATCCCGAACTTATTGAACGTTTTGTTGAGGGGGTGACAACAGCCCCGTCAGCCGGCAATCGTACTTTAAACGTTGCCCAAGTCCTTAAAGAAATCGGAGCCGAAATAATCAAAGTTAAAGTTGAGGAAGAAGACCCATACGCCATTTATTAAATATCTCCCCTCATATTTGTAATAACAAAATCAAAGTATTCTCTGTTTTCTTCTCTCTCTGTTTTTTTTGATATAGCAAAAGTTAAAGAGTTTAATTAAAGCAGCCCCGAATTCAGAGGGGGACTAAAACACGGCGGATTCGCAAGCTGTCGCGACAACAATATCCGGATAAGAAATCCGCATAATAAAAGGATAAAATTATTAAAAAAAAGAGGTAAAAGACGAACTTTTACCCCTATAAATGCGAAAAAATTCTTATTAACGACTAAACAAATTTCCTATATGCTGTATTTAGCTTAATGAATTTCTTCAAATTAATTATGCGCTATTATTTTTTAATTGTCAATACGAAAATATAATGTATAATAAATATATTTTTAAACAGATGTATAATAAATACATTAATATTTAAGGAGAATCAAATGAACTATCGTCTCGGGATTGATTTAGGAACTTCATCGTTGGGGTGGTGTTGTTTAAAAACGGAAAACGGAGAAATTAAGGGCATACTTGATATGGGAGTCAGAATATTTCCCGACGGCAGAAACGATAAGTCAAAAGAACCTCTTTGTGTTGCAAGAAGAAATGCCCGCAGCAGCAGAAAACGTTTAAAAAGATTTAAATTAAGGCAAAAACAACTGATTCTTGATTTACAAGAGGTCGGATTATTTCCGGCGGAAAAAAAGTTAATGAAGGAATTGGAACAAAAAAATCCTTATGAATTAAGAGCTAAAGCATTGCATCAAAAACTGAATCTTTATGAAATCGGAAGAGTTATTTTTCATTTGAATCAACGACGCGGTTTTTTGAGTAATCGCAAAGAAGAAAAAAATGCTCAATTTTCAAACACCAAAACGCAACAAGCTATGAATAAACTTGCGGAATTAATTGAACAAAATAATTGTTTAACGCTTGGGGAATATATGTATAAAACCAAAACATACCGATTTAAAAATGCCACGGATGCACAAGGAAAACTGGTCATTAACATTTATCCCAATCGAAAAATGTATGAAGATGAATTTAATGCCGTCTGGGATTACCAAAAAATGCATTATCCCAACATTTTAACGGATGAAAGGAAAAAACGCTTTAGAGATTTTGATATTTTTTATCAACGGCCTCTTAAAAAACAAGACACGGGCTTTTGTTCGTTGGAATTGAATGAATATCGCTCTCCGAAAGCTTATCCTGTGGCACAAGAGTTTCGGATTCGTTCTGAAATGGCTAATCTTGCAATCACTTATCCTGTTGAGAGAGCATTAACAAAAGAAGAATATGAACTTCTTTTTGATTTTTTAAACCGACCGCAAGCTCAAAATTATGATGATGATTATACGGTTTCGTTTGAAAAAATAATAAAATATTTACAATTACCGGAAGAAACTGTTTTTAATTTAATGAAAAATAACAGAAAGGGTATAAAATGTAATATAACAAATGCTATTTTAGGAAGTGCCGATACCTTTGCCGACAGTTGGTATAATCTTCCTGATGAAACACAAAGAAATATTATTGATATTCTGCAAAATGAAAACTTATACAATGATGATATACAATGTTTCTTAACAGCGTTCAATCCGAATATGTCCGAACAAACCGTCCGAAAAATTTTAGAGCAATCTTTATTATTGCCCGACGGATATGCCAATTTATCAGCGCTTGCAATGCATAAACTTTCGGAAGATATGAAATTATGCGGAACTGATTATATCACTTCGGTTAAAAATGTTTACCATAAAACCCCGGCTGAAATAGCTGCTTTCCCTCAACTAGAATACTTGCCCAAATATCAGGAACTTTTCCATGAACAATTAATCGGCGGGGATAAAGAAAAATACCAAAAACAATGGGATTATGATAACTATATGGGACGAATTACAAATGTGAGTGTTCATATTGCCTTAAATCAACTGAGAAATGTGGTCAATGAATTAATACAAAAATACGGAAAACCGGAAGGGATTACCATTGAATTGGGCAGAGAATTAACCAAGGGTAAAAAAGCTTTGGCCGAAATTGAAAAAAAGCAAAAAGAAAATGCGGCAATTATGGCAGAAGCTCGTGCGGAAATAAGAAAAGCGGGACTTCCCGTAACTTCTTTTAATATTGAAAAATACAAAGTTTGGTATAATTTAAATCCGAAAGATGTTACGAAACGCGTTGATCTTTATACGGGAAAAACAATTTCAATAACCGATTTATTCAGTTGGGAGTATGAAATTGAACATATTTTACCGTATTCGTGGAGTTATGACGATTCATATAATAATAAAATTATTACCAGATATGATATTAACCGTAAAAAATCAAATCAACTTCCTTTTGACTTTTTTAGTGATATGAGTCAATTATCTGTTCTTGCAAAAAATAAAGATGAACTTGATGAAATGAGTTTGGCAAAAATTAAAGAGCGGGCGAAAGATATTGATAAGGCACATAAAAATATTAAAAAAACTTTTAATTTTAAAGCTGTCGGTTGGCGTTTTTCACCAAATGCCAGAAATATTTTTAATAAAAATAATAAAAATATGGCGCGTGATTTAACAGATATGCAATATATGTCAAAATTGGCAAAAAAATATCTGACCTGCATCTGTGCGGAAAGCAAGATTGTTTCAGCCAAAGGGCAGATAACCGATCAGCTTAAAAAAGTGTGGAATATTGCGGATACATTACCGAAAGATTATGAGCTTTGGACTGTTCAAAAGTGGCAACAAGATATATTGATTGATAAAAAAGAAAAAGAGCTGCGAGAAAACAATCCCGAATCAGATGATAAGACAATTACACAGCAGGCTAAAGAGATTGTGAATGCATTAAGTACAGATGAAATTCATAATCAAACATCTGTTTTAAAAGACAGAAGTATTCATTATCACCATGCATTAGATGCTTTTACGCTTGCAAATATAACACCTGAAATTATTCAGTTTATATCCGGTAATGACTTTGCCGATCAAACAGAACAATATCAGACAGAAGAAAATCAAAAAGCTGAAAACGGTCAATTTATTACATTGGGTGAAGCGCGTACAAAATTGTTAAAAGAATCAGGTAAATTTTATAGCAGACCCTATCCGTTATTTGATAAGGAAGATTTTATCAAACAACTTAATCGTTTAACGGTTTCATATAAAGAACCCAAAGACAAGCTGAAAAATATCATTCAAAAAGCGACGGCGCTTCATAAAAATATTTCTTCATTCGGTTTCGCACCTATTAATCAAGACAGTGCTTTCGGGTTTCGGAGAATATTGGCTGTGAAAAAAGATGATGTGGAGATAGAATTTGCCGAAAGAAAAAACGGAAAAAAAGTATTTAAGAAAAGATCACTGTCCTGTATGGTTCCGATTTTTCGGACGAAAGAGCAAAAAATTGAATTTCATCAAAAATATACCGAATGGCTCAAAGCCTCTGTTCGAAAAAAAGTAATCGGGGAAAATAAATATCAGGAAATTGAAACAGACTTTATCAATACATTTACAAAAGATAAAGCTTTTAAATGGCATGAATCTGCGGGAAATTATGCCGCTCAAATTTATCAAATAAATAAAAATGATAAGTTTTTACCCAATAAAGAGGAAAATTGGTCACTTGAAATTCTTTCTAATTATTATGCTTTTGAACGCAGAGGAAAATTTTTTTGGAAGGATGTTCATTCGACTGCCAAACTCATAACAACAATTCGAAACAATAACATTATTGAAGCTACATTTTCAGCTGATGATACTCTTGAAACCGGATTTAGCGGTATTCGCAAATGGGTTCAAGATCAGTTTAGAAAATATCCGGAAAAGAAAGAACTGAAACTGTTATTCAGAGTAAAGAAAATGAGCGGAGGCAATATTTTTCTGCGTCCTTTGCATATTGCTCAAGAAGATGGCAATACAAAGTCTTGGGCATGCAGTATCGGGAAATTTAAACAATATCATTGTCGTAAAGTTTCTATATCGGCAATCGGACACATCGGAGAAAAATAATGCATGGAAATATTGTTGAAATTAGTACAAATAATAAAAAATTATCCGTATTGGCCGGATTTTTGCGTATCAGTGAAGAAGAACAAATTATTAAAGATATTCCTTTGGATTTAATTTTAAGTATTATTGTTACATCTCAGACGGTTATCTATACACAACCTTTACTTCAAAGTTTGGCGGAAGAGGGGATTCCGATTATTGTTTGCGGTAAAAATTACATTCCGAGCGGTATATTTTTACCGCTGATCGGTCATTATAAGCAGAGTTATATTCAACGAATACAATTTCAAACAAAATTAACACGTCAAAAAAAACTATGGCAACAAATTGTTATTGAAAAAGTTAAAAAGCAAGCGGCTGTTTTACAATTATATCAAAAACAAGATTTATTAACACCCTTGATTACACACATTACCTCAGGAGATAGTCAAAATATAGAAGCAACGGCTGCAAAGCAATATTTTTCAGCACTTTTTGGAAAAACTTTTCGCAGAGATACGTCAGCTGAAGGAATTAATTCATTTTTAAATTACGGTTATGCTGTTATTAGGGCTTGTACTGCCCGTTTTGTCATTGCATCCGGTTTGTGCCCGTCGCTCTCCGTAAAACATCAAAATCAGCTTAATCCTTTATGTTTGGTTGATGATTTAATGGAACCGTTTCGTCCTTTGGCAGATGTGGTTGTCTATAAAATTTTTGAGGAAAATAAATTAAGTACAAAAGAACCTTTAACGCCGGTATATAAAAAATTACTTTCCGGTATTTTAGATGCCAAAATGAAAACAAATAAAACAATTTCGCCTGTATATTTAATCATTGAAGAGTTTGTGCGACAATATGTTTCTTCCTTAACCGATGGCAAAATAGAACTGAAAGCAAATTATAAACTGACAAATGTTTAACAGAGCGGATTTAAAACTTATGTGGATGATGGTTATGTTTGATTTACCGACAGATACACCGGAAGAACGAAAAACCGCAGCTAATTTTAGAAGCTTTCTGCAAAAAAAAGGATTTACAATGGCACAATTTTCCGTTTATTTTCGTTTTACGGGAAGTCGTGAAGAAAGTAAAAAATATGTGAGTGCCGTGAAGAGAAATGCTCCTAAAATCGGGGATATTTGTATCTTATTTTTTACAGATAAGCAATTTGGAGACATTATTCATATAAAAAACAGAAAAAACGATTCGCTGGCGGAAAAAGCATTACAATACGAGCTTTTTTAAGCAAAAAAGAACTTGTTTTTAAATAAACAGATACCGAAAAAAGATTTAAAATCAATCAATTATTCGGTATCTATTATAGCATATAGGAAATTATTGTCAAGTCGCAACAATTTGATATGAACACCTTTTTCGGTATTCATTATAGCATATAGGAAATTATTGTCAAGTCGCAACAAAGCTGCGGCATGGGTAGTGAGCAAGCACATTATAGCATATAGGAAATTATTGTCAAGTCGCAACTTCGCATTTCGGCGTTCGCGTTCCGGACGATTATAGCATATAGGAAATTATTGTCAAGTCGCAACAAAGACAATAAAATCCCGAAAGATTGGATAATTATAGCATATAGGAAATTATTGTCAAGTCGCAACATACCGGTGTTAATGTACAGAATGAACGGAATTATAGCATATAGGAAATTATTGTCAAGTCGCAACATACACTGATTCTTCAATCGTGGCTTGCGTATTATAGCATATAGGAAATTATTGTCAAGTCGCAACTAGGTTCCCAATGATCTTTAACCCACTTCGATTATAGCATATAGGAAATTATTGTCAAGTCGCAACAATCTCTTACGGCTGACACAAGCACTTTATATTATAGCATATAGGAAATTATTGTCAAGTCGCAACTATACCGCTTTCGGTCGGGTATGACGTAATATTATAGCATATAGGAAATTATTGTCAAGTCGCAACTCTTTCAACTTGTCAACTTATTTTTATAAAATTATAGCATATAGGAAATTATTGTCAAGTCGCAACTAACGAAGCTTGCAGTGTTTTAGGCAATTTATTATAGCATATAGGAAATTATTGTCAAGTCGCAACGATATTTCCCGGAGATAAGGTTGCGCCATTGTTATAGCATATAGGAAATTATTGTCAAGTCGCAACGCAAGTCACGAATAAATCAACCGTGCTTGAATTATAGCATAAGAGAGGACGAGGGCGAAGCCCGAAGCAATTTCGCGGTCGCTCCAAAAAAAACACCGAAGAGGTGGTTTTTTTAATGAGGAATCAATAAAAATAAGATCAATTTATTTGTTTTGAAACAAGAAAATAGTCTTTTTATCAAACACTTAAAAAAGTTATATCATAAATTTTGCACCAAAAAAACGAGGGTTTATTTGGTGC
>CANQUX010000006.1 GCA_947627155.1 uncultured Alphaproteobacteria bacterium | reverse complement strand
ATGGAAGAAAATATCCTTTATCAAGCGGTTACATTGCCAATGGAAGCGGATCTCATGAGCGATATGGAGCCGACATTTTCGCAAACATTGTTCAAAATAATAAAAGAAAAAGGAATCTCCGAAACGGACTGCTATAAAAACGCGAATCTTGATCGCCGATTATTTTCAAAAATCAGAAGTAATGATGACTATCAGCCGCGAAAAAATACGGTTTTTGCATTGTGTATCGGTTTGAAACTTAATCTTGAGGAAGCGGAAGAACTATTGGATAAGGCAGGCTATTCCATTTCCCACAGTATAAAGCTTGATACCATTATGGAATACCTGATAAAGCAGAAGGTTTATGATATAATGACTGTCAATGAAATTCTTGATTCTTTTGATTGTCCGATATTAGGTGCAAAATAAGCCCTCATTAAAGGGCTTTTTTTTCAAACTCTTCAAATGCGGCTTTATCTTTATAACCGAGAGAATAAAATGCTGCGGGTAGTAAATCCATACGTGTGATTTGACCGGATTTGTTATTTTCAACGAAAAATGCACCATAACTGCCCTCCGGCGTTTTGGGCGTAAACATTAACACCGGTTTTCCGTCACCTTGCTTGTACATCATGATATAGTTAAATTTAACGCCGGATTTTTTCATGGCTTCAAGTTTATGTGTAATGTAATTAAGGTAAGCATCACGCGATTCTATTTCCTCAAAAACCCGGAAAGATGAATAATGAAAGTCTTCCGATAACATATCCGCAACCGAATCTGCTGTGAATGAAGTATACATTTCGGCAACTTTGTTCAAAAAGTCTTCTTGAAGTTCGTAATCTGTCATTTAATCCTCCTATTTACGGGTTATAAAATTTGGCCTCTCATCAGCTTTGGCCAATTCAGCAGAAGTCTTTTTTCTTTTTAATAAATCTTCATCAATCTTTTCTTTCCAATTTTCGGGAAGATCCGCATCAGGCATTTTGTAACAATGCTCTACAGCTTCAGAAACAGCTTGATATAAAACATCAACGCCTTCTTCGTCATGAATAACATTTGAAGCATATTTGCGGTTAATGCCAATTTTGCTTGCCTCGGCAATTGCATCTATATTGGCGCCGAGAAATAAGAATTCCCAACCATATCTTCTCTTTTGTTTTTCAATCATTGATCTTATTTTGGGAAATGTGTATTCGCGACTGGCATTTTCATAACCGTCTGTTGTAATAACAAAGAGTGTTTTCCGCGGCACATCATTTTTCCGCGCATATTTGTGAATATTGCTTATGTGCCTGATTGATCTTCCTACGGCATCAAGTAGCGCCGTACAACCGCGCGCATAATATTCTTTTGAGGTTAAAGGCGGAACGTTTTTAATAGCCATTCGATCATGAAGAACTTCAATTTTATCATCAAAAAGTACCGTTGTTACCATTGCTTCGGGACTTTCTGTTTTTTGTTTATTAATCATTGAATTAAAGCCGCCGATTGTATCCGAAACAACATTTTCCATTGACCCGCTCCGATCCAGAACAAAAACAACTTCCACTTTGTTTGATTTCTTTTGATTTTGCATATTTTTTCCTTTCTGTTATAAGTTACAGGAAAAGATTATCAATAATTTATGCTAAATTGGTCGCCATAAAAGCGACATTTTTTAATGCAATATACATTTATTAACAAATGCAAATTTGCGATTTTTAATTTTATATCAATGAATTAAAGTGGTGTTTCGCAACAAGATGTCATGCCCCCTTAAGCAGATGAGAACCCCAAATCATATAAAAAAATATGTAATTACAATTAAATCAATTACTTACGGACCAAGCGGCGGAATTAAGGTGACAGATTACTTATGGTATACTTTGGCAGGTGATGTATACTTTTGGAGCCGAAACTATTCAGGTGACATCTTGCTGCATTAAAAACGAACAGAGCGGAAGAGTGGCTGTTCTCGGGCGACAAAAGGATATAAAAAAAGCGGATACTTTTCAGTATCCGGTTTTATTTTTTCTAATTGGTCGGGGTGACATGATTCGAACATGCGACACCTTGGTCCCAAACCAAGTACTCTACCAGGCTGAGCTACACCCCGATTCTTTTATTTAAGCTTTTATATCATGTTCTTTTAAAAATTGCAAGCATTTTAAAAACAACGGACATAAGAGCTTTTGTTTTTTTTATGCCTTACGGGGTATGATCAATTGATATAACTAATTTTCTTTTTCCCGTTGAATTTTGCCGCGAACAAATGAAATAATCAGCGGCTTTTGAGGATTATTGTGGCGTTTCCAAGTTTTGGTATATTCGTCGTGTGTTAATTTATCGCGACCCAACAAATCTGCCAGCGGTGTATTATTAAAAATGAGTTCTCCTTTAAAGCAAGCGGGTTCAATTGCATTTTTTAAACTGCATACCGATGTGCCGGAAATATCGATATTTCCGCACACAAGAGCCGGGCCTTTTGCCAAAGAGACCAGTTTTTTATATCCGCGAAAATCGCAATCACCCAAAATAACGAAAGAGGGTTGATTATCTAAGTATTGAACGGTTGAATTGTTCATTGCCTTTACTTCGCTGAAAAAGTGAACTGTTTTTGTATCGTAGATGCCGTGCAAAAACAGCTCATGCGTTAACGGTTTAATTTCCGGCGCATTTTCATTTTGTTGCATCCATAATTTATGATATTCCGCACCGCTCAACACATTTTTTCCGAGCTTTTCCGCAAGAGGTGTTCCTTCAATAACGGCTCCGCCCATGGCAAACCGCGGCGCATTGAACAAACTGTTGATTTTGGTGTTTTTTATGTTATATACACCCATCACGATTGCCGGGGAGCAATTATTATCGGTGAGCGGTTGATTGGAAAAATCACAATCATTCAGCACAATCAAATCGCAAAAGGTGTGTTTGTTGCCTTCTTTTTGAGAAGAAAGATCATATTTTTGGAAAAATTTATTATTGTTCCGATTATAAACTGCTTCAACAACCCGAACCGTTTGACGCGGCATATCGGGATCGAGCAAACAGTTATCTTTTAAGCGAATCATAAAATCAGTTTTAATCATTTTCAATCTCCTTATTCGAATGTTTTTTATTTTATCATATTTTTTATTGTTTTGCAAGTTTTTTAAGTCTTTTTCCGTGACTTTTACATTGAAAAAAGAACTGATAAAAAAAGTGTTGCAAGAATGTTGATTGTATGCTATAAAAAACAATATTTTTTAAAGGATGTTTAATGAAAAAACAAATAATTAAACTGGGTTATATTGATTTCGGTTCAACGTTTGATCCGAAACAAGATTGGTTCTATAAACTCTTATCACAAAAATATCAAATCGAACTTTCCGATTCGCCCGATTATTTAATTTACGGCCTTTTCGGTAATCAACATCATACCTATAAATGCGTGAAGATTTTTTATACCGGAGAAAATAAGGTTCCGAATTTTAATTGTTGCGATTATGCTTTGGGATTTCATTATATTTTGTTCAAAGATCGATATATGCGTTTGCCGTTGTGGCGTCTTTATTTGGCGCCGAATGCTCAAAAAGTTATGCGGCCGAAGTTAACGAATCAAGCGGCAATTCGCCGAAAGTTTTGTGCCAGAGTTGTCTCGAATTCAAAACAAACAGATGGTGTTCGAGAAATGTTTTTTGAAAAATTATCGCAGTATAAAACAGTGGATTCGGGCGGACGATGTAAAAATAATGTGGGCGGACCCGTTCAAGATAAAAAAGGGTTTTTGAAAAATTATAAATTTTCATTGGCTTTTGAAAATACATCTTCATTGGGATATTGTACCGAAAAATTATTGGAGGCCTTTCAAGCCGGTACTGTCCCTGTTTATTACGGTGATCCGAGTGTTGCGCAGGATTTTAATGGCAAAGCGTTTATCAATTGTCATGATTATAATTCGATAGATGAGGTTATTGAGGCAATTCGTCGGTTAGATGAAGATGATGAAGCTTATTTGGCTATGCTGAAAGAGCCGATTTTTCCGAATGATAAAATACCGGAAAAATATAGTGCCGAAGCCGTTTTATCTTTTTTCGATGCCATTTTTCGTCAGCCGCTTTCAAAGGCTGTTCGATGTGATTTTACAATGCCTTTTGCCGATATTGATTATCTGCATATTAAAAAACGAGACGTATATGCCATTTTAATCGGGTATATGTCGCGTGAAATGAAAAAAACGCAACAAAAAGTAATGCGCTTTTTTCAATTTCGGAAAAAATAATGTTTTAAAATGATTGTTCCTTATTTCCCGATACAAAAATCGCGGAAAATAATGTCCAACAGCTCTTCCGTTTCAATGCGCCCCGTGATGCGCCCGATGGCGCGGGCGGCCAGTCGTAAATCTTCCGCCAGCAATTCCAACGCCGGCGCTTTTAAGGCGGCGCATAAACGTTCGCGGGCTTCCGACAAGGCAATGCGATAGCGTTCCCGCGTGATAACACCGGCGGAAGTTTCATCGAAATGCGCTTTTAAATAATCAATGATTTCTGTCCATACAGCATCGATTCCGGCACCTGTTTTGGCGCTGATTTGAATGCCGTTTGCAACGGTTTTATGCGCATATAAATCCGCTTTATTCCAAATTATTTTTCGCGGAATTGATTGCAACGAATCGGGCAGGTTTTGTATGTTCGGATAATCCGCCAAACTGTGAATGTGTAAAATTAAATCAGATTCCGCTGCCCGACGAACGGCGCGCGAGATGCCTTCTTTTTCAATGATTCCCTGTCCTTCGTGCAAACCGGCGGTATCGGCCAAAATAACGGGAAAACCGCTCACGTCCAAATGCGCTTCAATCACATCGCGCGTTGTGCCGGCAATCGGTGTGACGATGGCGGTTTCTTTTTGCGTGAGTGCATTCATTAAGCTTGATTTTCCCACGTTCGGCTCACCGATTAAGGCAATTTGAAAACCTTCCCGCAGTTTTTGCCCGCGTTTGTTATCGTTTAAATGAACATCAATTTCTTGAATCAGTGATTGAATTTTTAATTGAATTTCTTTTTCTTTTTCGGGCGGTATATCTTCTTCGGGAAAGTCGATAAAGGCTTCGCAATAAGCCATTATGCGCATCAAATCTTGCCGCCAGCTTTCATAAAGTTTGCCCAAATTTCCCTGCATTTGCGATAAGGCTTGCCGCCGTTGCCGATCGGTTTGCGCATCAACCAAATCCATAATGCCTTCCGCCTGCGTTAAATCCATTTTTCCGTTAATGACGGCGCGACGGGAAAACTCTCCCCGTTCGGCAGGGCGCACATTTTGAAATTGCCCGAGCCGCTTAAAAAGAGCGTTCATCACGCTCATGCCCCCGTGAATCTGAAATTCGGCGATATCTTCACCCGTAAAACTGTGCGGGGCTTCAAAAAATAACACAAGTGCCTGATCAATGGTATCGTTCAATTCATTTTGAAGCGGCTTAAAATAAGCATAACGAGGACGCGGATTTTCCAAATGTGCCACTTCTTTTAAAATGGAACGCACTTCTTTTCCCGATACGCGAATAACGGCAACGCCGCCTTTGCCGGCACCCGAAGAAAGCGCATAAATCGTATCGGTTAAACAATAATTCATTTTTAAAGCCCTTTTAAGAGTTTAACAAACTGCGCGCGCATTTCATCAATGCCTAAACCGCTTTCGGCGCTGGTTAAAATAATTTCGGGATAAGCCGCCACATGCGATGCCGCAATTTCGGCCGTTTTTTTGAAAATATCTTCGGCCTGTTGCGTTGAAACTTTATCGGCTTTCGTTAAAATAAGCTGATAACTGACGGCGGCACTGTCCAGCATTTTCATAATGTTTAAATCAACCTTTTTAATACCGTGCCGAATATCAATCAGCAAAAAAACACGCGCCAGTTGCACGCGTCCGCGCAAATAATCGTGAATCAACCTTGTCCAGCTTTGAACGGTTTTTTCGGGTGCGGCCGCATAGCCGTATCCGGGCAGGTCAACCAGAAAAAACGAATCGGCTTCAAAAAAGTTGAGCGATTGCGTTCGCCCGGGCGTATCGGAAGCGCGCGCCAGCCCTTTAACGCCCGTTACGGCATTGATTAAGCTTGATTTTCCCACATTCGAACGCCCCGCAAAAGCAATTTCTTTTTTTGTGCCGCGCGGCAAATCTTGTACGGTATTCACGCTCAATCGAAAAGTCGGCTTGGTTTGAAACAAAGCTTTCCCGGCCTTTAAGAGCGTATTTGTTAATTCTTGGGGGCTTAATGAATGATTCGGCATTATTTCGTTCCCACTTTATACATAATATATTTTTGTTGTAAAATGGAAAGAATGTTGCTCCATGTCCAGTAAAGCACCAAACCGGCGGCAAATCCGCCCAACATAAACGTAAAAAGAACGGGCATCCATTTGAGTACTTTGGCTTGTGTCGGATCCGTCGGAGCCGGACTTAATTTTTGTTGAATCACCATGGTTAAGCCCATTAAAATCGGTAAAATGCCAATATTTAAGAGGGCAGGGACCGACCAATCAAAATAACCGAAGCCGGTAAAAACGGAAGTGGGATCGGGAACGGATAAATCGGAAATCCAGCCGTAAAACGGTGCCTGACGCATATCAATGGAAACGGAGAGCACTTTATATAAAGCATAAAAAACGGGAATTTGTAAAAACATGGGCAAACAACCGGCGGCAGGATTAACTTTTTCCCGCTTATACAAATTCATCATTTCAATTTGCAGGCGTTGCTTATCATCTTTGAAACGTTTTTGCAAAGATTGCATTTGCGGTTGCAGTTTGCGCATTTTAGCCATATTTTCATATGATTTGGTGGCAATCGGCAATAATAAAGCGCGAATGAGCGTTGCAAAAATAATAATGGCAATGCCCATGTTGCCCAAAAAGGCATAGAGCCAATTCAAGATATATAAAAACGGCTTTGTTAAAAAGTAAAACCAACCGAAATCAATGGTTAAGTCAAATTTCGGTATGTGATAACGGTTTTGATATTCATTGAGTAAGTCAATGGTTTTGGCGCCCGCAAACGTACGCGATGTATGCGTGTAAGTTTGTGCCGGATTAACGGTGACAGCATCACTTGTAAACACGGCTTTATAAAGAGAGCTTGTCGGTTTTTCAAAGTGAATGCTTCCTTTTTCATTTGAATCCAAAATAAGGGCTGTTTGCCAATATTTATCGGTTATACCGAACCAACCGCCTTGGGTAACGTGGGAAATATTTTCTTTTTCGACATCGGTATATTTTTCTTCAATCAATCTGTCTTTTGCAACGGCAATAAAGCCTTCATGCACGTTTGTCATTTTGGGCAGTTCTTCCAATTTTCGGGAAATTTCTCCGCTGAAAGAAACAGAAATCGGCGCATTTGTTAAATTGGTAATTTGATCAACGATGGAAAGCATATAATTTTCATCAAGCATTAATTTGCGTTCCATTTTAACAAATTCGTTTTCGCCCGTTAAAACAACCGGGTGATCGGGCGTTAATGTCTGATTATCCGCTTGCAGATAAAGTGTCGGCAAAGGTGTGTTTGGGCTTGTCCAGTGCGTTTGCGTATAATAATCCTGATGAAGCAGCTTCACAAAAGAACTGTCTTTTTCGGTTGTTTCTTTGTATTTTAATAATTCGGCTTCAAAAAGGCGCCCTTGCTGCACATTAAATTTTCCTTCTAATGCCGCATTTTTAATTTTTAACGTTTGTGTGACAGTCGGTTGCGGTAAAGCATTGACGGAGGTGTTTGTTTCAGGTGTTGAAACAACAATCGGATCGGTATTTGTTGTCGATTGTGCCGACAGAACCGCATTTTGAGGCAGAATCGGCGTTTCTTTTTTTGCCGACGGAAAAAGAGTTTCCATTGAGAATAAAATAAGTATGGTTAATAATGCGGCAATAAATAAGTTGCGTTTTTCCGTAAAATCTGTTTCGTTTTTCATTTAATATCCTTTTGTTTCGGCGGAACGGGATCATAACCGAATCCCCCCCACGGGTGACAACGTAAAACACGTTTGATTGTTAAAATAGCACCTTTTCGTATTCCATGCAACAAAAATGCTTCTCGGGCATAGGCGGAACACGTCGGCATATAGCGACAACAGGGCGGTTTTAAGGGTGATAAAATTTTTTGATAAAGCCAAATCAAAAAAAGAGCCGTACCGACAAGACTTTTGCGCAAAAACCGTTGTCCCGTTGACATAAAAGAAGCGGGCGTTTGAAAAATCTTCATGAGCGGGCTTCCTTTTTTAATGTTTTGCGGTGTTCCTCCCGCGCTTTTAAAAATTGATTTAAAACATAAGTCATATCATTTTTTAATAACGCGAAAGAACGATCGGCGGTTGTTGTTTTTCCGATAAAAACATAGTCATATCCTTTGGGCGCATGCGGCGTGAAAAACAAGCGCACAACCTCTCGCAAGCGCCGCCGAATACGGTTGCGAACAACGGCTTTTCCCAGCTTTTTTGTTGTTGTAAAACCGATTCTCAGATTGCCTTTATCGTTAGGAACGGCTTGAAGCAATAAGCCGACTGCCCGAAATTTTCGGCCGTTATTGGCTGCCCGCAAAAAATCTTTACGGTTTTGAATACGAGCAGGTAACGGAAAGGTTTTGTTTGCCATTGATATTTAATTTAAAAAGTTGAACCGTTTTTATTAAAAAAAGGAACGACATTTATAGTGCGTCCCTTTTTTAAACTTTTGCACGCCTTCTGAATTAAGCGCTTAAAACTTTCCGACCTTTCCGCCGACGAGCATTTAAAACTTTTCGACCGCCTAACGTTGCCATTCTGGCACGAAAGCCGTGACGACGGGTACGAACGAGTTGACTCGGTTGATATGTGCGTTTCATTTTTCTTCTCCATTCTGAATGGTTGTTTATTTTTTACCAGTTGCATTTCACATTAAAGGTAGTTTTTTATACTTGTTTTTTTTATAAAAGTCAAGCGTTTTTTTTATCATTGATTTCATTTTTTTTATTTTAATGAAAAAAAACGGAAATTTCAGGCTTTTACAAGAAGAATCGTGTGTTTTACTTTTGAAATTCTTTCATTTTTGTTCGGAATAAATTATCAAGTTTTAAAAATTGATTTTCTTTATTTATTTTATTCGACATAATCAATCGGGGTTTCGAACGAATAACGAATATTTCCATTAATTCATCGGTTATTTCCGGTTGTTTTTCTTGCTCGGGAACGGGTAGTAAAGTTAAAGCCGTTTGCTTGTTCCGCTCTGCCCATTTTTCAATATAATAGCTGTAAAAAGGAGCCATACTTAAATCTTTACGCATTTCAGGGGTAAAATATTCCAGAAAAGCGGTAATTGCTTTATCATTTTTACCGGGGTTTTCATCCGAATAATTTAATATTTCCATAAACGGTGTATTTCGCCCGGCATTTAATTCATCGGCCTTTACATTATAGTGAAACAGCAGTCGAATCATTTTAGGATTATTGCCGGCAAGATGCATTAAATCACGATCGCCGGTGTATGATTTTTTATAAATATCGGCACCGCGTTGAATTAAAACGGGAAGCACTTCGCTGTTGCCGCATTCAACCGCTAACGATACAACATCTTTCCCGTCGGCACAGGTTGCATGAACATCAATCAGCTTGCTTTTTGCCATTTTCATGATTAAGGCCTGCATATCTTTATATTTTTGCGCCTTTTCAAAAGAGCGCTCATCATGATTCATTTCTCCGTTTAATGATTCGCTTTCGGAAAGCGCATTCATTTCAATAGCACGCATAAAAGCCGTTTTTCCGTCCGGCGTTTCTTTGTACAGATAATTTTTTTGGTTATCCCATATCATTTGTGCAATTTGAGGTTGATTTTTTTCAATGGCATATCGAAGCGGTGTCAGCCCGCAATTGCCTTGATACAAACCGGCATGACACAGCAAGTTTTTTTGAAGAAAGGCTTTTGCTGCTTCTGTTCTGCCCTCATCAATAATTGAGAAAATGGTATCATTCTCTTTTAAACCGGTTTTTTTATCGACAAATACAAATGCCGTGTTGATATAATTTACAGGATTACGGGCATATGCTTTATATGATAAATCACCGATTTCTAAGAATTTTTCACTGTCATTTTCAAATAATTCACGAATGCCCCACAGCTGATTGACAATGGTTGCACCGGTATTAAATGTAACAGATCCGATGTTTAAAATTCCTTTTAAAAGAACTTCTTCACCAATCTTTACAGGGGTTTTATTTTGAAAAAAATGTGTTTGAGAGGATACAAAATGTGCCGTTTTGTTATATGCATGCGTTACGGCTTCTTTCGGGTTGAGAATGCTTTGCCGGATATTTTGCTTGAAGGCATTTAATTCGCTAAGAGATTCGCTTATTATTTTATCGGGTCGTCCCTGTATAAACGTGTTTATCAGCGCCGATGTGCCGTTCGGATTAACGGCGGCCGAAAAAACGGCAGCCGAAACACCCGCACAGGCAATATTTTTTAATTTTCGCAGAAAATTCGGCTTAATTTTTTCCATTTCTTGTTGATAATAATAACTTGCCTTGGCTTCTTCTATTTGTTCTCGAATCGCTTTCCGTTTTTCAACAACGGCTTTCGGCAGACTTTCTTTTAAAGCCGGAAAGCATACGGCCGGCAATGTATATTGAATTTTATTTTCCCGAACAAGCTGTTGTAATCGTTCATTTTGCCAAAATTGTTTTAAAGATTCTTTCGGCATTCGATAAAAAACAGGAGCATTTTCATTTTTTTCCGTTTTTAAGGGCTCTAACAATATGTTTTCTTCTTGAAATGCCCGAATGATTTGTGCACGGTTTTGGGGCGGAACGTTTATCAATTGAAAATCAACGGCATTTTGCGGTTGCTCTTCAAAGGGAATAGATTGACGGTTTCGAAAAATTTGAACAGGTTGAGCGGGATTGATAATTTTAACGCCCATATTGGTTAAATTCGGAAGCAGCAATTGAAAATAAGATAATTTCATGGGATTGCTTAATACTTCCTCTTGAAGAACATATTTAAATGATTCCCGCTTGTTTAGCGGTATAACGGGCATTCGGTGTTCTTCGAATATTTTAAACGCAGCCGTACGCCAACACGGCGGAACATCTGAAAAATCAATGATGAGGTTTAATCGTTTATTATTCATTTATCACTCTTTGCGTTTTTTGTTGATGTTATGTGTGATTATAACGTATTTGAATGAGAAAAGCAATAAAAAAATGGTTCTTTTAAATTTTTTTCTGAAAAAGTTGAGAAAAACAAACAAAAACAAATATCAGTTGATAACTGTGCTTTTAAAGACAAATAAAAACATAAAAACGTTCTTGACAGAAAGAGAAAAATAAGATATTTTTAAATCAGATTTTTAAAAAAAGGTATTCCATGATTTATCCGCCGATTGACAGTGTTTTTTATCGCTTAAATCCGCTTGAAAGTGTTTCACCCGAAAGACGAAAGGCATTTAATCCTTTGTTAACGGACGGAGAAATTGAAGCATTATACAAATCATTTCACATTCAAAATCAAAATAAAATGATTCGGCAGCAAATATCGGCTGATTGTTTTGAGAAAAAAACATTTGCGCAAATTATTCACGAAACGCTTGTGTTTGCCAATCGGTTGCCGACGGCACGGCTATGGCTGCGCTCAATTCCCGCCGGAATTACGTTTTCATGTGCCGATTTAAAAAATTTGAACGGTGCAGCCAACGGAAATGAAGTGATATTTTCTCGATATATATTGCAAAAACCTCAAAGAATTTTTGTAACGACGTTTATGCACGAATTGGCACATATTGTTGATCGAAAACGGTTTGTGCCGCTGTCGCCGCATCCGTTTGAGCCGATTAACGACGGCAAGGCTTCCGCTTATCAGGATTATCAAAATCTCACGGAAACGGAAACCATTCGCTTCTTCTTAATCGAGGAGGCGGAAAAAGCCGCTTTGGGGGCGCAAATTGCATTGGAAGCCGACTCCGAAAATCAATGTCGTTATATTTATACACCTTTGTTTCAAAAAGCTTTTTTCCATTATTTAAAAGTGTTTCAAAACCTGTCGTTTGATTCTAATCAATATACGCCGTTAGAAATTGAAAGAGAGCGTAAAATGCGGGCATTTTATTATGCCTCTTTAAATACGCAGGCCGATTATATTAAATGGCTTTTAAGGCCTTATTCGTCTTATATTCGACAAATGCCGAAAGCCGTGAGAGCTCACATGGATAAATCTTCCAAAATGACCGCGCTGTTATGTTTTGATCAAATAAAAAAAATGAATCTGACAGCGCCTCAATTAAGAAAAACGGCCGAGTTAATCGGTAAAATATTTGATTCATGGGCTTATCAATCCAGAGCCAATGATTTTTTGTTTGTTGATTTGTTTGAAAGATTTCAGCAGTTGCATTCAGCCGAAAAAATGCCGGTTAAAAAGGCTTATGAATATTTTGTTTCCCAAATTGATAAGCTTGATTTTCGGCGGCAATTCAATAATAACGAAAATAATCAATTTAATGCTTACGCACAATTAATGGAAGGGCGCTATTTGGGTTTTTTAACGGCGAAAGATTTAAGGCCGCGATTGGATTCGTTAACGGTTTATATACGACAAGCAAAAAACAATCCGCGTAATGCCTTAATTCATTTTGCTTTATCAAGTCACATCAATCAAATGATGATGAAACATTTACAAAATCAGATGGAAACAAATTTTGATCCGTATTATTATCGATGTTTGTTTAATCACATAAAATCAGATAAGCAAAAACAACGGTAAAAGCAATTTACATGTTAAGGGCAGGGGAGTTGTCAGCTTTTCAAAAAATGTTTTTGATACAGCGTCCATGTTGATAGAATAATGTTATCCAAATGACTGTGTGTCGGTGTCCACCCGAGTAATTCGTGTGCTTTGTGCGAAACAGCGGTTAACTGCGCCGGATCACCGGCTCGCCGGGGAGCATTTTCGTGCGGAAACGGCTTAATCAGCTGTTCGGTTCGCTCAACCATTTCCAAAACGCTGTGTCCGGTTTCGGTTCCCAAGTTTAAAATTTGACTTTTATGTTCTTTCAGCAAATAATTTAAGGCCAGAACATGCGCACTTGCCAAATCGGAAACATGAATATAATCACGAATGCAGGTGCCGTCCGGCGTTGCATAATCGGTGCCGTAAATGAACATTTTTTTCCGAATGCCGACAATGGTTTCCATAATAACGGGCAGTAAGTTTTGCGGATTTTTTTCCAATCCTTGAATGGCGCCGGTTGCATCGTATCCGACAGCGTTGAAATAGCGCAGAGCAATGAATTTAATGCCTTTTAACCGATCATACCATTCCAAAAAGCGTTCAATTTCCAATTTTGTGAAGCCGTAAAAATTGATGGGATTGACCGGATGCGCTTCATCGACTTTCGGATAAAGCGGCGTTCCGTAAACCGCGGCCGATGATGAAAAAACAATATTTTTAACATTTTTTTTCGTCATGGCGTTTAATAAATTTAAAGTGCCGGTGATGTTATTGAGGGCATATTTTTCGGGATTTGTCATTGATTCGCCGACGGCCTTTTTGGCAGCTAAATGAATAACGCCGTCAACATCGGTTAAGGCTTCCTCTAAGGCTTTTTCGTTTAAAATGGTATTTTCAATAAACTCTGCCTGCTCAAAAAGGTTAATTTTCTGCCCTGTGGATAAATCATCGAACACGCGAACGGAAATATCGGCCTCTAATAAGGCTTTCACAACGTGTGCGCCGATATATCCGGCACCGCCGACAACTAAAATTCTCATTAAATTATTCTCCCGTTAAGTTTTGAGCGGCAAATTCCCAGTTTAGAAGATGATTTATCACGTTTTGCAAATAAGCGGCTCGATTGTTTTGCGAATCCAAATAATAGGCATGTTCCCAAACATCAATGGTGAGTAACGGTTTTTGAGCGCCGTTTGTGAGAGGCGTTTGTGCGTTTGAGGTTGAGAGAACCGAGAGTTTTCCGTTTTCCGCCACCAACCAGACCCAGCCGCTGCCGAATTGAGCCAACCCTTTGGCTTGAAGCTGCTTTTTTAATTCTTCAACCGATCCGAAATCGCGTTCAATGGCGGTTTTTAATTGTTCGGGAACGGGTGAAGCGGCGGCATTCGGCTTTAAGCTTTGCCAATAAAATTGATGATTCCACGCTTGTGCGGCATTGTTAAACAGTGTTTGATAAACCGAATCGCTTGCTGCCGTTAAGATAATTTCTTCCAACGATTTATTTTCCAAATCGGTGTTATCAATAAGCTCATTTGTTTTTTGCACATATCCGGCATGATGTTTATGATAATGAAATTGAACGGTTTTTTCGCTGATAACGGGCGCCAGTGTATTTTCCGCATACGGCAGATTTTGTAATTGAATGGTCATATTTCCTCCTTTTAAAAAACAATTATACCCATTTTAAAGATAATAACAAGATAAAAAAATGCGAGATGAAAAAAAGTTATGAATATGCAAAAAATGCTTGCAATTTTGTCAGAAATCTGATAAACAAAATAAATATTATGCGGTTATGGCGGAATTGGTAGACGCTCAGCGTTGAGGTCGCTGTGGAGAATATCCGTGGAAGTTCGAGTCTTCTTAACCGCACCAAAACAGACGTTTTTAAGCGTCTGTTTTTTTGTAAGAGCGGTGCGTTGAAAATAAGACCTGTATCCCGAGGCTTGAGAATCTCTTTTTTTGTATCCTGATAAAAGGACAGATTTTCTTCTTGTTTTTATAAACAAGGCAAAGAATCGAACAACCGGAAGGCGATAAAATAGCCTTTTGGTCAATATACTGCACTATATCGTTTCAATAGTTCTTAACTTTCGGTCACCTCTCATCAAGGCGATTTTTTTTTGGATATGCATCAAAAAAACGTACGTTTTTTGCAACACTTTTTTTAATGTTTTTTATCTTTTTAGCATTTTTTTGTTTTTTCCATACTTTTTTGATTTTTATTGAGTTTTTGCCCTCCCTGTGAAACCCTCGTTTTTAAGGAAAGTTGTCTAAAAAAACGGTGAATTAAAGGTACGTTTAATGTATAATAGGACAGTCATAAACATAAAAGGAGTTTTAAAATGGCAGAAAATCATGAAATTAAATCCGGCAATCATGAAGTATGGTATAATGACGGTGTTGTTACCAGGGAAAGAGTAGGTTGTGTATTTGCTTATTATGATCAGTATGATGGAAGGCTTCTGGATATTGCAATTCGTGCTCCGAGATATGAAAAAACAGAAGATGGGGAAAAATTATTCTATTTTGCTCATATTAAGCCGGGTACGCATATTTATAATAAAATTGCGGAACGGGTTACTTCCAAACTTAGTAAACGAATGGAAAATGCTAATTGGGACGAATTAGCAAAATTTATGAGTGCATCGGAGTTTCAAGCATTGAAAGAACGCTGCGAGACAGAACGCCGTGAGGAAGAAGAAGCCCGTAAGAAAGAATCAGTGCTTATAACGAATCCCGAAAATAAAGAAGATGTCAAATCGGCAGAAGAGGAAGAGAAACGCAAATATACATATAATGAAGAGACCAATATTGTTCAACGCGAAAGTGGGAATGGTATAACGGTGGAGTATGATGAATTTGGATTTCTGCGCCACGCAACCATTGATGTTCCGTACAATCCTGACGGATATAAACCCGGATGGAGTGGCGCTCCTGTCTCCCTTTTATCAAATTCTGAGCTTCCGCTTGGACAAGAAACGGCAGAAATGTTTTCTTCCTCATATTATAAGCGTATGCATAATGCTGATTGGAATAAATTAGAAGAATATGCAAAGGAAACAGGACAGGAAAAAGAGTTTCAAGAAGCGCAGAAACGCTATGAAGAAGACAAACCCGGCTGGATAGGGAGATTGAAAGTGAATACCGAAGAAGTTGTCGAAAACATTTCTGACGGTGTCGATAAAGTTGTTAACAATGTCAAAGAATTTATTACCGGAGATGACAATTACAACACGGAACAGTTGTCTTTTAGTAATCGCCCGGCTTTGGCAGAACCGAGCGCATATTTAGCTCCCCATAGCGTTGGCAGATTTAGTGATGGTAATTCTGTAGCGGTGGCGAAGGAGGAGCCGTCTGCGAGCAATGGCGGAGTCAGAGACACACTTAGAAAGAACAGTCGCAGTTCTGAGATGTTGGATTATAAGAAACTCTTAGAAGGGTTCGATAGCAAAAGCGTTTTTGATGAAAATTGGGATAAGATTGCTGACGACAACACAAAGAATCAGTCTGACGATAAGAATCAGCCGGGCAATGTCGTATTTAGCAGTGCTAATGGGGGCAGATAATAATTTTTAATTAAATTTGCTCTTTTATCCGCTCTTGTTTAGCGAGAGCGGATTTTTTTATTGCTTTTTTTAATCAATTCTCTTTTGGTGCGCATGCGTTTTGTTTTTAAAGATGTGTTATTAACAAAATAATGTTTTTAAAGAGATTTTTTATGATACGGCATTTTCCTTTATTGGCAGGAGGAAGTAACGCAGCACTCTCTTTTTTCCCTATCGGCCCATAGCGACAGACGACATAAAGCCGTCTGTCCCACCCGCCGATAGAAAATTGAAAAATCAAATACTTATTCTTTAACTTTTAAAAACCGTAAATCGGGATAATCTTCCTGCGCCTTGTTTAAATGCCAAGCATTGCGCGCCAAAAAAACCGTATCACCGTCGTGATCCGTTGCCAAAGTCACGGCATTTGCCGATTCAAACTTTTGCAGCTGCTCTTTATTGCCTTGCACCCAGCGCGCCGTGTAATAAGAAGTCGGCTCAAAAATAACGGGAATATCAAACTCCGTGCGAATACGATCGGCTAAAATTTCAAACTGCAACGCGCCCACAACGCCCACAATCCACTCGAACCCGTGAACGGGCTTAAAAATGCTCGCACCGCCTTCTTCGGCTATTTGATCAAGCGCTTTGGCCAAATGTTTGGCTTTTAACGGATCTTGCGCGCGCACTTTTTTCAATAATTCCGGCGCAAAGGAGGGAATTCCTTTAAACGTTAACGTTTCACCTTCCGAAAATACATCGCCGATTCTTAATCCGCCATGATTGGGCAGGCCGATAATATCGCCGGCAAAGGCTTCTTCCGCCAAGGCTCTGTCTTGCGCCAAAAACATAACGGGATTATGCAAAATCACTTGTTTTTGTGTGCGTAAATGCGTTAATTTCATACCGCGCTTGAAATGCCCCGAACATAAACGCATAAAAGCAATGCGATCGCGATGTTTGGGATCCATATTTGCTTGAATTTTAAACACAAAACCCGATACTTTTTCTTCCGTCGGCAAAACCGTTCGTTCGGGTGTTTTTTGCTCTTTGGGCGCAGGCGCAAAAGCAATGAGCGCCTCTAATAATTCCCGAACGCCGAAATTATTAACGGCCGACCCGAAGAAAACAGGCGTTAACGAGCCCTCCAAATAGGCTTGCTTATCAAATGCCGGACATAATCCGCGCGCCATTTCAACGCCTTCACGCAACGCCGCCACCTGATCGGCCGGCAAAAGGGCATCCAGTTTTTCATCATCAATTCCCTCAATATGGGCGCCCTCTTTCGGCAAAGCTCCTTTTTCGCCTTTTTCAAACAGATTTAAACTGTCGGTCAATAAATTAAAACAGCCTTTAAAGTCGCGACCCATACCGATCGGCCACACGGCCGGCGTGACATCAAGCGCCAAAGTCTGCTCAATTTCTTCCAGCAGCGCAAACGGTTCCTGTCCGTCGCGATCCAGCTTGTTAATAAAGGTAATGATGGGAATATCTCGCAAACGACAAACTTCAAACAGCTTTTTTGTTTGTGCCTCAATGCCTTTGGCGCAGTCAATCACCATAACGGCCGAATCGACTGCCGTTAACACGCGATACGTATCTTCCGAAAAGTCTTCATGCCCGGGCGTATCCAACAAATTAAACGCACAACCGCCGTAATCAAAACTCATGACCGATGAGGCAACGGAAATACCGCGTTCTTGTTCAACTTTCATCCAGTCGGAATGTGCCCGTCTGTTTTCGCCGCGCGCTTTTACCGCTCCCGCCTGATTGATAGCGCCCCCGAACAGCAATAATTTTTCGGTTAAAGTGGTTTTACCGGCATCGGGGTGGGAAATAATGGCAAACGTACGCCGTTTTGAAACAATATTGTTTAAATTTTCACTCATAAGTCCTCGTTTTCAAAAAAGAGGTTTTATTTTAACAAACTTTTTTATTTTTTCAAGTAAAAAAAGCAAAACGCAAAAAGCGCAGGAGATTTTATAAAAAACAATACCTTGTTTTTTTGTGCTTGCATTTTAAATTATAATTTGATATAATAACAAAAAGAGGTGAAAATGCAAAATACCGATTCCGATAAAAAATCATTTTTTGGTAAAACCGTTGATGCGGTTGGCAACGTGTTCGGATTTGCTTATGATGTCATAACTGATGTGGTAACGCTTCCACTCAATGTGGTGTTTGATTCCGCTTCACTTATGAGGGAAGATAGTGCCGTTGTTAAAGCGAAAGATTACTATCATAACAAAGATATAAACGATAATCGGATTGTTGTGTTGCAAAAAGATAAATTTATGCGTGTTACCTATAAAAGCTTAAAAGTGGCGGAGGGAGCCGTATCGGATAACGGTCGAGAGGGCTTGTGGTTTGATTATGAATATTCCGACGGTAAAGAACTATACAGAACAGTGAAAGCCGAATATAAAAAAGGAAAGAAAAACGGCTCTTATCACGAGAAAAAAGTGATAGATAAGGATGTTTACATTACAACGGGCACTTATAAAAACGATAAAAAAAACGGAACATTCGAAAGCTCTAAAAACGGTGCCGTTTATGAACGCACTCTTTATGAAAATGATGAACCGGTTGAAACTTATCAATATGATGATAACGGTAAACTTGTTAATGTTTATAAAAATAATGTCGTCGATAACAATATGTCGCGGGAAGCACCGACTTCATCATTAGAGAAAAATAATGCAGAAAATAAGGCAGATTCTCATTTAAGATTAACGCTTTCGGAAAACGGAGCAACATCTGTGTCTGATTCGGCGCCTCATTCGGTGCAACCGTTGACAAACGGAAGAGATTCTTCCGGACTGGCATAAAAAAGCTGTTTCAAATAAGATTCTTTAAAATTTTTTCTTGCAAATATGCTTGAAGCTGATATAATGCTTTTATGGTTTATGTTGCAAACGAAAGTGAGGATTTAAAATGAAAAAGTTGCTTTTGTGCGGTTTAATTGTTTTAGGGGGCTGTGCTTTGAAAACCGTTGACGAGCCTGTTACCGAGCCTGCGAATGTTGCGGAAATTCAAGCACCCGTTCAAAAATCCGTTCAGAAAACAAAATCGGTGCAAAAAGTTTCAAAAGCATCAAAAACCGTTCAAACATCGAAAAAGAAAGCGTTCGTGAAAAAATCCGCACAAAAAAAGCCGAAAAAACAAGCAATGGCCGTAACGCCTGCAAAAGAACCGTTAAAGTGTGCCGATATTATCGGTGTGCGGTTATATCAAATATTTAAAACGTTTGCTATGGGAAAAACATGTTCCATGCAAGAGAAAAACTTTTTCTGCGCTGCGGGAAAAACGGTTTATGTTGAAGCGGAAAAAGGCAAATCTTATCAATATGATGATGTGATTTTACCCAAAGCCGGCGAATGTTTTGCCTATGACGGTACGTTTCATTATCATTCCAGAGGCGGAAAATCTCAATCGGCACCGCGGGTGAAACTGATTACCAAGCCGAAGCAATAATTTCCTGCATATAGTTGATTTTATTATTTGCATATATGTGAAGCAAGGCGGTATATTAATCGGCAGGGCGTAAAATAAGGCGGCATTATTGTTTTTTTACTATCGGGGAACGATGAAATTGTTTCTTGGATACTGAATTTTGACTGATTTTCCATGTGAATCAGTATTTCTTTTTTCTCTATCGGCGGATGTGGAACGGCTTAAATTATGTTGCTCCACACCCGCTGAGAATCAGAGAAAAGAAGCAAGGCCAAAAGATAATTTTTTCTCTTAATGGTTGAAAAATTGTGTTGTTAACGGCTCTTTCCCTCTATCGGCGGATGTGACAGACAGCGTTTAGTCGTCTGTCGCTATGGGCCGATAGGGGGAAATGAGCGGCAGTATTGCACATTTTCACCTCTTGCCGAAAAAAGAGGAGAGGTGCCCCGCTGAATAGAAGTCTTAAAGGCGGGGCATCAGGAAAGAGCCGGCCGGCCTCACTCACATAAGGCGTAGTAGTAGTCGTCGTCGCGATAGAGGTAGTGGACGGAACCGCGATTGAGGTCGACGCCGTCCGCGCGGCAGGAAGTATTATCGTGATTATAGGGCGTACTTGTCCACCCCAATCCGTTTAGTCCTTTACTTACCAATGACTTGCCATATGAGCCTGTTGGGCAACCATTTCCCCATATGCACCCCAAATCTCCTAAACTCACCAAATGCATAGGCTTGCCTAATTTCCTTCCCAATGCTCGGCAAAACGCATCCGCTGCCCACCAATCAAAATTATTTGATTTTGACACATAAATCGTTTTTTTACCTCCTGCACTATTTTCTACCTCTACTTTGCTATAACTACTATCTGTTACCGGTGTGCATGTGCCACGACTTGCGCTCGGAACCCCATTATCGCAAGAAATACCACTCATATCACAATATTTTGGATCACCGCCCTCATCATCAGAGCAAGGTTGTCCACTATTGCACACATTATCAATGCATTTCCCGTCACTGGTCCAATATTTACCCGCATCTTTACAAACGCAATCGTCCACCGCATCACTCCATGGCGCTTCTTCCGGACACGTGATGCACGCACTGCCTTTTAAATGGCTCTCTTCCGTGCATTCACATGTTCCATCTTCTTGTCGCGCCCCTTCAGGACAAGCTGTGCACCCGTAACCCGTCCAATATTCATTTTCATCATTGCATTTACATGTTCCATCTGCTTGACACTCTCCTCCCGCGCACGTTTCATCATCGCATACGGGCTCATCTTGCGGTTCATCGCCTTGTTCTTCCGGTGGTTCCTCTCCGCTAGTGCTGATTATTTTTTCCGTTGAAAAATCTACTTCTAACGCATTATTGCTTTCTTCGGTGCAGAAATCAGTGCTTGAATCCGCGCTATATTCCACCTCATTGACCTTTAATGCAACCGTTTCATTCATGCCGTTTAACAAGGTGACCAACGGCTTACACACGCCCGCCGAAATGCCTGATATTTTTATATAATATCCCGCTTCCGTTACGCCCTCATCCTCCGATTTAATATCTATAAAATCAAAATCAACGGCATAATTACTGCCGAAATTTAAGTGTCCCGAATCATACGGTTCCCCCAACATCAACTTTCCCGTTCCTTGCGCCGCTTTCATTGCGGCTTTCATTTTTGCATCGGTGCGCATCAGGTTAATTTCATTCGCGATTTGATTTGCCTGATATCGATTCATTGCCATTCTATAGCCTGATATACCACCGAGTGAGATAACGCCGATAACGGCCAAAACACCCAGCATTTCAACCATTGAACGGCCTTGTTGCGCTTGATTTTGAACTTGTTTTTTCTTCATTTTATTGCTCATTTTTCATCTTCCTTTCAATGCAAATAGCATAAATTAAACGTACCTTTAATGCAACGCAGTTTTAGGGTTAAAATTACCCTCAAATTTTGGTGAAACAGCCTTGTTATAAACCATTGATATTACATTAAAAATACCTCAAAATAAAATTTTTTTGAAAAAATGCAAAAAAAGTGTTGCAAAAAACGTACGTTTTTTTGATGCATATTCAAAAAAAATCGCCTTGATGAGAGGCGACCGGAAGTTGACAACTATTTAAGCGAAATAGCGCAGTATATTGACCAAAAGGTTTATTTTACTACCTTCCGGCCAGTTGACCTGATTCTCTTGTGGCAAAAGCCAAAAGAGCTAAATTTTTTTATCCTTTTTCAAGGATTCGCTTAAAGAGGTTGTCATGCCTCGGGGCACACATCACTTGCCTTGCTTCCAGAATAAAAGCTTTTCATACCATTGTCAAGCAGAAAAAGCAGCATCATTTATTTTTCTTATTTTCGGCACATCGCGCCGGCTCACGTTCCACGAGCCGGCACTTCCCGCCGAAAATAAGAGAAAGTGCCACTCATAAACAAAGAGGCTAAAAATATCTCTTGTCTTTACCACTTTTACCAAAATGATAGCCTGCCGTTCCTTTCCCTCTATCGGCCCATAGTTGAGCGGCACAATTGCGCCGCCCCACATCCGCCGATAGGGAAAAAAAGAGAGTGCCATATAGATAATAGAGTGATATCCCCTCGAATCGCTTTATTTTCGGCACACCGCGCTATCCCACGTTTCACGGGATAGCACTTCCCGCCGAAAATAAGAAAGAATACCACATTATCTCAGATATTCACAAATAAATAAAAAATTAATTAATAATTCATAATTTACACAACTATAGGTAGCAAAACGACCGTTTTTGTTTCCTGCCGGTTTCCCTTTTTTCACACCGGCAACCTCTATGCCTTATGTGAGTAAAATCACTTTTTTCAGCCGTTTTTTCTTCATTAAGAGCGCGTAACGGGCTTATATTTAATGCGATGCGGTTGATCGGCATCAACACCCAAACGGCGCTTTTTATCTTGCTCGTATTCGGCATAGTTGCCTTCAAAAAACACCACTTGACTGTTGCCCTCAAAGGCTAAAATATGCGTTGCCAAGCGATCTAAAAACCAGCGATCGTGCGAGGTAATAACGGCACAGCCCGGAAAATCCATTAACGCTTCTTCCAAAGCGCGCAAGGTATCAACATCCAAATCGTTTGTCGGCTCATCGAGCAACAGAACATTCGCGCCCGATTTTAACATTTTTGCCAGATGAACCCGATTGCGTTCACCGCCCGACAGCATACCCACCTTTTTTTGCTGATCGGGGCCTTTGAAATTAAATTGAGCGGCATAAGCCCGGGAGTTGATTTCCCGTTTGCCGAGCGTTAATATATCTTGTCCGCCCGATATTTCCTGCCAAACGGTTTTGTTGTTATCCAACGCATCGCGTGATTGATCCACATAGCCGAGTTGCACCGTTTCGCCTAAACGAAAACTGCCGCTGTCCGGCTTTTCGGCGCCTGTAATAATTTTCAGAAGCGTTGTTTTACCGGCACCGTTCGGCCCGATAATACCCACAATCCCGCCGGCCGGTAAATGAAAGGATAAATTTTCGAACAAAAGCTTATCGCCGAAGGCTTTGGAAAGCGAATCGGCTTCTAAAACCACTTGCCCTAATCGCGGCCCGGCCGGAATGACAATTTGCGCCACATCGGGCACTTTTTCCGTTGATTTTTTCAACAATTCTTCATAAGCCGTGATGCGCGCTTTCGATTTCGCTTGTCGGGCTTTCGGCGATTGACGCACCCATTCCAGCTCTTCTTTTAATGTTTTTTGCCGATTGCTTTCTGCCGTTTGTTCTTGCGCCAAACGCTTTTCTTTTTGCTCTAACCAGCTTGTATAATTGCCTTCAAAGGGAATTCCTTCGCCGCGATCCATTTCCAAAATCCAGCCGGTCACGTTATCAAGAAAATATCTGTCGTGCGTGACCATAACAACCGTTCCTTCATAATTTTTCAAGAAAATTTGTAACCACGCAACCGATTCGGCATCTAAATGATTGGTCGGCTCATCAAGCAACAACATATCGGGCTTGGATAATAACAGCCGACATAAAGCCACGCGCCGTTTTTCTCCGCCCGACAGTTTCGTCACATCGGCCTCGGCCGGCGGACAGCGTAACGCATCCATGGCAATTTCAACCGTTCGTTCAATTTCCCACCCGTTGCAGGCATCAATTTTTTCCTGCAATTCCGCTTGTTCGGCTAAAAGAGCCTCCATATCGGCATCGGGATCGGCAAACTTCATATTCACTTCTTCAAACCGCTTCATTAAATCGCGCACGGGACCCACGCCGTCCATAATGTTTTCCATAACGTTTTTATTGGGATCGAGTTGCGGTTCTTGCGGTAAATAACCGACTTTAACACCCTCTGCGGCAAAAGCTTCGCCCGAAAAATCTTCATCAAGACCGGCCATAATTTTCATAAGCGTTGATTTTCCGGCACCGTTCGGCCCGATAACGCCGATTTTGGCGCCCGGGAAAAAAGAAAGCCAAATATGCTTTAAAACCTCTTTGCCGCCCGGAAAAGTTTTACACAAATCTTTCATCACATAAATATATTGATACGATGCCATTTTCTTTTTCCCTTTTGATGAAAAAGCCCGCCTTTATTTTCAAAAAGCGGGCAATTGTTTACAATTTTAAATCTTCGCTTTTTGCCATTCGATCTTTAATTTCTTTCATGGCGTTTTTAATAGGAGCCGCTACGCCGGGGCCGCCGACGCAACCGCCCGTGCAGGCCATTACTTCAACCAAATTACCGTCTGCCTTTCGATTTTTGGCATACATTTTCAGCTGACGCACCGAGTCTTTATTTAATCCGTTAACGGCAACCGGACAGACTTCGCACGTTTTCAATGACACAACGGCTTCTGCCACACCACCCGTTAACGCAAAACCGCGCCCTTGTTTTGAGGCATTGTCATCTTGCTTTTCCTCCGGTAACTCTTTCGGAACAATGTTTAACACTTCAAAAAGCGCTTCCACTTCTTTGTTATTCAAAACAAAATCGGTATATTCATCATGAAACCCTTCCACGCGCTTGGCCATGCAGGGGCCGATGAAAACCGTTACACATTCGGGATCGCGTTTCTTTAACAAGCGCGCCGTATATTGCATGGGCGTTAAGGTGTGTGAAACAAACTCTTGCATTTCGGGAATGTGCTTGCGCACGGCATTATAATAGGCCGGACAACAAGACGTTGTCATAAAAGGCGCGCCGTTTTCCATGCGTTCCGCTAATTCTACCGCTTCGTTTCGCGTGGTAATATCGGCACCGACAGCCACTTCAATGGCATCGGTAAAGCCGGCTTTCAAAAACGCCGATAAAATTTGCGCAATTGAGGCCATTCCGAATTGTCCCATAATGGCGGGCGCTGGCATGGCTATCACTTTTTTGCCTGCTTTAATGGCTTTTAAAACATCAATAATTTCACTGCGTGCCATAATGGCGCCGAACGGACAAGCTGCCGCACATTGCCCGCAGGAAATGCATTTTTCTTCATTGATATCGGCACAACCGCTTTGCGTTTTTTCAACGGCATCAACCGGACAAACCGCCGCACAGGGCATTGTGCGCTTAATAATGGCGCCGTACGGACACGATTTTGCACAAATACCGCATCGTTTGCACTTTTCTTTGTTAATATGCGATTTTCCGTTAATAAACTCAATGGCGCCGAACGGGCAATTCGTACAGGGACGCGCCAAACACCCTTGACATTGATCGGTTACCACAAATTCGTTATGTGCGCATTTATTGCAGGTTCCGCAGGAAATACTGAGCGCGGGCATATGCAGCTCTTTTCGCTCCAAAGCCTCATTGGCATAAGAGGCCGTGTCTTTTTTATCCGTTTCGTTGACCATAAAGCCCATATCGGCAATTAAGCGATCTTTAAAGGCCGATACGCATTGCTCTTTTGTAAGCTTGATTTGTTCCGAATCGGGATTCGGTGTTTGTTGAACAGCCTTTGCAACATTTTCGGCAAACCGATCCGATAAAAAAGCTTTGATAACGGTTACAAGCGATTCGTGTTCGTTTTGCGCGGCGTAATTTTGTCGTGCCATATTTTTTTCTCCTTATGATTCTTCTATTTCGTCACGATGATTTTGAATAAACTTTTCCAGCCAGTGAATATTATACTGTCCGTCAATAAATTCGGCATCGGTAATAATTTTCTGATGCAACGGAATGGTGGTTGAAATGCCTTCAATCACAAACTCCTCCAATGCCCGACGCAGGCGCATTAAAGCCCCGTTGCGCGTTCGCCCGTGCACAATGAGTTTGGCAACCATACTGTCATAACACGGCGGCACTTTATAACCGGCATACATTCCCGAATCAACTCGAACGTCTAATCCCCCGGGCGTGTGCCAAGCACCGATTTGACCCGGGCAGGGAATAAACGTTTTCGGATTTTCGGCATTGATTCGGCATTCAATGGCATGCCCCGAAAATTGTATTTCCGATTGCGTGTAACCGAGCGGTGCGCCGGCAGAAATACGAATTTGATCCCGCACGATATCAACGCCCGTAATCATTTCCGATATGGGATGTTCCACTTGAACGCGCGTGTTCATTTCCAAAAAGTAAAATTGCCCGTTTTCATATAAAAACTCAATGGTGCCCACATTGGTATAGCCGAGTTTTTTCATGGCGTTGGCGGCAATGGTGCCGATTTTTTCGCGCTCAAAGGCGTTTAAGGCGGGTGAGGGCGTTTCTTCCAGCACTTTTTGGTGATTGCGTTGCAAAGAACAGTCGCGTTCGCCCAAATAAACCACGTTTCCGTAGTTATCGGCTAAAATTTGCACCTCAATGTGACGCGGGGTTTGCAAATATTTTTCAATATAAACCACATCGCTTGAAAAAGAGTTACGTGCCTCATTTTTGGCCAATGTAAACGCATCTGCCATTTCCGAGGCGTTGTTAGCCACTTTCATTCCTTTTCCGCCGCCGCCGGCCGCTGCTTTGACAATAACGGGATAGCCGATTTTTTCGCCCCACATTAACGCTTCGTCAACGGTTTTAACATCACCGTCGGAACCGGGAACAACGGGTAATCCGGATTCGATGGCCGCTTTTTTGGCCGTTACTTTATCGCCCATCAGACGAATCATTTCCGGTTTCGGCCCGATAAACACCATGCCGTGCGCTTCAACCATATCGGCAAAATCGGCATTTTCCGATAAAAATCCGTATCCCGGGTGAATGGCATCGGCGCCTGTTATCATGGCGGCGGAAATAATGGCCGCTTTGTTGAGATAGGAATCTTTTGCCGGTGCGGGGCCGATGCAAACCGCTTCATCGGCCAGTTTGACGTGCATGGCATCGGCATCGACGGTTGAATGAACGGCAACCGTTTTGATACCCATTTCGCGACAGGCTCTGTGAATGCGTAACGCTATTTCGCCCCGATTGGCAATTAAAACTTTTTCAAACATTTGCTATTCCAATGTAAATAAAGGTTGATTATATTCCACGGGACTTCCCGATTCGACCAAAACGGCACTGATTTTGCCGGATTTTGTTGCTTTAATCGGATTAAAAGTTTTCATGGCTTCAATCAAACAAACGGTATCGCCTTCTTTAACAATATCGCCGACTTTAACGAATGGCGGCTCATTCGGCGCTTTTGATAAATAAACAATGCCGACCATGGGGGAAACCAAATTATTTTCTGCTTTTTGAGGCGTTACCGGTGCCGGTTCGACGGGTGTTGTCGGCGCGGGTGCGGCAACCGGTGCAACAGGTGCACAGGAACCTTCTCGTTTGGCAACCACGCGAATACGCGTACCGTTTTCTTCGTATTCAACTTCTGACAAATTGTGTGTTTTCATTAAATTTGCCAATTCTTCGATGGCTTGTTTTTTGATGTTTTGCATTCGGCTTTCCTTTCTTTAAAATGCGAATTGTTTTCTTTTTAACTTATTTTTATTCAAAATGCAAGCATTAAAAAAATAATTCTTTTCCGATGAAAAATGAATTTTTGCACATATTTTTGTGGATTTTTTTAAAAATGCCTGTTATGATACAAAACATGTTGTGGAAAAAAGGACGAAAATATTACGAAGATTTGTTATCTGCCGAAACGGATGCCCGTCAAATTCGGACGCTCAAAAATAAGGTTGTTGCCGGAAACGCAAAAGGAAAGGCGCTGTTCGGAGATAAGGAAAATCCGTTTTCTTTTTTAAAAGATGCCTCGGATATTTCCGCCGTCCAGAAAATTGTCGATTCTTTTTGCTCGGGCATTCCGATTGAAACGGAAGTGCAATTGCCGCAAACCGTTTATGCCATATCCGTTCGGAAAATGCAAAAAAATCTGTTAATCATTGCCCGTGATAAAACGGCGGAATATGCCGTTCATAAAGGAATGGCGCGTCAAAACGGTTTTTTATCCGATGTGTTAAGCACCTTTGCTTATCCGGTGTATTTAACGGACGGACAAGGGCACTTTATTTATGTTAATCATGCCTGTTGCGCCTTGTTTCAAAAGAAATTCAATGAATTGCTGGGTGATTCTTTGCAAAATTATGTTCATGAAAATTGTCCGGATTTTCAAGGATATTGGCAGGGAACAACGCATTTTAAACTGTCAGGCGGTATCGAATCGCGGTTTGTGTCGCAGCGTCCGTTTCGGTTGGATGATGTTACCTATTATGCCGGCCTGATTGAGCCGCTTCACATCAGCGCCCCCTCGGTTGATGATCATATTTTTCAAGAATCGCCGTTGCCGACGGTTGTGATTGATGCCGTTAATCAGCGTATTATGTACACCAATCCTGCTTTTTTGGCCGCGTTTAAATCGCCGGAAATCGATTCGTTTGATCACATGGACGTGCGCAACCTGTTTTCCGAAAACACGCAGGAAATTTTAACGAATCGGCTGACAAAGCTTCTCAACGGCACCGGTAAAAATGAGCGTATGGAGCTGATTGCCGCGCCGGCTTTCGGCAATAAAACGTTTTCCGTTTTTGCCGGATTTACCACGCAGGAAAAAGATGCTTTTATTCTTTATTTGGTTGATGCCAGTGAGCGTAAAAATTTGGAAATGCAGTTTGCTCATGCGCAAAAAATGCAGGCTATCGGCCAGTTGGCGGGCGGTGTGGCGCATGACTTTAATAACTTACTTACGGCCATTATCGGTTATTGTGATTTGTTGTTGCAGCGGCACGATGTAAAAGATCCCTCATTTTTGGATATTATGCAAATTAAGGGCAATGCCAACAAGGCATCGGGGTTGGTGGGGCAATTGCTCACGTTTTCGCGCAAGCAGCCGAGTAAGATTCGCATTGTGAACTTTCACGATTCGTTTGTTGATTTATCTGCCTTGTTGCAACGCAGTATTGCGCCGTTTGTTACGTTACAAACCGATATGAAACGAAACTTGGGATATGTGAAAATTGATCCTAATCAGCTCACGCAAATCTTTTTGAATTTGGCCGTCAATGCCAAAGATGCCATGCCGAACGGCGGTGTTTTACAAATCAGCGCCACGCGCGAGCGGTTTAAAAAAGCAAAACCCGTCGGCAATGATATGATTCGGGCGGGCGAATACATTAAAATCGTTGTATCCGATAACGGATCGGGCATATCGCCCGAGCATTTGCCGCATATTTTTGAGCCGTTTTTTACAACAAAATCAAGTGCCGGCGGTTCGGGTACGGGTTTGGGGCTTTCCACGGTTTACGGCGTGATTCGCGGTGTCGGGGGTTATATTTCCGTTGACAGCGAAAAAGGAATCGGCACAACGTTTATCATTTACTTGCCTCGTGTTGAGCCGGAAGTGACGCAAGAGGTTGAAGTCAAGCGTATTCGGCCGGTGTTTACGCCGTCGCAAAGCAATCGGGTGTTGTTGGTTGATGATGAAGACGGCGTGCGATTGGTTGTGTCGCGCGTTTTGCGTACAAAAGGCTTTATCGTAACGGAATGTGCCAATGCCGAGCAGGCGCTGGAAATATTAAATCGCCGCAATGATTTTGATTTGTTATTGACCGATATGATTATGCCCGGTATGGACGGCGAATCGTTGATTAAGCTGGTTAAAAAGGCGCATCCGGAAATGAAAGCGTTACTCATGAGCGGTTATTCGGAAGATATGGCGCGGCACGGTTCAAGCGAAAACAAGGAGTTGGAGTTTTTGGCAAAGCCGTTTGAATTATCGCAGCTTTTGGATAAAGTTCGAGAAGTTTTACAAAAATAACAGAAAGGAAAAAAAATGACGTATGAAGAATTGGCAAGAGGCATTGAAAGCATTACACCGGCAAACGGTTTAAAGGAAAAGCTGGCAACGGCCGAAAAGGAAAAGCGTCCGTTAATTGTTAAATTCGGTATGGATCCGACCGCGCCGGATTTGCATTTGGGGCATGCGGTGGCGCTGAAAAAAATTCGTGATTTTTTATCGGCCGGGCATGAAATTCATTTGATTGTCGGCAATTTTACGGCTTTAATCGGTGATCCCTCCGGAAGAAACACCATGCGTCCGCCGTTAACGGAGGAGGAAGTAAAGCATAACGCCGAAACCTATGTGGCGCAGCTGTCTAAAGTTCTCGATACGTCTAAAATTCACATTCATTACAATAATGATTGGTTGGGCAAGCTTTCTTTTGCCGATGTTTTAAAATTGCTTTCCAAAGCCACGTTGTCGCAAATTATGCAGCGGGAAGATTTTAAAAACAGATATGAAAACAGCATTCCCATTGCCTTGCACGAGTTAATTTATCCGCTCATTCAAGGGTATGATTCGGTTTCAATTAACGCCGATATTGAGTTTGGCGGGCGCGATCAGTTATTGAATTGTTTGTTCGGTAAAGCCTTGCAGGAAACCATGGGCAAGCCCGGGCAGGTTGTGTTGACCATGCCGCTTTTGTGCGGGTTAGACGGCCATATTAAAATGAGCAAATCGAAAGGCAATTATATCGGGCTGACGGAGGAGCCGAACGATATGTACGGCAAAACCATGTCCATTCCCGATTTTCTCATTCCCGAATGGATTGAATTAACCACCGATTGGACACCGGCCGAAAAAAGCAATATGACGGCGGCTTATAAAAACGAAACGGAAAATCCGATGGCAATTAAAAAACGAATCGCGTTTAACATTGTTAAGCAATATCATTCGGAAGAGGCCGCCCGAGCAGCGGAAGCGTTTTTTTATAAACAGGTGCAGCAAAAGGGGTTTGATACCAAAGAATTTCAGGAGGTTTTGTGGGAAACCGTTGCACCGGAAGGCACAATCGGCTTATTGGATTTGGGTGCAAAGCTTATCGGACAAAGCAAATCCGCCGTTCGGCGATTGATTGAATCCGGTGCGGTTTCGGTGAACGGGAATAAAGTGACCGATGTTTATATGGTTTTAACCAAAACAAATGAGCCCGTTCAATTAAAAATCGGGAAACGCGGATTTTTTACGTTAAAATAAAAATAATTCTTGACAAATAAATATTGTTGCTGTAAAATAGCACTATTGTTCGGTAAACACAAAAAGATAAGGAGAATTTCTTATGGAAAAATTTAAATATTATTTCTCTAAAATGACAAGATTGTTCGGCAAGAGTAAAAAAAGATATGAAAAATTGGTTGATTATATTCAGGAAAACGGCTTATGTTCGCTTGAAGAATTAGAAAAATCAAAACTTGATTTAAATGCGCCCGATAAACGCGGCTATACGCCGTTAATGCTTTATTGTGAAGAAGGGCGCACGAAGGAAGCCTTGTTTTTAATGAATCAAAAAGGGGCTTTAATCAATGCGCAAGACAAGTTCGGTTACACACCGTTAATGAAAGCGGTTGCCAGTGAAAACGTTGATTTGGTTGAGGCTTTGTTGGCTTTGCATGCCGATGTGAAACCGCGGAACGTTTACGGTTTTACGGCGCTTTCTACTGCCATAAGTCACCAAAACAGAGATATGGTTGTATTACTGTTAGATAGCGGCGCCAACATGAGAGAAGCTCTTGATAATTCGGTTAATTTAAAGGAAACAGCGGAAAAAATCGGTGTTACCATGAAAAACACGGGGCAGGTGGTTCTTATGTTCCCCGATGATTCAAGACTTGTTGCCTCCAAAAAGAATTATTTACCGCAAAAGAACGAGCATACACGCGAATAATTTTTAAATTCGGTCAGCTTCATATAAAAAAACAACGGGCAGAGACTTAAAACTCAAGAAAAGTCGTTCTACCCGCTGTTTTTTGCCTTAAAAGCAGCGCTTTTTAAAACAAAAATCTGTCAGCTTTGTCTGAAACAATAAGTAATTGATCCGCCGCTATCGGTGCAACTTGAACTTGATTTACAACTGTAAGGCGTTTCGGCAACGGATGAGGTAGATGAAGCAGCGCTAATGCCTAAAATACTGGCTGCGGCTTTACACACACCGCCTGACGTGAATTCAATTTTCAGTTCTACAACGCCGTCTTTCAAATCATTATTTGAGGTAGAGCCATGTGTAATTGTGGCACCGCCCGGGGTTTGTGTTTTTTTACCACTTGTCGTTAAACCGGCACCTTCCAAATCAGGAGCTGAAAAAGTGCCTCCCGTTGCTTGTGCTGTTTGATAACCGGCATATAAAATAACGGCGTATTTGTTGGCAACATCTAATGCTTCATTGGCACGATAGCGGTTCATAGCCATGGAATAGCCGGCAATACCGCCGATGGATAAAACGCCGATAATGGCCAAAACGCCAAGCATTTCAACCATTGACCGACCGGATTCGTTTGTTGTTTTCATTTTTTATCCTTTCATTTATGTTGTTTTTTAAGCTCCCCGAGCCAAAAAACGTTATTTTTAAGGCGTTAATGCCTTGTTTTCCCTATCGAGAGAAATTTTCTCTCAACAAATAGCATAAATTAAACGTACCTTTAATGCAACGCGGATTCCGGGACAAAATTTGCCCTTAAACTGCCAAAAATCATTCCTAAAAAACAGCCGAAAAATCAATGAATTCCGACCAAAATAAATTTTTTTTGAAAAAATCAAAAAAAAGTGTTGCAAAAAACGTACGTTTTTGCAACACCATATTTTATTTATATTTCAATCACTTTATAAAAAAAACAACGGGCAGGGCGGAAACTCAAGAAAAACCGTCCTGCCCGCCGTTCTTTGCCTTAAAAAGACGCACTTTTTAAAGCAAATAAGGTGTTAGCTCTGTTTAAATTCGATACCTGATAACTTGGCAGAAGCACATGCAGTCGTTGAGCCCAAAATGCTTTGTGCGGCTTTGCAAACGGCATCTGTCGGAAATTCAATATCTAATTTTACAATACCTTTTTTTAAGTTAGTCTCATCACCCGAATATGTAATGGTTGCACCGCCCGGTGTTTTGCCGCCGGTGCTGGTGCTGCCGGAATTAACTAAACCGGAACTGGCTAACGTGGGGGTTGACCAAGCATTGCCCATAGCACTTGCCGTTTGATAGCTGGAATAAACAACCACGGCAAATTTATTGGCCATATCTAATGCTTCATTCGCACGATAGCGGTTCATGGCCATGGAATAACCGGCAATACCGCCGATCGATAAAACGCCGATAATGGCCAAAACGCCGAGCATTTCAACCATGGAACGGCCTGATTCATTTGTTCTTTTCATTTTTTTGTCCTTTCATTTATGTTGTTTTTTAAGCTCCCCGAGCCAAAAAACGTTTATTTTTAAGGTGTTAATACCTTGTTTTCCCTATCGAGAGAAATTTTCTCTCAACAAATAGCATAAATTAAACGTACCTTTAATGCAACGATTTTTTCGACACTTTTCAAGCACTTACAAAAAGCCAAACAAACAAGTAAAAAACCTTTAAAAATCAAAAAATTGTGCCTTAAAAAAATTTTTTTTGAAAAAATCAAAAAAAAGTGTTGCAAAAATCGTACGTTTATTTTGTGCAGATAATAAGATGAACAATTTTTGCTTTGAGCATAAAAAAACAGGATGCATTTTTTATAACACCCTGTTTTAAAACAAAAACAAGCTTTTATTTTAATTTATCGGGAAGCTTGATTTTCAGGCTTATTTGAATGATCCGCTTCTTCAACCCGAGGAAACTGCCGCAAATATTTATTAACATGCGGCTCTTCCTTTATAGTATTGGCTTTACTTAACAAGTCAATTACTTCGGCATTACCTGCTTCCTTTGCAATCATCAACGCTGTTTTTCCCTGCTTATCTTGCACATTCGGAGACGCACCATGTTGAAGCAGTTTCATAACGGCCGCGGTTCTGTTTTGTTGAGCAGCCGCCATTAAAGCCGTTTGCCCGTTATGATCTTGCAAATCAAGCTTGGCGCCGGCCTTTACCAAAACATCAATTTCTGCCGGCAAACCGGTTAACATTAACGGCGTTTTTCCCTCTTTATTTGCCAAATTAACATTGGCTCCGCTTTGAATTAAAGCATTCATAAACAATAACGATTCACCCGCCGGCAACGCTTGTTCGCCATCAAGTCCCGTCATAAGATGCAAGGGGGCATTTCCGTCACTTTTGCGCGCAATGTTGGGATTGCCCCCTTGTTTCAATAAACTTTTCATTTTTGCCAAATCAACTTCCTGACAAGCATTTATTAAGGGCGTGTTTCCCCATTCATCAAAACGATTAACGGCATCAGCGGATTTCATAATTTTCTTCCTTTCGATTGTTAAAAAAATTTTCTGAATCATTATTATATCAGAAAACAAACGGGATGACAAGCGTTTTTTCTTTTTTATCTATTTAATTGATATTTCTATAAAAAATTAAAAAGGACGAAAAAAATATCACTTTTTTGAAAAAAAAACTTGCTTTTTTTAAAAAGTCAGTGTATAAAACTGTTCATTCCTTCGTGGATGTGTAGCTCAGGTGGTTAGAGTATTACGTTGACATCGTAAGGGTCGCAAGTTCGAGTCTTGCCACATCCACCAGTTAAAAACCCTTTTGGGGGTGTAGCTCAGCTGGTTAGAGCGTCTGCCTGTCACGCAGAAGGTCGAGGGTTCGAGCCCCTTCACTCCCGCCATTAAAAAAGCCGTTTCAAAGCGGCTTTTTTTTATTTGTTTTTTACCAATTGTTTAAGTGATGCGCTATATATTTTAAACCCGCCAGCGGAATATCTTTTTTCACCGTTAAACAAACGGGAATTTGTTTTAAATAAGCGCTTAAAACGCCTTTATGCTCAAAATTTTCCCGAAACGGAAAGCGCTCAATCAGTTTTCGGGCAAAAGTATCGTTTAATAAATTGCCGACCAAATAAATACCGCCCGTTGTTTTAAACGTAACGGCCATATCACTGCAAAATGCCGCCAAATATTTTAAAAACAGCCACCAGCAGAGAACGGCATGCGGATATCCTTGTTGCGCCAAATTCGTAATATCGGCCGGTTCCGTTACAGCGGCTTCCGCCGCTGTCGGTTGATTTTGAAACGCAAACGCAAAAGCAGTCTCCATTTTTTGTATTTCTTCATTTAAGTTTTCATCAATCCAATTCTGCCCTTTTTCTTTTAATAAGCGATAAAGCGATAATAAACCCGGCCCCGAAATAACGCGTTCAAACGAAACGTAGCCGATTTTTTCTGCCAATGCCTGATTAACGGCACTCATGCCTTTGGAAATACTGCCGATTAAAGTATGGCCGCCTTCCGATTCAAACACACGCCAAACATTTTCCTTTTCGGGAACCAAAAAACAAACGCCCAAGCCGGTACCGGCACCGATAACGGCTCGTATACCGTTTTGCGGCAACAGTGCTTCTTTGCCCAATATGACATAATCGGCAACTTCGCAATCAATTAAACCCAACCCTTGTAAAGAAAAATCATTCACCAAAATAACTTCTTTTAAGTGAAATGTTGTTTTAAGCAGGAACGCATCAATTGTCCATCGATAGTTTGTTAATTGAATAACATTATTTTTTTTAATGCCCGCTGCGCCGATAATAAAACCGTCAACCCCGCTGTTTGTTTGTGCCAAAAAAGAACGAACGGCACTTTCAAACGAATCAAAATGCCTGATTTTACAGGTTGATGAGGCCGTGATTTCCTCTTTTTGATACAAAGCAAAGCGAACATTTGTTCCGCCCACATCCGCCAGTAAAAATATACTCATAAAATCCCCTTAAATTGATTGAATACGCACCAAACGTTTGAGCAGACACATTTTGCGCCTTCCCATAAACGATTCAAAATCGGCAGTGAATAGGCGTTTTCCAAACACATTAACAAATCGTTGCTGCACGGCATGGTAAAATCGGGCGTTGCGAAAAAGGCTCCGAGCAAGCAAATAAGAGTAATTCCGAGAAAAATTAAAATAAGACGTATCATTTATTGTTTCCCCATTCGTTTTTTAAAAATTTCCTCTGCCAACTCCAACTCTTCCGGTGTGTTGATTCCATGGAGTTCATTGGCATCTCCGATAACAACATCGCGGCGCAATCCTTCTTCTTTTGCTAACGCGACAATATCCGTTAAATAATATTCCTGCGCGGCATTGTCGTTTTTAATGCGTTTTAAAAGAGCCAGCAAATGCTTTCCGTTGATACACATCACACCGGAATTGCAAAGCTTAATTAAGCGCTGCGCATCGGTTGCGTCTTTATATTCCACAATCGCGTCCAAGCCGTTTTCACCCATAATTAAACGACCGTATCGCCGCGCATCTTCGGGAATAAATCCGACAACAACAATATCGGCACCGGATTGGCATTTTTCAATAATCTGATGCAATGTTTCGGGGCGAAACAGCGGCTGATCACCGAATAAAATTAAAGCACATCCCTCAAAGGGGTGTATTTCTTCTTCGGCAGCCAAAACGGCATGCGCCGTTCCGAGACGGTGATGTTGCACAACCGTTTTATGCGGATGAACCGCTGCTTTCACATCCTCCATTTCCGGACCGATAACAACCGTTATGTCTTTTATATCGGCTTTTTTAACGGTATCCAACAATAAATTAATCATCGGTTGCCCGCAAATTTGATTCATCACTTTCGGACAGGGGGTTCCCATACGCGTTCCCATACCTGCGGCCAAAATAATTGCTTTTGTTTTCATTTTCATTCCCTTTTTTTTAAACAAAAATCTCATGATCGGTTACATAAGCCTGTAACAGAGGTCTTAACGTAGCGGTTGTATCAGAAAGATACCGTAACAAAAATTCGTGTACTTTTTCTTGATTCATCGAACGAATAACCGCTTTAATTCGCCCGAGTGCTGCCGGATTCATGGACAGTTTTTTAAACCCTAAACCGATGAGCGCAACCGCTTCCAGCGGGTGAGAGGCCATTTCACCGCAAACAGAACACTCAATTTTGGCTTTTTCACACGTTTGTTGCACAAATTGCATCATGCGCAAAAACGGCGGCGACAAAGTATCATACCGCGACCAGATGAGGGGATTGCTTCTGTCGGTTGCAAACAAAAACTGTGTTAAATCATTCGTGCCGACGGAAATAAAGTCAACATATTTTACCAGTTCCTCCAATTGAAACAATAAAGACGGAACTTCAAGCATTGTGCCGACTTTAATTTCTGCGGGCATTGAATGACCGAGCTCTCGTTCACGTTGCAATTCCCATTCCAGCGTTTGACGCGCCTGATTAAATTCGGCAACGGTTGAAATCATGGGAAACATTACATATAGCGTTTTACCGGCGCCGGCATGAATAAACGCCCGCAATTGCTTGCGCAAAATGGCGCGCCGATCCAAGGTGACCCGAATGGAACGCCACCCCATTGCCGGATTTTTTTCGTTTCTGTTCTCAAAATAGGGTAAAATTTTATCGGATCCGATATCCAGTGAGCGAAAAACAACGGGTTTATCTTTCATTTCACTGATGACGCGCCGGTAAATTGCGGTTTGTGTTTCCACATCGGGCAGTTTTTCGCTTGACATAAACGGCAATTCCGTTCGAAACAAACCGATACCGTCATATGTAACTCCGCGCACATTCATTAAATCGGTTTCCAAACCGGCATTGATATTGAGCGAAACGGAAAATCCGTCTTGCGTAACGGCCGGCAGCGCTCCCATTTGCGTTAAACGGGATTGCAACCGCTTTTGTTCTTTCAATCGTGCTTCAAACTCATCTAACACCTCATCGGCGGGGTTAATGTATAAAAAGCCGCGATCGGCATCCAGCGCCAACACATCGTTATTCAAGACCAGCGCGGAAATATCTTTAATGCCGGATAAAACGGGAATATTATACGAGCGTGCCACAATCACCACATGCATGGTTTGCGACCCTTCTTCCAGCACAATGCCTTTAATGCGCGAAAGATCATAATCCAACAATTCGGCCGGCCCTAAACTTTCGGCAATTAAAATGGCGTTACGCGGCAATTTTTTGGCGGAAACAAGCTGTTTTCCGTGAAGCAGCCGAATAATACGACTGGTTAAATCGCGAAAATCGTGAATCCGCTCTTTAATGTATGAATCGTTTGTCAGCTCCATTCGCCGAACCATTTCGGCACAAACCTTTAATACGGCGGCTTCGGCGGTTAAGCCGTTTTCAATTTCCTGCTTCATTTTTTGAAGCCACCCTTTATCGTGAACAAACATCAGATATGTTTCCAAAATGCCGGATTGTTCCGATTTTGTATCGGGTTTCATAATCAAATGATTGATTTCATCTTCTGCCGTTTTTAAAGCAGCCTCCAATTTTTTGATTTCTTTATGAACATCATCGGCCAAAACGGCATTTAAAACCGCGCGCCGGTGAATATAGGCATTTCCCAGAGCAATGCCGGGAATTAAACGGGTTGCTTCAATTTTCTTATGCTGATGTCCGGTTGATATTTTCTTTTCCGGACTGCCCGCAACCGATAAATAAAGAATATCGGCCATTACAAGGGCAATAATTTGCAGAACGTTTAACAATTCGGGCGGATAGATAAACGATTGCTTTGTTTGAATGCTGATAACCCCCAATAACATATTTTCATAAAGAATGGGGGCGCCCGCCAATGATTTAAAATGCTGTTCGTTTGTTTCGGGTTTAAAGGAATAACTGGCATGTTCCTGCGCGTTTTCAAAAGCCTGTAATTTTCGTTTTAAAGCAATTTCACCGATTAACCCTTCCCCCAAACGCAAAAAAGTTTCATGAACGGCTTTTAAATTCAATCCCATAGTGGCATAAAGCTCCAACACATCGCCGGGACGCATTAAATAGCAAGAGCAAACATCAACGGGCAATTCTTTTATTACTTCCCGAATAATCAGATTAATTTTTTCTTCAACCGATATTTTCAAGGGAACGCATTTTCGAATATTTTTCAATAATTCGCTGTATTGCAAAGAAGTGCTTTGTTTATGCAAAAGTGGTTGCGTCATAAAATTACCCCGTTTTTGTTTTTTTCAGTTTACGTTTTCTTTTCCGTTCCGTCAAGCATTTTTTTGTCAAAAAAAATAAAAAGATAAAAATATCAATAAGGTTATACGCCGTTTTTTCGGCTTTCTTTGTTAAGGTAAATTTTTTGAATATGCATAAATAAAACGTACCTTTAATGCAACGATTTTTTCGACACTTTTCAAGCACTTGCAAAAAGCCAGACAAACAAGTAAAAAACCTTTAAAAATCAAAAAATTGTGCCTTAAAAAAATTTTTTTTCAAAATTTTAAAAAAAAGTGTTGCATAAATCGTACGTTTATTGTATAATACCCGACAGGGGGTTAACTTTTTTGAAAGGATAAAAAAATGGCAAGTATTGACCAACATTTCTATGATACGGTAGAAGCATTTTCTAATGCAATCGGCGGTGTGTTCAGTGGTTCACAAGACGGAGTCGGTGAAAAAACCTGTGCAATTTTATTGGCTTTCTGTGGTGTTCCGAAAGAACAAGCCGATAAACTCGATTTAACGGATCCGATCAAGCTGTCTGAATTAAAAATTCCGGAAAGCGGTTTTTATTCGAATAATATTTCAAAAGAAGATTTAATTGTTCCGCGGACTGATTCTTCAACTTTTTTAGACACTCTCTTCAATATGACGAATAAAGAAACCTCTTCACCGAGCCGAAATAACATTTATCATAATGTTTACGGCGGAACAGATAAATTCGGTGATAAAATTCCCGGTCTTTTAAACGGTCTTAGAAAGTTTAAAGATATGGATAAAGAAACGCAAAAAGATGTTTTGGAAAAGCTGGATGGCATGATGCAACAAGCCTCAAAAGAAGACAATGGTTCTCAAAAATGGTTGCGTGCCGCTTATATTTTATCCGTACACATGGGATTACCGGGTATGAAATCCATTCAAGATTTTCATACCGAAGGAAAAGGATTTAATGCTTCCGAAGCAAACGACGGCGCTGCGTTATTATTTTCAAGCACCTCCGTTCTGCCGCGAACAAACCAAGGTGCCATGCGTAAAGCCGTCTTTGATTCACTCGCAAAAGCAAAAGGAGAGTTAGAAGCAACAAATGTCAATGATCAACCGGTTCCTCAACCGATTCCTCAACCGGTTCCTGTGCCGCCGGTACCGAATAATCAGGATATTTCTACTTATTATCAATTCTTAAAAGTCGGCACCGAAGTTCAACAAGTTGTCGAACCGGATCATTCAAATGATTTATATCCGACAATTGATGACAATGTGAGAACCGAAGTCAATAATCATGAAGAAGATTATCGTGACATTCATCCTGACGTCTATCATGACATTAATCGCCAAGATCATCCGGTCAGCAAAATAACACCTGATGCAGAAGAAAACAGACAAGAACATAAAATGCGTTTTGACAATGCGGAAAATATTACGGCCGAAATTGAAGGAGATTCAAATGATATCCAAATAAAAACTATCGGCACGAATACAAATAACGGTCGTGATGAATAACAGGAGGATATAATGGCTGATACACCTCAAGCTCAAAATAATGCATTACAGCAATTAAATGATTTTTTCTATTGGCAAAATATTGTTTTGCTGAATGCTAACCAAAACGGTTATCAATGGGTTGTTGAAAATAATCAATCTCGTTTTATCAACCGCCGTACAAAGCAATCTTTAACTTTGGAAGAAGGGGTTCAACAGGGTATTTTACCTGCGATGGCACTGAATCAGGTTGCCGTTCCGAGTGGAATTTCTCCGAATGATCCGATTGCTCGACAGGTGAGTATGCAACAACGGCAAATTGCGCGTCAGGCGATGCAACAAGAAGCAAATGCCGTTGCCAAAGTTCATTATATGAAGACAATCTTTAACAAAACAATGCCCGAATATACATATTCGAATGATGCTTCTTATTTAGAAAACGCTGCGGGTGATCGCATTAAATGGGAGCAGGCGGTCAATCGGGGAATTATCGGAAAAGAATTGGAAAATTTTCCGAATGTTATTGCAAGTTTACCCTGTTATAAAAATCAGGAAACACTTTCTAAAAGTATGATTGATTCGTTTGCCGGACAAGGTGTAAAAACGGCTGTTCATTATTATCTTGATACCTGTGATTATACCAAAGAAATGGCAACCATCGGTAAAACGCTTGAAAAATTTGATCACGGTTTTATGTCTCGTCATTCAAAAAACGGTACATACTGCGTTACCTCGGATGATATTACCAATGCTTCTGTTTCTGATGAAATGAAAAATCAATTGAAAGATCGGTTAGATAAGGTTGTTAAACCTAAAATAACTTTATCAAAAATAGAAGTCAAAGACATTAACGATCGGGCTCGTCCTTTAAATGACATCGAAAGAACTCGTCCGATGCCGCGTCCCCATGAAACGATTGTCGTTCATCAATATTCAGAGGCGGACGTGGCTCATGCACAAGCACGGTTAGCCGGGTTTGTTAAAAGAAAACTGATCACGCAAAAACAAGTGGATACAATGGTTAAAAATATGCAACAGCTTGAAAAAGAAGGGAAATTGCCTATTGGAGCCACCAAAGAGGGAAAACCTTGCTCCAACAGCGAAATATATGCCTATAAAATGCTTCAAGCCAGAGAATTGTATCATCCCAAAGAAATTGTGTATCAGATAGAAAACGGAAAACGCACCAAAAAATCGCTTGGGTCGGCACAAGAAATTATGAAAGGTGATTTCCGGCAATCTGTTCATGCGTTAGGGAACGGTGAATTGAACGAAAATGACAAAAACGCGGTTGTTGAAAACATTAAAGGTGTTGAAAATGCCGTTTCTTCCAAAGGGTATGCCATTGCCGGCGTTCGGGTTAATCACAGATATTCATATAATACGAAAAAACTGCCCGGATATGAAGAAAAAACCATTACGATTGAGCGCGATGAAAGCAAAAAAAACGCCTTACCCGAACAGTCGCAACAGCAATCAGGTGAAAAACCTGCGGTAAGAGAAGAATATGAAGGAAAAAACATCACGCTTGAACGCGATGAAAGCAAAAAACCCGCCTTACCCGATCTGGGGAGAAACCAACAACCTGAAAAACCTGCGGTAAGAGAAGAAAAAGCATTATCGCCGGAACAGGGGAAGCAAACTCAACAAACGCCCCCGACATCGGTTTTAGCACAAAATGCGCAATCGGTTCCGGAGGAGAGTTTGCCTGCTGAAAGGCCGCAAAGAGCCGAAAATGCTTAAACGGCATTTAAGTTTCAAAAATAAAATCCGCTTTTAAAAGAAGCGGATTTTATTTATTTCTTGTTTTAAAATGTTTTTTTTTCCTCTCTTTTATTTTTTTTATAAGTGATTGAAAAGTGTCGAAAAAATCGTTGCAAAAAACGCACGTTTAATGTATACTCTCCATTATCGGGTTAATATTTTAACAAAAGATAAGGAGATTACATGTTAACATCAACTAAAAGAGCTTATGAAATTATTGCCAAAGATATTATCGGCTTAACGGATAACGAATATAAAACTGTGGCTGATGATATTGATAATAAAGAAGATTTCCATATCAGATTGTCGGATATTCCTTCCAATAAGCTTTTTTCAAACAATCCGGCCGATGCCGGCGTTTTTGATATAAAAATTGAAAAAATTGAAAAAGATAATAGCCTTTTAAATAAGCTGGGTCGAATGATTTATTCAAAATCAATCAATGCTGCCAAACAGTTCTACGGATATGTTGATGAACGCGGTAATGGAAAATCGGGGTTGCTTTCGGGTATCAGAAAGTGGAAAGATTTAGATAGTGCCGGTAAAAAGCAAGCCTATGAAAAATTAAAATTTTATCAGGAAAAAGCAACGGATTTGGCTGTTTCCGACGGCAAAAAAAGCTGGGATAATAAATGGTTGCAAGCCGCGAGCATTTATGCTTCCGCCTTGGAATTGCCCGGTGCCCTTTCGGCACAACAAATATTCACCTCCAATATAGTTCAAGAGATTTTTAAAGATGCAGGTGGTCTTCCTCTTTCTCCGCAATTTTGGGAAAAAGCCTTCAAAGCCATGAACGAAGCCACAGAAAATGCCGGAAAAGATATGTCGCAACACCTTTTTGCTTCATCGGGTAACAAAATTACGGAAGTTAAAGAGAGTTAAGATTTTAACATTAATCAAAGAGGAAATTTGAAAAATCACGATAACAATCTTTCGTAATACCAAGAAAAAGCTTAAACGGCATTTAAGCTTCAAAAATAAAATCCGCTTTTAAAAGAAGCGGATTTTATTTTTTGTTTTAAAATTTTTCAATTTTATCATTTTTCAAACTGTTGATTGACTTTCATCAGGGTATTTATTTTGATATGAGTTGCACAAATAAAACCTACCTTTAATGCAACGCGGTTTCCGGGGCAAAATTTGCCTGCAAAAAGCAAAAAATCACCCCTTAAAAACACTCAAAAAATCAATTATTTCGGCTTAAATTAAATTTTTTTTGAAAAAATCAAAAAAAAGTGTTGCAAAAATCGTACGTTTATTGTATAATACCCGACAGGGGGTTAACTTTTTTGAAAGGATAAAAAAATGGCAAGTATTGACCAACATTTCTATGATACGGTAGAAGCATTTTCTAATGCAATCGGCGGTGTGTTCAGTGGTTCACAAGACGGAGTCGGTGAAAAAACCTGTGCAATTTTATTGGCTTTCTGTGGTGTTCCGAAAGAACAAGCCGATAAACTCGATTTAACGGATCCGATCAAGCTGTCTGAATTAAAAATTCCGGAAAGCGGTTTTTATTCGAATAATATTTCAAAAGAAGATTTAATTGTTCCGCGGACTGATTCTTCAACTTTTTTAGACACTCTCTTCAATATGACGAATAAAGAAACCTCTTCACCGAGCCGAAATAACATTTATCATAATGTTTACGGCGGAACAGATAAATTCGGTGATAAAATTCCCGGTCTTTTAAACGGTCTTAGAAAGTTTAAAGATATGGATAAAGAAACGCAAAAAGATGTTTTGGAAAAGCTGGATGGCATGATGCAACAAGCCTCAAAAGAAGACAATGGTTCTCAAAAATGGTTGCGTGCCGCTTATATTTTATCCGTACACATGGGATTACCGGGTATGAAATCCATTCAAGATTTTCATACCGAAGGAAAAGGATTTAATGCTTCCGAAGCAAACGACGGCGCTGCGTTATTATTTTCAAGCACCTCCGTTCTGCCGCGAACAAACCAAGGTGCCATGCGTAAAGCCGTCTTTGATTCACTCGCAAAAGCAAAAGGAGAGTTAGAAGCAACAAATGTCAATGATCAACCGGTTCCTCAACCGATTCCTCAACCGGTTCCTGTGCCGCCGGTACCGAATAATCAGGATATTTCTACTTATTATCAATTCTTAAAAGTCGGCACCGAAGTTCAACAAGTTGTCGAACCGGATCATTCAAATGATTTATATCCGACAATTGATGACAATGTGAGAACCGAAGTCAATAATCATGAAGAAGATTATCGTGACATTCATCCTGACGTCTATCATGACATTAATCGCCAAGATCATCCGGTCAGCAAAATAACACCTGATGCAGAAGAAAACAGACAAGAACATAAAATGCGTTTTGACAATGCGGAAAATATTACGGCCGAAATTGAAGGAGATTCAAATGATATCCAAATAAAAACTATCGGCACGAATACAAATAACGGTCGTGATGAATAACAGGAGGATATAATGGCTGATACACCTCAAGCTCAAAATAATGCATTACAGCAATTAAATGATTTTTTCTATTGGCAAAATATTGTTTTGCTGAATGCTAACCAAAACGGTTATCAATGGGTTGTTGAAAATAATCAATCTCGTTTTATCAACCGCCGTACAAAGCAATCTTTAACTTTGGAAGAAGGGGTTCAACAGGGTATTTTACCTGCGATGGCACTGAATCAGGTTGCCGTTCCGAGTGGAATTTCTCCGAATGATCCGATTGCTCGACAGGTGAGTATGCAACAACGGCAAATTGCGCGTCAGGCGATGCAACAAGAAGCAAATGCCGTTGCCAAAGTTCATTATATGAAGACAATCTTTAACAAAACAATGCCCGAATATACATATTCGAATGATGCTTCTTATTTAGAAAACGCTGCGGGTGATCGCATTAAATGGGAGCAGGCGGTCAATCGGGGAATTATCGGAAAAGAATTGGAAAATTTTCCGAATGTTATTGCAAGTTTACCCTGTTATAAAAATCAGGAAACACTTTCTAAAAGTATGATTGATTCGTTTGCCGGACAAGGTGTAAAAACGGCTGTTCATTATTATCTTGATACCTGTGATTATACCAAAGAAATGGCAACCATCGGTAAAACGCTTGAAAAATTTGATCACGGTTTTATGTCTCGTCATTCAAAAAACGGTACATACTGCGTTACCTCGGATGATATTACCAATGCTTCTGTTTCTGATGAAATGAAAAATCAATTGAAAGATCGGTTAGATAAGGTTGTTAAACCTAAAATAACTTTATCAAAAATAGAAGTCAAAGACATTAACGATCGGGCTCGTCCTTTAAATGACATCGAAAGAACTCGTCCGATGCCGCGTCCCCATGAAACGATTGTCGTTCATCAATATTCAGAGGCGGACGTGGCTCATGCACAAGCACGGTTAGCCGGGTTTGTTAAAAGAAAACTGATCACGCAAAAACAAGTGGATACAATGGTTAAAAATATGCAACAGCTTGAAAAAGAAGGGAAATTGCCTATTGGAGCCACCAAAGAGGGAAAACCTTGCTCCAACAGCGAAATATATGCCTATAAAATGCTTCAAGCCAGAGAATTGTATCATCCCAAAGAAATTGTGTATCAGATAGAAAACGGAAAACGCACCAAAAAATCGCTTGGGTCGGCACAAGAAATTATGAAAGGTGATTTCCGGCAATCTGTTCATGCGTTAGGGAACGGTGAATTGAACGAAAATGACAAAAACGCGGTTGTTGAAAACATTAAAGGTGTTGAAAATGCCGTTTCTTCCAAAGGGTATGCCATTGCCGGCGTTCGGGTTAATCACAGATATTCATATAATACGAAAAAACTGCCCGGATATGAAGAAAAAACCATTACGATTGAGCGCGATGAAAGCAAAAAAAACGCCTTACCCGAACAGTCGCAACAGCAATCAGGTGAAAAACCTGCGGTAAGAGAAGAATATGAAGGAAAAAACATCACGCTTGAACGCGATGAAAGCAAAAAACCCGCCTTACCCGATCTGGGGAGAAACCAACAACCTGAAAAACCTGCGGTAAGAGAAGAAAAAGCATTATCGCCGGAACAGGGGAAGCAAACTCAACAAACGCCCCCGACATCGGTTTTAGCACAAAATGCGCAATCGGTTCCGGAGGAGAGTTTGCCTGCTGAAAGGCCGCAAAGAGCCGAAAATGCTTAAACGGCATTTAAGTTTCAAAAATAAAATCCGCTTTTAAAAGAAGCGGATTTTATTTATTTCTTGTTTTAAAATGTTTTTTTTTCCTCTCTTTTATTTTTTTTATAAGTGATTGAAAAGTGTCGAAAAAATCGTTGCAAAAAACGCACGTTTAATGTATACTCTCCATTATCGGGTTAATATTTTAACAAAAGATAAGGAGATTACATGTTAACATCAACTAAAAGAGCTTATGAAATTATTGCCAAAGATATTATCGGCTTAACGGATAACGAATATAAAACTGTGGCTGATGATATTGATAATAAAGAAGATTTCCATATCAGATTGTCGGATATTCCTTCCAATAAGCTTTTTTCAAACAATCCGGCCGATGCCGGCGTTTTTGATATAAAAATTGAAAAAATTGAAAAAGATAATAGCCTTTTAAATAAGCTGGGTCGAATGATTTATTCAAAATCAATCAATGCTGCCAAACAGTTCTACGGATATGTTGATGAACGCGGTAATGGAAAATCGGGGTTGCTTTCGGGTATCAGAAAGTGGAAAGATTTAGATAGTGCCGGTAAAAAGCAAGCCTATGAAAAATTAAAATTTTATCAGGAAAAAGCAACGGATTTGGCTGTTTCCGACGGCAAAAAAAGCTGGGATAATAAATGGTTGCAAGCCGCGAGCATTTATGCTTCCGCCTTGGAATTGCCCGGTGCCCTTTCGGCACAACAAATATTCACCTCCAATATAGTTCAAGAGATTTTTAAAGATGCAGGTGGTCTTCCTCTTTCTCCGCAATTTTGGGAAAAAGCCTTCAAAGCCATGAACGAAGCCACAGAAAATGCCGGAAAAGATATGTCGCAACACCTTTTTGCTTCATCGGGTAACAAAATTACGGAAGTTAAAGAGAGTTAAGATTTTAACATTAATCAAAGAGGAAATTTGAAAAATCACGATAACAATCTTTCGTAATACCAAGAAAAAGCTTAAACGGCATTTAAGCTTCAAAAATAAAATCCGCTTTTAAAAGAAGCGGATTTTATTTTTTGTTTTAAAATTTTTCAATTTTATCATTTTTCAAACTGTTGATTGACTTTCATCAGGGTATTTATTTTGATATGAGTTGCACAAATAAAACCTACCTTTAATGCAACGCGGTTTCCGGGGCAAAATTTGCCTGCAAAAAGCAAAAAATCACCCCTTAAAAACACTCAAAAAATCAATTATTTCGGCTTAAATTAAATTTTTTTTGAAAAAATCAAAAAAAAGTGTTGCAAAAATCGTACGTTTAATTTATGCTATTTGTTGAGAGAAAATTTCTCTCGATAGGGAAAACAAGGCATTAACGCCTTAAAAATAAACGTTTTTTGGCTCGGGGAGCTTAAAAAACAACATAAATGAAAGGAAAACAAAATGAAAAAAACAAATGAATCTGGTCGGTCAATGGTTGAAATGCTGGGCGTTTTAGCCATTATCGGCGTTTTATCGATTGGCGGTATTGCCGGCTATTCCATGGCTATGAACCGCTATCGCGCGAATGAAGCTTTGGATATGGCTAATAAATTTGCTGTGGTTGTTTATTCCGGCTATCAAACGGCGAGTGCCATGGGCAATAATTGGACAGCCCCCACATTAGCCTCTTCCGGTTTAGTTAATTCCGGCACTTCTAAAACACCGGGCGGTGCTACAATCACTTACAGCACTTCTTCTGATGAGGATTTGAAAAAAGGTATTGTAAAATTAGATATTGATTTCCCGACAGAAGCCGTTTGCAAAGCCGGTGCCAGCATTTTGGGTAAAAATGACGGATGCAGCAGCGGTACAAAAATGACCGGAGTTGAATTCAAACAAAGCTAACGGGTTATTCGCTTTAAAAAGTGTGTCTTTTTAAGGCAAAGAACGGCGGGCAGGGCGGTTTTTCTTGAGTTTCCGCCCTGCCTGTTGTTTTTTAGGTTGCAGAATGCATTTTTATAAAAAACAATAAAATCAATATATTATAAAGTTTGAAACATCTCTTAAATAACAAGAAAAATCATTTATTAAGTTATTGAAATATCAATAAAATATGGCGTTGCAAAAACGTACGTTTTTTGCAACACTTTTTTTGCATTTTTTCAAAAAAATTTTATTTTGAGGTAAATTTAATGCAATATCAATAGGTTATAAAAAGCCTGTTTCAACACTTTTTAAGGGTAATTTTGCCCCTGAAACCGCGTTGCATTAAAGGTACGTTTAATTGTATACTATTCGTATAATGAAAGGGAGTCGAAAAATGACAAGAAAATCAAAAAAACAAATTCAAAATCAATCACAAAGCGGGCGTTCAATGATTGAAATGCTGGGCGTGCTGGCTATTATTGCTATTCTGTCTATCGGCGGGATTGTGGGCTATAAATTGGCAATGAATTATTATCAGGCCGACCAAATAGCAAATGAAATTAACTTAATGCGTAACGATTTAAAGGTAAAATACGCACTCGGAAACGAAGAATTGATATTGGGAGACCCTTATGATGAGACGCCGGACGGTGAATACAGCGGGTATTTATCAACACAATATAATCGTTATCCCGTTGATTATGATTGTATGCGCAAAGACGGTGCCGCATTTGATGATTGTCGCGAAACAGATGCTTATTATATTGTTGTTGCAAACATATCGAAAGGGGTTTGTAAGCCGCTTACAACGCTTGTCGGTGCCATGAACGATTTAATGTATATGGAAATCAATGAGTTTCCTTATAAGGGAAAAGATTTATGTTCGAGTGATGAAAATAATGAAATTTATATTCAGTTTGATGCGGAAGAAGTTCACGAAAACAATGATCCCGAAAATTGGTGTAAAACAAGCGCCGATTGTGCGGATAATCCGAACGGGAGCGTTTGTGAAGAAAATCGCTGTGTTTGCGCACAAAGCAGTCAATGTCAACAAAAAGACACGGCACCTTATTGTGATCAATCGGCAAAGCAATGTACGGCTTGTCCGGACGGCGGCACATACAGTAATGAAGAGCACGCTTGCATTATTTCCATTGATACGGAGCAGTTTTTTGAAGTGAGTGAAGAAAAATTCCAATGTATTATCAGAAATGCAAATCCTAAATTCGGCCCTTATGAGCACACATATACGTTATATATGAAAGGGCATATTGATGATTGGCTGGTGTTTTATAAAGATGCACAATCGGATATGGCGAAGTCTTGTCCGCCTCCCGACGGATATGCGGCTAAAATATCCTGTTTGCCGGAAGGCGGTGTTAAATGTGATTCAACGCAGCCGAGAGACAGAACAGAAATCGGTGATTTGGAAGCCGGACATACCGGAACATTGGTTGTATATAGCGTGATTACCGGTTTAGTAAACCATGCAACGGTGTGGGGCGTTTTGAAAGAGTAAAGCTTAACGATGCGTTTGTGTATCAGGGCTTTGATGAGAAGCGGTTTCCTTGTTTTCTTGCGCCAGTTCTTCCGATTCTTGAATAAGGCGTTCTATTTCTTTTGTGGGGGCCAAATGCATAACCGTTTCCTCATCAAATAAATGTTCTGCCGTGTTGATATAACCGTTCACCGTATCAACGGTGCCGTTATAAACATCTGTTGCCAGCTGCGAAAAGCTTGTTTCTTCGGCATTCGGCATTTTATTGTAATAATCGGTAACGGCATTTTTTTTATCCCATAATTTTTTTAAGTGTGCAGCCGTTGAAACAATATCTTTCAGCTCATCGTTGAAACCGATTAAAACTTTGAAAATGCCTTTTACCATTTGAGGCAACAGCTTATGTAAAGCCGCTTTTCCCGCCGATTGATGAACATTCGCGCCGTTGGCAATTAAAAATTTAATCAGCTTGATTTTTTGTTTTTGAACGGCTTTCATTAAAGGGGTATAGCCTTGTTTGTCCGCCGCATTGACATCGGCACCGGCTTTGAGAAGCAAACGGGCTGCTTCGGGCGTTCGGGCATAGAAAAGCGGCGTTTGAAGCTTTTGAAAAGTGCGCGCTTGCACATCGGCGCCCGATTCAATCAAAAATTCCGTTAAATATAAATTGTTTGCCTTTACGGCATTCATAAGCGGCGTAAAACCGTTAATATCTTTGGCATTCACATCAGCACCTGCCTGAATGAGCAACCGCGCCGTTTCGGACGTTTGCGCAAAAAAGAGCGGCGTTTGAAGTGTTTTAAAAACACGCTTGTTGACGTCGGCACCCTTTTGAATCAGAAATTGCACCACCGCTGCCCGATTTGTTGCAACGGCGTTCATTAACGGCGTAAAGCCTTTGCCGTCGGTTATATCAATTTCGGCATCGGCTTGAAGGAGCAGGCGCGCTATATCGGGCGTTCGGGCATAAAACAAAGGCGTTTGATTTGTTTGAACCGTGCGTTTGTTGACTTGTGCGCCCGCCTCAATGAAAAACTCAACCAAATACGGATTGTTGTTTTGAACGGCAGCCGATAAAACGGTCAGCCCTTTTTGATCAACGGCAAAAATATCGGCGCCGGCCTCAATGAGCAGGCGTGCCGTTCGGGCCGTTTGCGCAAAGAAGAGGGGCGTGCGATGAAAATAAATGCTTTGCTGATTTAACAGTGCACCGTTTTGAATGAAAAAGCGCACTTGTTGAAAATTATCTTGATAAACAGCCTTTAAAAAAGCATTTTCGGAAAGGCATTTTTGAAGTCGTTCATGTTCGGAGGGTGTTTTCTTTTGCGGATTTTTCCGAACCTCTTTTTTGCCGATGGAATGAGCTATGCGCACATCTTGCCTGATTGCTTGATTTGAAATTGTTTGAAGGGAATCGGCAAAACTTTCCCCGAACAAAAAGAAACTTAAAAAGAAAACAAAAATATATTTCATATTAATTTTTTACTCGTAATAAGCGCATTTTCTCAAATTGAAATAATACTTATTTTGGTATCATACAAAATTATTTTTCATTTGGCAATGAAAAAGAATAACGCCTTTAAAAAGAGAAAATTTTTATCTTCGAAATAAGGTATCAGCCCCTAAAACAGCTTCTTCAAGGAAAGCTTTAATAAAATAAAAACGAACCGCAAAAATTTCACAAAAAATATTGATTAAATATTTTTATTTCTTAATGAGTTATAACACACTCTTTAAGCAAAACTTCTATCAAAGTTTCCACTATAAAAACGCTTTAATTTACCGCCTGATAACACTGTTTTTAAAAGCGCGCGCACTTCGGCCGACGAGTAGTGACGATGACAAAAATCAATGCGTATGAAAGGCACGTTTAACCCGTTCAACAAATGCCCGATGTAATACGGTTCGTTTTTCAAAACGGTTGTTAAACAGTTTTCGGAAATCACTTTATATTTGTTGTTTTTCACATCGGCTATTTCCCACTCTTGACGAGCGCGCGTGCAAACGGCACACTCATTTTCCCGAATGCAATCGGCAGAAATGAAAAGCGGCGTGTCTTGATAAATAACCAGTTCCGTTCGACTGTCGCTGTTTAAAAGTTTTGAAATATTTTCTTTGGTGTCTTCCACGCTGAATGCCACACGCGTTGCGCCGATTTCAAACAATTCGGCCAGACTTTGCGTGTTTAAAACGGGCAGTGTGTCATCGGTTGAAATGTCAAGTCCCGCAGGTAATAAGCCGAAACCGCCGATATTGCCGACCTGCCATTTTGAAAAGCCGGCTTCAATCAATTTTGAAATAACGGGCTTTAACGTTTCGTTGCGATTGATGACGGGAAGGGCAAGACGCACCTTTTCCGACGGTAAAAAGGCAAAATCCGCAGGGCTTGAATTTTTGTTTATCACAATAATAACTTCAAAAAACGGTGTTAAATCAAGCTCTTTTAAAAGAGTTACATCATCGGTTTTTAAAATTTTCTTTGTTTCAACAAACGGGCTTTTTTTCAAATGCACCGGCGGTAAAGGCAAAGAAACGGCCTTGTTTTCCGCACTTAATTTTTCAAAAAGCTTTCGCCGAATCTGATTTAAAAGCGAAGCAGGGGCAAATAAAGCCGCGGGATTGTGAATATTGAGTGTTTGAACAAAAAAAGCCGTCTCATGCGTTTTTTGAAACGCCGATTTGACGGCACCGGTTGTTTTTTCCGCATTTTGCGCCGTGCTTAACGCGACCGATTCCGTAACGCCTGTTTCACCGCTGATGGCTGAAATGCCTGTTTTATCCAAATAAACATCAACCGTTATCGGCGTTCGGTTTTTATAAAGACCGCTTTTGGGCTTGTCGTAAGGGTAGGCGCTTTTCACACGCGATGAAGAGGCTAAATAAACGGCCGTTCCTTTGGGAATATGCGGTGTTTTGGGCGGCAAAAGCACGCTTGCTTTTTGGCCGGCCGCAATTTGAAACACCGATTTATGCCCCGCAAAAAGACTTTCCGCCGAAAAGCCGAACGGTTTTTCAAACCCCGGCAAATCCAATTGAATGCCGTCATATCGTTCAACGGTTTTCGTGGGACAGAACAAAAGCTTTCCGTCAATCACGCCCAATGCTTCGCCGATTTTTAAGCCGCGGTGAGAAATAAATTCGGAATCAATCACGTTTTTGTTTTTACCGTTAAAATGTAATTTTGTCCACGGACGCGCGAAAATTTGCTTTAAATTATCGGATAATCGCGCATCGGCTTTGCCGGTATCCAAAATCCGCCGATAATAATCGGTTACGGCCGCCACATAGAGCGCGTTTTTCTTTCGCCCTTCAATTTTAAGCGATAAGCCCTTTAAATGACAAACTTGATTTTCCAACGCCAAATCTTTCATGGAAAACAAATGCTTCTTTTCCGTTCCCTGCCGATAAAGCCCGCGACAGGCATAAACGCATTTGCCCCGATTGGCACTGCGTCCCGTTGTTAACGATGAAAAAGCGCACAGACCGCTGTATGAATAACACAGCGCGCCGTGAATGAAAACTTCAATTTCCAAGCCGGATTTGGTTTTTATTTCATTGATTTCGTTTAAAGTGAGCTCACGCGCCAAAACCACGCGGGAAAAGCCGCGTTTTTTTAAAGCTGATGCGCCGCTTAAATGATGAACCGCCATTTGTGTGCTGGCGTGTAAAGCCAGTTGCGGATAAGAATGCCGAATCACCCGCGCCACGCCCAAATCTTGCACAATGAGTGCATCGACGTTGCATTTTGCGCAAATATCCAGCTGCTTCATCAGCAACGGAAGCTCATTTTCCTGCAATAACGTGTTTAAAGCCACATAAACTTTTTTATTGTGCGTATGCGCATAAGCGGTTATTTCATCTAACTCTTCGGGAGAAAAATTCACGGCGTCTGCCCGTGCCGAAAAGGCGCGTAAACCCAAATAAACGGCATCGGCGCCGTAATAAAAAGCGGCATAGGCGGCCTCTAAACTGCCGGCGGGTGAAAGCAGTTCCGTTTGCATGATATATCCTTTATTTTAACTCATCAAAAACAAGCGTTCCGGCATTGGCGTCCAAGCGCGCCGTTTGTCCGATGGGGAACACGATATGATCGGGCGTGTGTCCGTAAGGGAAGTTTGTGACAACCGGAATTTTTTTGTGTCCGAAATATTCTTTCATCACCTGTTCTGCCGTACCGTCGGCCGGATCTTTGGGTTGACAATCTTCGCAGCCCGCCAAAATAACGCCCTCCAATTGAGAGAGTGCGCCCGAAAGACGCAGTTGATTAAGCATTCTGTCTAACCGATAGGGTTCTTCATGCACTTCCTCCAACACCAGAATAACGCCGTTTAAGTTCGGCATATAAGGCGTGCCGACCAAGCCGCAGAGTAAAGTTAACGTTCCGCCCACAACGGGAGCATGCGCCGTTCCGGGAACAAGTGCTTTTAAATTTTTCACCGATACCGGTTTTTCCGCCAATGCCGCAAACAAAGAATCTTTTAAACGCCCTTTTTGCGCCTTTGTCGCAAAGTTGGCGTTAAAGCCCGTATAGCTGATGAGTTGACATCTTTGCCATAACGCTAACTGAATGGCGGTTAAATCACTGAATCCGAAAAACGGTTTCGGATTTTGGGCAATGGTTTTATAATCCAGTTTATCCAATAAGCGCGGTGAGCCGTAGCCGCCGCGCAGAGCCATAATAATATCGGTTTTCGAATCGGCAAACGCTTCGTTTAAATCTTTGGCACGATCGGCATCAACGCCTGCCAAAAAACGCTCGCTGTCAAAACAATGCGGAGAAAATTGAACCTTAAATCCTTCCGATTCAAAAAAATCAGTGATCAATTCTTTTTCCGTTTCGGGATTTTCCGTTACCGGTGAAGCCGGCGCGACAATGGTAATTTGTTTCATTTTTTCTCCTTTATCGTTGTTAAAATATTTTGTGCCAATAATGTTAAAGTATCATCTCTTGCGCCCATAACGGCAATGACATCACCTGATTGAACATGCGCGGATAACCAACCGGGAACAGTCTCTCGTTTTAAATAGAAAGCTTGTTTTCCCGCTTGTTGAAGCGGTACGATAATGTCATTTGAGGAAATATCTTTTACGGTTGTGCCGCCGGCATAATAAACATCACTCATGATCCAAACGGTTTTATCATTTAATTGATTCAAAAGCGTTTGTATCAATTCTTCCTTCATCAATCGCAGCGGTGCAAATCCGTGCGGTTGAAACACGCAAAATAACCGACCGGCATGCAGTTGCAGTGCTTCCAGCGAGGCTTTGATTTTTTCGGGATTATGAGCATAATCGTCAATAACGGCAATGCCTTTTTCAATGCCGATTCGTTGTAACCGTCGCTTTGTTCCTTGAAAAGTTGTCAAATCAAAGAAAGATCGGGAAGCGGGAATATCAAAATATTGACAGGCGGCGGCTGCCGCTAACGCATTTTCCAAATTATGTCGTCCGGTAAAGGGCAGCATATATGTTTCACCGTTTAATTCAAAACGAATCGCGTGCGAATCAAATACAACGTTTCGAGCGCTTAAAGAAGCCGACTTGCCGGATACGGAAAAGGTGCGAACAAACGGTTGCGCCAAAGAAAGGTTTTGACAATACGGACAATCGGCATTCAATACCGCGCCTCTTTTCGCTTTGTTTAAAAAATTGATAAAAAGCGGCGTGGTTTCATTAATCGGTTTGTGATCCAAAGAAATATTGGTTAAAACGGAAACAGTCGGTTCATAAAATTGAATGGAACCGTCCGATTCGTCGGCTTCAATCACACATAAATCCGATTCGCCGTAAATTAAATTTGATTCGTTTTCCTGATTATAAGTATTCAAACTGATACCGCCGTTAATCATGGTCGGTTGTTTGTTTTCTACGGATAAAATATGCCCGATCATGGCGGTTACCGTTGTTTTTCCGGAAGTGCCGCCGACGGCAATGCCCGTTTTTTGATTAAAGATTTCCGCTAAAATTTCCGCTCGTTTTTTAATATGTAATCCTTTTAAAAGAGCGGTTTTAACATCGGGCACACTTTCTTCAACGGCACTGGATACCACAAAAACATCAGTCGAATCGGGAACATGCTTTCCGTCTTGCAAAACAAGCGTAACACCCGCCCGAATTAAAGATTCTTTGACGGCGTTATGTTTACCGGCATCGAATGAACGATCGGAGCCAAATACCGTATTTCCGGACTTTTTCAGGTAAAGAGCAATGGCGCTCATACCAATTCCGCCGACCCCACAGAAAAAAAATGTTGCCATTTTAAAATATTTCCTCTACAATAAAAAAATGCCGACAGGCATTCTACTCTAAATTTTTACAGATGTAAAGGGAGGTTTTAAAAAAATGATGAAGTTTTTATGTTTTGTAAGTTTATTGGGAATTAGTTTCGGTGCTATGGCACAAGAAAATGCGCTTTTTCCGGAATTGGCCAAAAAGGCGCCGAATCAGGCACCCGCAGCGGCAGAAGTTGTACCGGCGGGTGAAGTCAAATCTTTGTTTGATGATACAAACGAGACAGGACAAAATGCGCGAGAAGAAGCTTTGGAGCGTTTTCAACAAGGTGGTTTGGAAGAAATTAAGGCCGAAGCAGGTATTGAATCGCTGAATGAAAATTTAGCCGCCGGTACGGCAGAACAAAAAGATAATCAAGATAAACCGGTTGCCGGAAAGGGCTATTTTGTCATTTCACCCGATACGGTTCAAATTATTGAGCCTTCCGTTGCCCGTTTTCAATTTTGTATGGCTTATTTGAGTTTGACAAACAATACAAGCAAGACTTTAAAAGATTTAAGTGTTACAATCAATTATGAGCCGATTAAGATGCCGGTTGCATTTTCCGGTATAAAGCCGGGGGATTCTCAAACACAAAAAATTTACTTGGCAACGGAAGCATGTCAGGCACTGACGAAAGTTCCGGACATGACAATTAATAATTGTCAGGCTGATGAAATGACAGAAGAAAAATGCAAAACCTTAGTCAAATATATTACAGATTTACAATTGGTTTCCGATACGCGGCAATAATTTTTTTTGCATTTACGTGTGTGTGCGGATCCGTTGCTCACGCTAAAACGGGAGAGATTCTTTCTCATGCCGATGTTCGGTTATATCAGGCAGCCCTTGCGGCGCATCGAATCGGTGATTATAAGCAGGCCGATGCTTATGTGAAGCAGACAGATAACAATTTGTTGGCGGGGTATATATTAGCCGATAAATATTTTTCGCCGAAATATCAAACCGAAGCGGCGGAAATTGAGCAATGGTTTCAATTATACGGTTCGTTGCCGATTGCCGATCGCATGAGAAAATTAGGAACGCGAAAAAAAGCCAAATTACCGCCTTTGAGTACGAAAAATGTTGATTCCTCCGTTAAATGCGATTCAATTCGGCGTGATGAGGCATTGGATTTAATTCGGAGGTGGTCGTTTAATGAAATGTCCGGTGTCTCAAAAGAGCAGGCGCGTGTTTTGTTTGCCGATTTGGGAAAATTGCTGGCGGACGGCAAAACATTGGCGGCTAAAAACAAAATTGATTCAAAAGTTTTTCGTTCCGTTATATCTCCCGGTGACAGAGCTTTGGCGCGAACCGCATTGGCATTTTCCTATTTTCTTGACGGGGAATATGCCTTAGGCGAAGAGCAGATTCAAACGGCGTTGCGCTCGGATTCTTCCGCTTTACCGCTTACATATTATATCGGCGGATTGATTGAGTGGCAGTTAAAGAATTATCAAAAAGCGGCAACTTATTTTTCAAAAGCGGCGCAACAAAAAGAATCATATCCGATCATTCATGCGGCGGCCTCATTTTGGGCAGCGCGAACGCATTTGAAAATCGGCAAATATGAGCGTGTCGGCCCCTATTTGGAAGCGGCGGCGCAACATCCCGATACATTTTACGGTATGTTGGCATTACAGCTGATGGGGTTAGATATTAACACGGCGTGGAGCGTATCGGCCGTGGAAAAAACGCCGGATAAAACGGTGCAGGAGGCTGTAAACAGGTTTTATGCATTACGTCAGATCGGCCGGGAAAAAGAGGCGGTCGATGAATTGGTTTTTGCTTTTCAAAATGCGAATAGCAGTAATCGCAAAATATTGCTCAACATAGCGCATGAGTATCAATTGGATAAAAAGTTACAAAGCGGAAAAGAATCGCCGATTGATAAAAGCAGTTATCCGTTGCCGAATTGGAAGCCCGATAACGGTTGGCAAATCAGTAAAGCGCTGATTTATGCCATTGTTCGGCAAGAATCGTGCTTTAATCCGCAGGCCAAAAGCGTAATGGGGGCGCGCGGAGTGATGCAAATTATGCCGGCAACGGCGGAAATTATGGCTCGTCGAGCCAATTTACCGTGGCGTGAAAACAAGCTGGAGGATATCAGCTATAATTTGGCATTAGGACAAAAATATGTGCAGTATTTGTTGGATTTGCCTGCCGTTAACAATAACATTATTTATATGGCTGTGGCATATAATGCCGGGCCGGCCAACTTGATTAAATGGAAGAAGAAAATGGATTATCCTGCCGATCCGCTTATTTTTATCGAGCGTATTCCTTCGCGCGAAACACGCGCCTTTGTTGAGCGGATTTTATCGAACTTTTGGGTTTATCAATCACTGTTGGGACAAGAAAATAAAACGGCGGAGCAAATGGTTCGCGGAAAATGGCCGTTAGCAGGGCGCATTTCTTCCAAAAAGAAATAAAGGGGTTTAAAATGAAATTTGCGAAAACAGTCCGATTGGGTTGCTTAATCGGTTTATGCTTTTTATTGAAGGAAGCACTCTCGAAAAATGTTTTTCCCTATGTTGATGAGAGTTTTAGTGTTATCACGCCGTTGAATAAAGCCAAAGAGGCCGTAACCGAAATCATGCTGACGGTTAAAAGCGCGGGCGTAAATGCCAAAGACAGTGAGGGGCGAACGCCGTTACACCGCGTCAAAGATGTTGCGATTGCGCAACTGTTAATAAATGCAGGTGCTGACGTGAATGCCAAAGATAATAACGGGGAAACCCCGTTGCATCTGACTGATAATACCGAGATGATGAAACTGTTGATTGATAAAGGCGCCGATGTGAATGCCAAAGATGCCTATCATCATACGGTGTTGATAAAAGCGGTATCGTTTTATTCTGCCGAAATTGTGGCAATTCTTTTAAAGAGTGGTGGAATTGAAATGAATGCCAAAGATAAATCCGGCAATACGGCTTTGCATTATGTCAAAACGCTCGAAATTGCCAAAATGCTGATTGACAAGGGTGCTGATGTGAATGCCCGAAATGATGAGGGGCAAACACCGCTGCATTTGGCAGAAAATGTCGAAATGGCTTGGCTGTTAATCAATAACGGTGCTGATATTCATGCCAAAAATAAGAAAGGTCAAACACCGTTACATTCGGTAAAACATAGCGAAGTTGCAAAAGTGTCAATCGATAAGGGCGCCGATGTGAATGTTAAAGATAACGAGGGGAAAACACCGTTACATGTTGCAAATGATATTGTGATGATAAGGATATTGGTTGACAGAGGCGCTGATATCAATGCCGAAGATAATGAGGGCAAAACGCCTGCTCAAACAGCGGGGGATAACTGCGAGACGGCGGCATATTCCTTGTCAGGAAATAATTATGCCGCTTTTGTTGTTTCGGGACATTCTTGCACGTGTAAAATAGCGGAATATTTCTTATCAAAAAACGCTAAAAATGCTGAGGAGAAATATTGTCAAAAATGTGCGCTCTGTTCTTAAAAATATTTGTTTTCAAAAGCAAAAAAAGGAAGAAATATGAAGAAAAAAATTAAAAAATCAACGGACAATAAAACAAAGTCTGCTGTTTTTCGGAAAAGAATAAAAAGAATAAGCCTGATGTTGCTTTTGATTTTAACAGTCTCTTTAATAAGTCGGGCGGGATATCGTGAATATCATTATTATCAGCATAAAGACGATTTGGATAATCCTTTTTTCTTTTGTAAAAGCAGCCCGACCTTTAGATTTAAAGACAAGAAAAGCGGATTTTTTTATCGGCTCGCTTATCAGCGTCGTGATCCGAATTCGCCGCGAACACTTCAAAATCTTTTTTGTTCCTTTTTTGATACCGAATCGTTTTATGAATGGGCTGATTATTGGGAATATCCTTATTTAAAAAAAGTGATTGCCAAATTTAATGCGAAAGAAGTATTTTGGTATGAAATAAGAAATGACAACAGTCAGGAAATAATTAAAGCGCTGACAGAAGCCGGTGTTGATGTGAATGCCAAAGATGAAGTTGGCGATACACCGTTGCATTTTGCAAAGAATGCTGAAATAGCGCAACTGTTAATCGATAAAGGTGCCGATGTGAATGCTAAAAATAAATGGGGTGAAATGCCGTTGCATTATTTTGTGGAGAATGTCGCCATTGCACGGTTGTTAATAAATGCCGGTGCTGATGTGAATGCCAAAAATAAATATGGCGAAACACCGTTGCGTTTAGTAAAGAGTGCCGAAATTGCGCAACTGTTAATCGATAAAGGTGCTGATGTCAATGCCAAAACTACATCGGGCGAAACACCGTTGTATAAGGCAAAGAATGCTGAAATTGCCAAAATACTGATTGAGGCGGGTGCCGATGTCAATGTCAAAAATAACAGTGATACGACACCGTTGCATTGGGCAGAGAACGCCGAAGTTGCAAAAATATTGATTGAGGCAGGCGCTGACGTGAATGTTAAAAATGAATGGGGCGAAACACCGTTGCATTTTGCAAAGAATGCCGAAATTGCCAAAATACTGATTGAGGCAGGCGCCGACGTGAATGTTAAAAATGAATGGGACGAAACACCGTTGCATTTTACAAAGAATGCTGATGTTGCCAAAATGCTTATTGACAAGGGTGCTGATGTCAATGCTAAAAATAAATGGGGCGAAACGCCGTTGCATAAGGCTTTGCGGGAGGAAAACGAAATTGCAAAAGCACTGATTGCCGCCGGTGCCGATGTGAATGTTAAAAATAATGATGGCAAAACACCGTCGGATCTGGCAAAAAGTTTGCGGAGTGAAGCTGTAATTGTAGATGTATATGAATGAAGTATTGTATTGAGGCAAAAACTGACGTGAACGCCAAAGATAATGAAAGCAAAACACCCGAACAAACGGTAAAGAATGGGCGCGAAGCAGAAAAATTTCTCGAGTCAATCGGGGCAAAAAACGCCTCGGTTGAAAAGTGTGAGAAAGAAAAGAGGCTGTTTTGGAAAAATGTTACCGCTAAAAGCCTAAAACAGGGAAAAAAGGGCAAATAATTGCCGCTTCAAAAACTTTATGACCGATTTTTGCTTTTTTATGTATTTTTTTTCAAAAAAACGCTTGACATTTTTTTTAAATTATGCTTAAATACCAACACTTTTAAGCGGGATTTCTCTTGCCATTCCAAACGGAAACGAGAGCAATGACGACAGAAGTTTTCAATAAAAACAGGGACTTATCTTTTGTTTTGTTGAGAAAAATTAAGGGTGCTTTTATCTGCTCGGAAGAGTCGGTAAAGGCGAGTGTGTAATTAGGTAAAGAAAAAGGAAAGTTTTAAATGCCTACAATTAACCAGTTAATCCGGAAACCCCGGAGATCAAAAGCAGTTCACAATAAGGTTCCTGCTTTGCAAGCATGCCCGCAAAAACGCGGTGTTTGCACGCGTGTTTATACAACCACGCCGAAAAAACCTAACTCCGCTTTGCGTAAAGTTGCCCGTGTTCGTTTAACGAACGGTTTTGAGGTAACTTGTTATATTCCGGGCGAAGGTCATAACTTACAAGAACACTCCGTTGTGATGATTCGCGGCGGTCGTGTCAAGGACTTACCCGGTGTTCGTTATCATATTATTCGCGGTACGCTCGATACACAGGGCGTTGCCAAACGCAAACAAGCCCGTTCGCTGTATGGCGCAAAACGGCCGAAATAAGGAGAAGGAATTATGTCTCGCAGACACGCAGCTATTAAACGCGAAGTAACCCCCGATGCTAAATACAACAACACGGTTGTTACAAAATTTATGAACAGTTTAATGTATGACGGTAAAAAAGGCGTTGCCGAAGAAATTGTTTACGGCGCCATGACCGAATTGGAAACCAAAGTTAAAAAACCCGCATTGGAAGTGTTTTTGGAAGCTTTAAATAACGTAAAGCCCACATTGGAAGTGCGTTCGCGTCGGGTGGGCGGTGCCACTTATCAGGTGCCGGTTGAAGTCCGTCCCGATCGTCAACAGGCGTTAGCCATTCGTTGGGTTATTTCCGCCGCGCGCAATCGTTCGGAAAAAACAATGGTCGAGCGTTTGTTCGGTGAATTACAAGATGCTTATAATAATCGCGGTTCCGCCATTCGGAAACGGGAAGATACACATCGGATGGCTGATGCGAACAAAGCATTTGCCCACTTTAAATGGTAGGAGGCTTTTATGGCACGGACAACTCCGATTGAAAAATACAGAAACATCGGCATTATGGCTCACATTGATGCCGGTAAAACCACAACAACGGAACGAATTTTATATTACACCGGAAAATCGCACAAAATCGGCGAAGTGCATGACGGTGCCGCTACCATGGACTGGATGGAACAGGAACAGGAACGCGGTATTACCATTACTTCCGCCGCCACAACGGCTTTTTGGAAAAATCATCGGATTAACATTATTGATACGCCGGGACACGTTGACTTTACGGTTGAAGTGGAACGGTGCTTGCGTGTGTTAGACGGTGCTATTACGGTTTTTGACGGCGTTGCCGGCGTGGAACCGCAATCCGAAACCGTTTGGCGTCAAGCCGATAAATACGGTGTTCCCCGTATTTGCTTTGCCAATAAAATGGATCGAATCGGTGCGAATTTCGATCGGTGCGTTGAAATGATTAAAACCCGTTTGGGAGCGCGCCCGATGGTTATGGCATTGCCGATCGGTGCCGAAGCCGAATTTAAAGGTATTGTTGATATTTTGGAACAACGTGCCATTATTTGGCATTCCGAAGATTTGGGCGCCACGTTCGAATATCAGGAAATTCCGGCTGATTTAAAAGAAAAAGCCGCTCAATGCCATCAGGAAATGATTGAAATGGCCGTTGAAATGGAAGACGAGGCCATGGAAGCTTATTTGGAAGGCAAAGAGCCCGATAAAGAAACGTTGAAAAGATGCATTCGGAAAGGAACGATTTCTCAAACGTTTATTCCCGTTTTTTGCGGATCGGCCTTTAAAAACAAAGGTATTCAACCGTTGTTGGATGCCGTTGTTGATTATTTGCCGTCTCCCATTGATATTCCGCAAGCCAAAGGCATTATTGCCGGGACGGAACAGGAATATGTTTGTGCCTCGGTTGATGACAAACCCTTTGCCGGATTGGCATTTAAAATTATGACAGACCCGTTTGTCGGTTCGTTAACCTTCTTGCGTGTTTATCAGGGAACATTAACAAGCGGTAGCTATGTGACGAATACCGTTAAAGATAAAAAAGAACGGATCGGGCGTATGTTGTTAATGCATGCAAACCATCGGGAAGAAATTAAAGAAGCCACGGCCGGTGATATTGTTGCGTTGGTCGGATTGAAAGATACCACCACGGGTGATACGCTGTGCGGCGATAACTTAAAAGTGGTTTTGGAAAAAATGGATTTCCCCGATCCGGTTATTGAAATTGCCGTTGAACCGAAAACGAAAGCCGATGTTGAAAAAATGGGCTTGGCGTTGAATCGGTTGGCCATGGAAGATCCGTCTTTCCGCGTCACGTCCAACACCGAAACGGGACAAACCGTTATTAAAGGTATGGGCGAGTTGCACTTGGAAATTATTGTTGATCGTTTAAAACGGGAATTCAAAGTGGAAGCCAATGTCGGTGCGCCGCAAGTGGCTTATCGCGAAACCATTTCACGCGAATATGATGAAGATTACACCCACAAAAAGCAAACCGGCGGTTCCGGTCAATTTGCGCGGGTGCGCATTAAGTTTTCGCCGTTGGAACCGGGTTCGGGCTTTGTGTTTGAAAATACCGTTGTCGGCGGTGCCGTTCCGAAAGAATATATTCCGGGTGTTGAAAAAGGCTTACGGGCTTCTTTGGAAACGGGTGTTTTGGCAGGTTTCCCCTGCACGGACTTTAAAGCCAATCTGTATGACGGCGCTTATCACGATGTTGACTCCAGCACCATGGCGTTTGAAATTGCCGCTCGTGCTGCTTTCCGTGAAGGAATGAGCAAAGCCGGTCCGAAACTTTTGGAACCGATTATGAAAGTGGAAATTGTTACGCCGGAGGATTACATGGGCGATATTATCGGTGACTTGAATGCGCGTCGCGGACAGGTTTCCGGTATGGATCAACGGGGCAATGCGCGTGTGATTGATGCAACCGTTCCGTTGGCAAATATGTTCGGCTATGTGAACACATTGCGATCCATGAGTCAAGGGCGTGCCCAATACAGTATGGAGTTTTCACACTATGCAGATGTTCCGCAAATGGTTGCGGATGAAATCAAAGCCAAAGTGGCAGGTTAAGAAAGGTTAAAATTATGTCAGAACAAAATATCAGAATTCGTTTAAGAGCGTTCGACCATCGGTTGTTGGATCAATCAACCCGGGAGATCGTCAATACAGCCAAACGGACAGGCGCCGAAGTTATCGGCCCGATTCCGTTGCCGACTCGTATTGAAAAATTCACAGTGAACCGTTCCGTGCATGTTAATAAAAAATCACGTGAACAGTTTGAGATTCGTACCCATAAGCGGGTGCTTGACATTATTGATCCCACACCTCAAACGGTTGATGCCCTCATGAAATTGGACCTCGCCGCCGGTGTAGATGTTGAGATTAAAATATAAGGAAAAAAGAAAATGCGTTCAGGAGTAATTGCAGAAAAAGTCGGCATGATGAGCCTGTTTCAGGAGAACGGTACGCAAATTCCCGTCACTGTTTTAAAAGTTGACAGTACGGTTGTTGACGTTCGCACCATGGAACGGGACGGTTATGTCGCTGTCCAGCTGGGAGCCGGTAAAGCAAAGGCGAAAAACGTTGCTAAGCCGCAGCTTGGGCATTTTGCCAAGGCAAAAGTGGAACCGAAAAAAACATTGGTTGAATTTCGGGTTTCCGAAGATTGTGTGTTGCCGGTCGGCGCCGAATTGAGTGCCAATCACTTTGTAGTCGGTCAAAAAGTTGACGTGACGGGCATTTCCATCGGTAAAGGTTATGCCGGTGTGATGAAAAAATACCATTTCGGCGGTGATAACGCCACACACGGTGTGTCGAGAACACATCGTTCCGGCGGTTCAACCGGTCAACGTGAATGGCCGGGCAAGGTTTTCAAAAACGTGAAAATGCCGGGACAAATGGGAAATAAACAAGTAACGGCTCAAAATCTGGAAGTGGTGTCGATTGACGAAGCCAGAAATCTGGTGATGGTGAAAGGCAGTGTTCCGGGCTTTGATTCCGCGCTTGTGACAATTAAAGATTCGGTAAAGATTTCAAAGCAGCCGAACTTGCCGCTGCCCGCCGGTTTAAAGACCCAGGCGGTCAATGAAAAATCTGCCGAAGCAGAAGAAGTAAAGGAATAAACCGATGAAATATTCAGTCACTAATTTAAACGGTCAGTCGGTCGGCTCCATTGAGTTGAGCGATGCCGTTTTCGGCGTTGAAGTCCGCGAAGATATTTTGGCTCGCGTGATTCAATGGCAGTTGGATAAACGCCGCGCCGGTACACATAAAGCCAAAGATGTCGGCGAAGTCAGCGGTTCGGGTGTGAAACCGTTCAAACAAAAAGGAACGGGTCGCGCGCGGCAGGGTTTGGACAGAGCACCGCAAATGCGTCACGGCGGCGTTGTTTTCGGTCCGGTCGTTCGCTCACATGCTTACGGTTTAACGAAGAAAATTCGCGCACTCGGTATGCGTGTGGCTTTGTCGTTAAAAGCGAAAAACGGAAAATTGGTCATTGTTGATGCGTTAACAAGCGAAAAACCGAATACGAAAGCGTTACAAAGCGTTTTCAACAAAAACGGTTGGAAATCGGTCTTGTTCGTCGGCGGTGAAACGGTTGACAACAATTTTGCTTTGTCGGCTCGTAATATTATTAATGTGGATGTCCTGCCCTCGCAAGGCGCAAATGTTTATGACATTATTCGCCGCGATATGCTGGTATTATCCAAAGATGCTGTGGCCCAGCTGGAAGGACGGTTGAAATGAGTAAGAACAATACGCCGGCAGTCGCGCCGGAATTGTACGATGTCATCGTCAAACCGCTCATCACGGAAAAATCCATGAAGAGTTCCGAACACAATCAGGTGTCATTTGTTGTCAATGTCAACGCAACCAAACCGCAAATCAAAAAAGCGATTGAAGGTGTGTTCGGTGTGAAAGTAAAATCAGTCAATACCTTGCGTCAAGCCGGAAAAAGAAAAATTTTCCGTGGCGTGAAAGGTGTTCGCAACGAAACAAAGAAAGCCATCGTGACTTTGGCGGAAGGTCAAAGCATTGATGTAACAGCGGGGATTTAACCATGGCTTTAAAAACATATAAACCTACAACCTCAACGGTCAGACACTTGGTCGGTATCGATCGGACTGACTTGCATAAAGGTGCGCCTGTTAAAACATTGACGGAAGGTCAATCCCACACGGGCGGACGGAACAATCACGGTCATATTACCAGTCGTCGTCGCGGCGGCGGGCATAAACAAGCTTACCGGATTATTGACTTCAAGCGGAGAAAATTAGATGTTCCCGCCACGGTCGAACGGTTGGAATATGATCCGAACAGAACAGCATTTATTGCACTCGTCAAATATGCCGACGGAGAATTGGCTTATATTTTGGCACCGCAACGCTTGGGAATCGGAGATACGGTCATTGCGGCCGAACATGCCGATATTAAACCGGGCAATGCCATGCCGCTCAAAAATATGCCGGTCGGAACGATTGTGCATAACATTGAATTAAATCCGGGGAAGGGCGGACAAATTGCCCGTTCGGCCGGTTGTTATGCGCAGTTAATCGGTAAAGATGCGGGTTATGCTCAAATTCGTTTGAATTCGGGTGAATTGCGCTTAATCAGAGGCGAATGTTTCGCATCTGTCGGTGCCGTTTCCAACCCGGATAATCAAAACACGGTCATGGCGAAAGCCGGTCGGGCACGGTGGAACGATCGTCGTCCGAGCGTTCGCGGTATTGCCATGAACCCGGTTGATCACCCGCACGGCGGACGGACAAACGGCGGACGTCAGCCTGTCTCTCCGTGGGGCTGGCAGACGAAAGGTCTTAAAACCCGTAACAATAAACGCACTGACGCTTTAATTATCAGAACGCGTCATGCAGTGAAGAAATCCTAAGGAGGCATATAAATGACAAGATCCGTATGGAAAGGACCTTTTGTTGACGGCTATTTGCTGGATAAAGCAGAAAAAGTCGCGCAATCCGGTCGTCATGAAGTAATTAAGACCTGGTCACGCCGGTCGACAATACTTCCGCAATTTGTGGGCTTGACTTTTGCCGTTTATAATGGTAAAAAGTTTATTCCCGTGTCAGTGACAGAAAATATGATCGGGCATAAGTTCGGTGAATTCTCGCCGACCAGATCATTCCCCGGTCACACGGCTAACGATGCCAAAGCAAAGAAAGCAGGTAAATAATGGTAGCAACACAAGAAGTTAAAAAAGCAACCGCAAAAGCACGTACGTTGCGCATTTCGCCTCGGAAACTCAATCTCGTGGCGGAATCCATTCGCGGGCTCAAAGCCGATAAAGCCTTGGCTCAATTAACTTTTTCCACAAAACGCATTGCCGTTGAAGTGAAAAAGGTTTTACTGTCTGCCATTGCCAATGCCGAAAACAATCACGGTATGGATGTCGATCGGTTGGTCGTGTCCGAAGCCTATGTCGGCAAATCAATGGTGATGAAACGTTTTCAGGCAGGTGCCAAAGGGCGTGCCAATCATATCATTAAACCGTTTTCCAATTTAACGATTATCGTTGCCGAAAAGGAAGCGGAAGCCAAAGCGGCTCCGAAAGCCAAAAAAACAACGAAAAAAACGGTTTCAAAGAAAGAGGAGAATAACTAATGGGTCAAAAAGTTAATCCGACAGGTTTGCGTTTAGGTATCAATCGCACATGGGATTCTCGTTGGTTCGCCGATGCGAATTATGCCGATTTATTGCATGAAGATATTGCCATTCGCAAATTTTTAAACAAAAAACTGGCTGCTGCCGGCATCAGTCACATTGTTATCGAACGGCCCGCCAAAAAGGCAATCGTTACAATTTACTGTGCCAGACCCGGTGTTATTATCGGTAAAAAAGGGCAGGATATCGAATCATTGAAAAAAGATTTGATTAAGTTATCGAATAACAATGATTTAAACATCAACATCGTTGAAGTGCGCAAACCGGAAATCAATGCTAAATTGGTGGCCGATAATATTGCACAACAACTTGAAAAACGTATTTCTTTCCGTCGGGCGATGAAACGGGCTGTTCAGTCTGCTTTACGTCAGGGAGCGGAAGGCATTCGTATCAATTGCGGCGGTCGTTTGGGCGGTGCCGAAATTGCGCGAATGGAATGGTATCGTGAAGGACGTGTTCCTTTGCATACACTGCGTGCAGACATTGACTACGGTGTTGCCACGGCTCATACGGCTTACGGCACCTGCGGTGTTAAAGTCTGGATTTACAAAGGCGATATTATGGCGCACGATCCGATGGCGCAAGATAAACGCTTTTCAGTACAACGTTAATGAAGGAACAAGAAAATGTTAAGTCCTAAGAAAACAAAATTTCGTAAAGCATTTAAGGGTCGTATTCATGGCGACGCTAAATCAGCTACGACATTAGATTTCGGCAGTTACGGCTTGAAAGCATTGGAACCGGAACGGGTAACGGCGCGCCAGATTGAAGCGGCTCGTCGTGCCATTTCGCGTGCTATGAAGAGACAGGGACGGTTGTGGATTCGAATTTTCCCCGATGTCCCCGTTTCCAAAAAGCCGCCCGAAGTTCGTCAAGGTAAAGGGAAGGGCGCGCCCGAATTTTGGGTCGCTCGCGTGAAACCCGGTCGCATTATGTTTGAAGCCGACGGTGTTTCGGAAGAAATTGCACGCGAAGCGTTTCGTTTGGCTGCCATGAAGCTGCCGATTAAGACTCGCTTTGTTTACAGAACGGCTGATGAAGAGGTATAAAAATGGAAAAATTCAAAAATATAGCGGCTAAAAGTGAGCAAGAGCTTCAAGAAATGGAAGTTCAACTCAAAAAGGAAGCTTTGAATTTGCGGTTTCAACAAGCTGCCGGTTCGTTAAAGAACACGGCACGTCGTCGGCAGGTTCGTCGGGAAATTGCAAAGATTAAAACAGCGGTTGCCCAGAAAAAAGCAGCCAAGTAGAGGAGAATAAAATGCCTAAAAGAATATTACAGGGTGTTGTCGTGAGCGATAAAATGGATAAATCCGTTGTCGTGAAAGTCGAACGGCGTGTGATGCACCCGGTGTATAAGAAATACATCAAGCGCAGTAAGAAATATACGGCGCATGATGAAAACAATTTGTGCAAAGTCGGTGACATTGTGCAAATTATTGAAAGTCGCCCGATTTCCAAGACAAAATCTTGGGTTGTCGTGGCAGAGAACAAATAAACGCGAATTAGGAAGGATAAACCGATGATTCAAGTAGAAACAAACCTTGATGTTGCTGATAACTCAGGCGCTCTGAAAGTTCAGTGCATTAAAGTGATTGGCGGCTCGAAGCGTAAGGTTGCCTCTGTCGGAGACGTGATTATTGTTTCCGTCAAAAAAGCAAAACCACGCGGAAAAGTCAAAAAAGGCGACGTCCAACGGGCATTAATCGTTCGGACGGCGAAAGAAATTCATAGACAAGACGGTACGGCAATTCGCTTTGATTCCAACGCGGTTGTATTGGTCAACAAAGACGGCGAACCCATCGGAACGCGTATCTTCGGACCGGTTACACGTGAATTACGTGCGAAGAACTATGCCAAAATTATGTCATTAGCGCCGGAGGTTTTATAACATGGCTATGAAAATTAAAAAAGGCGATCAGGTGATTGTGATTACGGGTCGCGACAAAGGAAAAACAGGCGAAGTGTTGAAATCCATGCCGAAAGACAATAAAGTTTTGGTGCAAGGGATTAATTTGGTCAAAAGACATCAAAAGCCCACACAGGAAAATGCCGGCGGCATTCAAACAAAAGAAGCCCCGATTCATGTTTCCAACGTGGCGTTGATTGACCCGAAATCCGGAAAAGCAACACGCGTCGGATTTAAAATTGTAAATGATCAAAAAGTCCGCGTTTCAAAACGCTCGGGCGAAGTGATTACGAAGTAAGGGATAACATCATGACAGCAAGATTAAAAAAGAAATATGATGAAGAAATCGCTCCCGCTTTGTTAGCTCAATTCGGCTACAAAAACAAAATGGAAATTCCCCATTTGGACAAAATTGTTCTGAATATGGGTGTCGGAGAAGCAACGGAAGACAGAAAAGCGTTGGAAGGTGCTTTGAAAGACATGGAAGCCATAGCGGGTCAAAAGCCGGTTTTAACGCATTCTAAAAAATCCATTGCCACGTTTAAATTACGTGCCGGTATGCCGATCGGATGCAAAGTAACGCTGCGTCGGGATAAAATGTATGAATTTTTGGACAGATTAATCACCATGGCATTGCCGCGTGTACGCGACTTCCGCGGTGTTTCGGCCAAAAGTTTTGACGGCCACGGCAATTATGCGATGGGTTTAAAAGAACAAATCGTGTTTTTGGAAATCAACTATGACGCGGTTGACAAAATTCGCGGTATGGACATTGTTATCAGCACAACGGCGAAAACCGATGCCGAAGCCAAAGCACTTTTGGCCGGATTCGGTATGCCGTTTATGAAATAAGGAAATGCACTATGTCGAAAAAATGTTTAATTAACAGAAACATCAAGCGCGAAAAACTGGTTAAGAAATATGCCAATAAACGCGCGGCATTAAAAGCGGTTATCGAAAGCAGCGATTCAACGCCGGAACAGGTTTTTGAAGCGTCGATTAAATTAGCCGCATTACCGCGGAACGGTTCGGCCGTTCGGGTGCATCACCGGTGCAAATTAACCGGTCGGTCGCACGGTAATTATCGTAAATTAAAAATGAGTCGTATTCAATTACGGAAACTGGCGAACGAAGGACAGATTCCGGGTATGACGAAATCGAGTTGGTAAGGAGGAAGCACCATGTCTATGACAGATCCTTTGGGCGATATGCTGACACGCATCAGAAACGGCGGTATGGCTCATAAAAGTTTTGTAACGGCACCGGCTTCGAATTTACGCGCAAACGTGTTGGAGGTTTTAAAACGCGAAGGATACATTCGTAATTTTGAAACCGTACAGTTGCGTGCAGGTGTTCGTGAATTTAAAATCGAATTGAAATATTTTGAAGATAAACCGGTGATTAAGGAAATTGAACGTGTGTCAACACCCGGTCGTCGTGTTTATTCAAAAGTGAAAGATTTGCCTCGTTTTTATAACGGATTGGGCATTTATGTTTTATCAACCCCGTCGGGCGTTATGTCCGATCACGAAGCCCGTCAGGCCAATTTAGGCGGCGAAGTTTTGTGCAAAGTATTTTAGGAGGATTATACCATGTCTCGAATTGGAAAACATCCTGTTAAATTACCGGCCGGTGTTACTGCGAGCATTTCCGAAACGGAAATTGTCGTGAAAGGCAAACTCGGCGAATTAAAAACGCACATACCGCACGGCGTGAGCGTGAAACAGGAAAATGATGAAATTGTCGTCCGTCCGGTTTCGGATGATAAAGAACACCGTATGTTGTGGGGAACGGTTCGTGCGAACGTTCACAATATGGTTGTCGGTGTTTCTGACGGCTTTAAGAAAAAGTTAGAACTCATCGGCGTCGGTTACAAAGCGCAGGCGCAAGGGCAAAAGGTGAAATTATCATTGGGATACAGCCATGATATTGACTACACGTTGCCGCAAGGTGTGCAATGCGCAACACCGCAACCGACGATTATTGAGCTGACCAGTGCCGACAAACAATTGTTGGGGCAGGTTGCTTCCGAAATTCGTTCTTATCGTTCACCGGAACCGTACAAAGGCAAAGGGGTTAAGTATGAAACCGAAACCGTTTTGCGTAAAGTCGGCAAGAAGAAATAAGGAATAGTACCATGAAAGATTTAAATAAACTTGCCCGTCGGAGAGCGCGCGTTCGTTACGCTTTAAAGACAAAAGCAGGCAATCGTTTGAGATTATCCGTACATCGTTCCGAAAAGAACATTTACGCTCAAATTATTGACGATAAAAAAGGAGTCACATTGGTCTCTGCTTCTTCCAAAGATGCGGAAATTACAGCCAAAGGCTCAACGGTAGCGGCTGCCAGCGCCGTCGGCAAACTGATTGCCGAAAGAGCACTGAAAGCCGGATTGAAAGAAGTTGTATTCGATCGGAGCGGCTATTTGTATCACGGTCGGGTCAAAGCAATTGCAGACGCAGCTCGCGAAGCTGGGTTATCATTCTAGGAGAGCAAGATGGCTGAAACAGAAAATCAAGAGAAAAAAGCACGTCGTCCGCGCAAAGATCGCGATGAATCGCATGCGGAAAGAGTTGATGAATTCACGGAACGCGTGGTTCATGTCAATCGTGTTTCCAAAACAGTGAAGGGCGGTAAACGGTTTGCTTTCGCGGCATTGGTTGTCGTGGGCGATCAAAAAGGCAGAATCGGTTATGCGCACGCAAAAGCCAAGGAAGTTCCCGATGCCATTAAAAAGGCAGCGGAATTGGCGCGGCGCAACATTATGCGCATTCCTTTACGGGAAGGGCGGACATTGCATCATGACGTGATCGGACATTTCGGTGCCGGTTGCGTGACTTTAAGAACGGCTCCTGCCGGTACCGGTATTATTGCCGGCGGTCCGATGCGGGCTATTTTTGAAGCCATGGGCATTCAAGATGTTGTGGCAAAATGCACCGGATCTTCCAATCCGCACAATATGGTTCGTGCGACATTCGCCGCTTTGACAAGCGAATTTTCGCCTCGGATTATCGCGGCTAAACGCGGTAAGAAAGTCGGCGATATCGTGTCTCGGCGCGATGGCGCGGTTGCTAACGCAGAATAAGGATGAAAAACAATGAAATTAAATCAAATTCGCGATAACAAAGGCGCCCGTAAGCAATCAATGCGTGTTTCCCGCGGCGTCGGCTCGGGAAAAGGACGCACGGGCGGCCGTGGTTTTAAGGGTCAAAAAGCGCGGACAGGCGTTCGCTTGAACGGCTTTGAAGGCGGGCAAATGCCGGTTTATCGCCGGTTACCGAAACGGGGATTCAACAATCCGTTTAAACTGTCTTTCGTTGAAGTTAATTTAGGCACCATTCAAAAGGCCATTGATGCCAAAGTTTTAGATGCTTCAAAAGAAATCAACGGTATTTCGTTAATGGAAGCCGGTGTGATTAAACATGTGAAAGACGGTGTTCGGGTGTTGGCAAAAGGCGAAATAACCGCCAAAGTCAGCATTCGGGCAACGGGTGCTTCCAAAGCGGCGCAAGCGGCGGTTGAAAAAGCCGGCGGGCAGCTGACGGTGGAACCCGTTAAAAAGACGGTTTTGACAAAAGGGGAAAAAACCTCTAAAAAAGAACCGAAAAAAGCCCCTCATAAAACGAAAAAAGCATAGGACAACAAAGGAGTGAACAACAATGGCATCAGTATCGGATAAATTAACGGCAAGTATGGATTTTTCAGCTTTTTCGAAAGCGAAAGATTTGCAAAAGCGGTTGTTGTTCACTCTGTTTGCCCTTGTGGTGTTTCGTTTGGGGACTTATATTCCCTTCCCGGGCATTAACCCGACGGTGTTGACTGATTTCTTTTCGGAAAATTCCGGCGGTTTATTGGGAATGTTTAACGCCTTTACGGGCGGCGCCTTATCGCGTATGTCCATTTTGGCTTTAAACATTATGCCTTACATTTCCGCATCGATTATTGTTCAATTGGGTGCCAGTGTTATTCCGTCTTTAATGGCGTTGAAAAAAGAAGGCGAATCGGGTATGCGGAAAATCAATCAATACACACGCTATTTAACGGTTTTAATTACGGTGGTGCAGGCTTTCTTTATGGCAAAGGCTTTGGAAAGCGCGGGCGCGGTGATTATGTCATCGGGCGGTATGTTTGAATTATCCACCGTTGTATCGCTTTTGGGCGGTACCATGTTTGTTGTTTGGTTGGGTGAGCAAATCACGGCACGCGGTGTCGGAAACGGTGCGTCGCTGATTATTATGACGGGTATTGTTGCCGGTATTCCGGGTGCATTGGCGCGGGTGTTGGAGGAAAACAAAACCGGTGCCATGTCTTCACTCACCTTAATTTTATTATTGATTATGACCATTGCCATTGTTTACATTGTGGTGTTTGTGGAAATGGCGCAACGGCGCATTCCCATTCAATATCCGAAACGGAACATGATGATGGGAACGGCACAAAATGCCAATTCGCATTTACCGCTGAAAATTAATCCGACGGGCGTGATGCCGCCGATTTTTGCCAGTGCCATTTTAGCCATTCCGGTTGCCATTGTTCAATTTACATCGAAAACAAACACGTCTGATTGGTTGGCAACGTTATCGGTATTGTTGTCACCGGGGCAGTGGCTTTACATTATTTTATTCGGTTTTTTAATTATGTTCTTTACGTTTTTCTATACGGGTATTCAATCGAACCCGACGGAAACGGCTGATAATTTAAAACGGCAAGGCGGATTTATTGCCGGTATTCGTCCGGGTAAAAACACGGCGGATTATTTGGATTATGTGATTACGCGGCTCACATTGTTGGGTGCTGTCTATTTAACGATTTTATGTATTTTACCGGAATTTTTGATTGCCACATGGGGTGTGCCGTTCTTTTTGGGCGGTACAACATTATTGATTGTGGTGTCGGTGATTATGGATACCGTTTCACAAATTCAATCGCACCTGATTGCGCATCAATATGAAGGATTAATTCGTAAAGCCCGTTTGAAAGGGCGCTTATAAAGGAATTTTAAAATGCCTGAAACACTGAAAAGAAATATTGTGATGATGGGGGCACCCGGAAGCGGTAAGGGAACGCAGAGTGCCGTTTTATCCGAAAAATTGGGGATAAATGCCTTTTCCATGGGCGATATTTTACGCGGTGTGGCGCGCGGAACAGATGAAGAAGCGCGACAGGTAAAGGCATTAATTGACAAAGGAAATATGGTACCCGATCAATTGGCGATTCGGCTGATGGAAAAAGAGTTGTTCAAGCCGGAAAATCAAAACGGGTATATATTAGACGGATTTCCGCGGGAATTATCGCAGGCAAAAGCGCTGGATAAGGCATTAAACTCTCGGAAATACGCGAAATACAACATGGGAATAGATTTGGTGTTATTGTTGCAGGTTCCCGATGATTATGTGATTGATCGCATTATCGGACGGTATGCCTGTGCCAAATGCCATACGCTTTATCATGAAAAGTTTAAGCAGCCGCATGTGTTCGGCATATGTGATGTGTGCGGCGGCAAAGAATTTACGCGTCGGGCGGACGATACCTTTGAAACGGTTGTATCTAGACTGCGTCTTTTCCGGCGGGTAACGGCTCCGGTTATACCTTACTACGAAATGAAGGGGCTTTTGGTGTGCGTTGACGGGACGGGACCCATCGACGTTGTCAGTGAAAAAATAAGAAAAATAGTCGGCTATTGATTTTTTTGCTTGACATTCTGAACGAAGTAGTCTATACTTCCCGCTCGTTTAGGTGTCTTGCTTTGAAAAGCGAGATTTGTAGTCGTTGTTTTGATTAAAAAGAATGGAGAAAGACCTTGGCACGTATTGCTGGTGTAAACATTCCGACATCCAAAATCGTCGTTATCGGTTTAACGTACATTTATGGAATCGGCCGGAAAAAAGCTGAAGAAATTTGCAGCAAATTAAATATTGACACGCATAAACGCGTGAATGAACTCACAGATGAAGAAACACTGAAAATCCGTGAATTGATTGACAATTCCTATCGGGTTGAAGGTGATTTGCGCCGTGAAGTATCCTTAAACATCAAGAGATTGATGGATTTAGGTTGTTATCGGGGTTTGCGTCATCGGAAAGGATTGCCGGTGCGCGGACAAAGAACACACACAAATGCCCGTACTCGTAAAGGAAAAGCCATTGCGATTGCCGGCAAGAAAAAGGTAACGAAGTAGGAAAGGGATATTAAATGGCTGAAAAAAAAGTAACGCGGACAAAAAATCGCGATAAGAAAAACATTTCCGTCGGTGTCGCACATGTGAATTCCACATTTAACAACACGATGGTCACCATTACCGATGCGCAGGGAAATACCATTTCATGGTCATCTGCCGGTTTGAAAGGTTTTAAAGGATCACGGAAATCAACGCCGTATGCCGCTCAAGTGGCCGCAGACGATGCCGCGCATAAAGCAATGGAACATGGTTTAAAAACAATTGATGTGCTTGTAACAGGGCCGGGTTCGGGTCGTGAATCGGCATTACGCGCCTTTCAGGCAGCCGGTTTGGTAATTACAAGCATCAAAGACATTACATCAATTCCGCACAACGGCTGTCGTGCACGCAAACGGCGTCGTGTGTAATGTTATTCGGGCGGTTATGAAATATAATCGCCTACGGATTGTTTAACCTAACAATAAGGGAGCCTTATTATGATACAGAAAAATTGGCAGGACTTAATTAAACCGAGCACGTTATCGGCGCAGCAAGTTGTTCCCGGATTTAAAGCGACAATGGTTATTGAGCCGTTGGAACGCGGGTTCGGTACAACATTGGGCAATGCGTTACGTCGGGTGTTATTATCCTCATTGCAGGGCGGAGCCGTAACAGCCGTTAAAATTGACGGTGTGTTGCATGAATTTTCATCAATTCCGGGTGTTCGGGAAGATGTTCCTGAAATCATTTTAAATATTAAGGGATTGGCATTAAGAGTCAGCTCGGAACTGCCGCAAAAAATTTATTTAAACGTTACGGGGCCGGCCGTTGTGACGGCAGCTCAAATTACGACAAATCAAAGCGTGGAAATTTTAAATCCCGATTTGGTTATCTGCACATTGGAAGCCGGTGCGTCGGTTAATATGGAAATGACGGTCGCAACAGGTCGCGGATATGTCACGGCAGCGGAAAATCGGCCGGAAGATTGCCCGATCGGTTTACTTCCTATCGATTCCATTTATTCGCCGGTGAAATCGGTTATTTATAAGGTTGTCAATGCGCGTGTCGGGCAGCAAACGGACTATGATAAATTGTATTTAACGGTTGAAACAAACGGTGTTGTTTCGCCGGAGGATGCAACGGCTTTGGCGGCGCGTATTTTGCAAGAGCAATTGAAAGCCTTTATTAACTTTGAAGAGCCGGAAGAAGCCACATTGGAAGAAAAAATTGCCGAGTTGCCGTTTAACAAGCATTTATTACAAAAAGTGGACGATTTGGAATTATCCGTTCGTTCGGCAAACTGCCTGAAAAACGACAATATTATTTATATCGGTGATTTGGTTCAAAAAACAGAAGCCGAAATGTTGCGAACGCCGAACTTTGGTCGGAAATCTTTGAATGAAATCAAAGAATTGCTGGCAAATATGGATTTGCATCTCGGTATGCAGGTTGAGGGCTGGCCACCGGAAAACGTGGAAGCTTTATCAGCCGGTATCGATACGGAGGATTAAGAAAAAATCGCCGGAGGCGGTCTTCGGCGTCTTTTCTTTGCATAGCCCGCGCAGGCGGTGTGGAAGAAAGGTTTGTATTATCGACTTTGCGCGTCAAGGTCTTAACATGAAAGGAAAAAAACAATGCGTCACGGATTTAGTAAAAGAACACTCAATAAAAAAGCAGCTCATCGTCGTTCCATGTTTGCGAATATGGCGGTGTCACTCATTAAACATGAACAAATAAAAACAACCTTGCCGAAAGCAAAAGAATTACGGCCGATTGTTGAAAAATTGATTACAAAAAGCAAAACAAACACGCTGCATGTTCGGCGTCAATTGATTTCTTTCCTGCGGGATGAAGCCATGACGGAAAAATTGTTGAGCGTGGTTGCGCCGCGTTATGCTTCTCGTCCGGGCGGATATGTTCGGGTGTTAAAGGCCGGTTTCCGGTTTGGTGATTGTGCGCCGATGGCCATTATTGAATTGGTTGACAGAGATGTAACCGCCAAAGGAAAAGAATCGGGTCAAATTGTTGAAGTTGAAGCCGATGCACCGGTTGCCGATAAGGAAAAACCGGCTAAAAAGGCCGAAAAAGAAGCAAAAGCCGAACAAACAGCGGAAGAAAAGCCGGCTAAAAAAGCGCCGCGCAAAGCTGCTGCGAAAAAAGCCGATAAATAAGCTTATTTCAAGTTTAAGGCAACAAAAAAAGGGCAGAAAGTTGAGTTTCTGCTCTTTTTTGGTGTTATAAAAAATACTTGCATAAAAGGTTTTTTGAGTGTATAATAGAGTAACTGTTTTGTAAATCTTTGTAGGAGGAAAGTATGAGTGAAAATAATACAGCGTCAGGCGGAAATTTTTATGCGAGTGAGCGTGAAATAAGAAAATCATTTGATGAATTCAAGAAGAGGAAAGAATTTCTTGAGAATGTGAATAAAAGATTTGCTCCGTTGGAAGAAATCAATGAAAGCGCAAAAGATTCCGGTAAAATCGGGTCAGAAACACTCAAAAAAGAGGAGAAAATAACACCGGCCATTAAGGCTACAACCGGTCAACCCGGGTTAGGAACACTCAAAAAAGAGGCCGAGAAAGATGAATACGTTGAACAATTAAAAGAAGAAGCCCGAAAACTGTATGAAGATGCGCAAAAAATTTATGCAGAGTATAAAAAAATGGATAAAGGCAGCGCAAGTGATGAATTTAAAGTAATGGTTGCAAAATTCATGGCAAGAAATAAAAAGTCTATGGAATATCTTGATAAAATGATAGAATCATTAGATATTTCCGTAGCCGTTAAAAACTATGAACAACAGAATTCTCCTGATAATATAAACACTGTCGGTGGCAAAGAAAGTTCAAACAATGAAGCGAATACTTCACAGATGATTGCTCCTCGTGTTAGTAACACCGCAAGCGGGAATAGTACGGGATTACCGACTTTAAAAGGTAACGCACAGTCTGTTCCGGCAAGTGAAGGCAATACAAACGAGTCATCGAGAACAAATGGCGGAAGATAAATAAAACTTATTGAATAGAAAAAAGTGTTGCAAAAAACGTATGTTTATTGTATAATTCTTAACAGGAAGTTAACTTTTTGGAAAGGAAAAAAATATGGATGAAATAAATAAAACACCGACAAAGAAAGATGTTGATGATCTTGCCATGTCGGCAACAGGTGGAAATTCCTCTCCGAGTGAGGGTAAAACAAGAAAATCAAAATTTGGGTTTTTGAAAGGAATGGGTGATACATTGGAAAAACTCAATAAAAGCATAGAAGATTACCATAAAGATCCGGTTGACTTTGATGTATCCAAAAAGATTGCTGAACAATTCAAAAACAGAGTCCGAAAACTGAATGAAGATGCGCAGAAAATTTATGCAGAGTATGAAAACGTGGATATAGACACCGAAAAGGATGAAAAAAAAGTAATGGTTAAAAAATTCATTCCCCAAATTAAAGAGTCTATGAAACGTATTGAGACAATAAAAGGATTATTAGAAATTGCTGTAGCTATTAAAAACTATGAACAGAAAGTTCATAGTAATACAAACACCGCAAATGGTGAAGAGAGCACACTCGATCGCTTCTTTTCAGCTGTGTTGGGTAAGCCTCAACGGATTAAACATAATGGTAATCACGCTGCAGATAGCGGTAAAGTAACTTCGGGTGAAACAAAACAAGCACAGAATAACGGTAATGAGCCGAGCCAAAACACTGAACCGGGTACTTCTCAACCCTCTGTTGACCCTCATGATACGGGTAACACTGCAAGTGGCAATAATACGTTAAAAGCCAATGCAGATCCTGTTCCGGAAAGCGAAGGCAATACAAACGAGTCATCGAGAGGGGAACAAATTTCAAATGGCGGAAGAGAATAAAGCTTATTAACTCAAAAAAAGTCGGTTAGCGTTTCGGCAGCCGATTTTTTTATATGGAAAAGCCAAAAACAATGAAATAAAAAAGCCTGAAAGCAGGCTGTTATTTTTTAAACAGCCTGTTTTTTAAAGTGTTGTAAAAGTTTTTGTGTCGATTTTTTATTCATCACCCAACACCAGCCAAGCCGCGGCATCGTTTGTTAATTTTTGATATCGGGCTGTTCCTCCCCAAGCCATCCATACATTGCCGCTTTTACTCTTTCAAAACACCCCATACCGTTGCGTAATTTCTTAAATAGGTAACCGTGCTATATACAACCAATGTTCCGGTATGTCCGGCTTCCAAATCACCGATTTCTGTTCTGTCTCTCGGCTGTGCTACATCACAATGATGCTCAGCTTGCGGCAAACAAGGTATTTTAGCCTTATATCCGTCGGGGGGCGGACAAGACTGCGTCATATCTGTTTGTGCATCTTTATAAAACACCAGCCAATCATCAATATGCCCTTTCATATATAACGTATATGTATGCTCATAAGGGCCGAATTTAGGATTTGCATTTCTGATAATACATTGATACGTTTGTTCACTGAGTTGATTAAACTGCTCCGTATCAATGGAAATAACGCAAGCCCGTTCTTCATTGCTGTATGTGCCACCGTCCGGACAAGCCGTACATTGCTTTGCCGATTGATCACAATAAGGCGCTGTGTCTTTTTGTTGACATTGACTGCTTTGTGAACAAACACAGCGATTTTCTTCACAAACGCTCCCGTTCGGATTACCGGCACAATCGGTGCTTGTTTTACATTCCACGCATGTATTGTTATACCATACAGGTTTTTCCGACGGACACGATTCACAATTACCCAAATCAATATTGCATAACGGTTTGTTAGTTGGGCAATCCGTATGATCTATACATTCCACACATTCATGATTTTCTATATCACAAACAGATCTTGGAGCGTCACAATCGTCATCTTTGGCACACCAACCTTCGGGACGATTCGAATCATAATTGCCGTTTACATCCTCTGCATCGAATTCAACATAAATTTCATTATTTTCATCACTGGTACATGAATCACCTCCTGTGTAGGACAAACCATTGATATCCATTTCCAAACGGCCGTCCATGGCGGCAACAAGCGTTGTAAGCGGTTTACAAACACCCTTTGAAATGTTCCCCACGGCAATATAATAAGCATCTGCTTCGCGGCAATTATAAAGTTCGTTTTTACTCTCTTTATTACCTCTGATGATGCAATCATAATCAACGGGATAACGATCATATTGTGTTGATAAATGCCC
>CANQUX010000005.1 GCA_947627155.1 uncultured Alphaproteobacteria bacterium | reverse complement strand
GACGAAACTTGAGCTGTCGTTCTTGTTGTTGTCGTTGTCGGTGTAGCTGTTGAAGCAGACGTTGCCGTTGAAGTTGGCGACGAAACTTGAGCTGTCGTTCTTGTTGTTGTCGTTGTCGGCGTCGGTGTGGCTGTCGAAGCAGACGTTGCCGTTGAAGTCGGCGACGAAACCGGAACTGTCGTTCTTGTTGTTGTCGTTGTCGGCGTCGGCGTGGCTGTCGAAGCTGTTGTAGCCGTTGAGGTTGGCGACGAAACCGGAACTGTTGTTCTTGTTGTCGTCGTTGTCGGCGTCGGCGTAGCTGTTGAAGCTGTCGTTGGCGTTGAGATCGGTGACGAAGCTGTCGAAGCGAAAGTCGTAGCTGTTGAAGCTGTCGTTGCCGTTGAGGTCGGTGACGAAACCGGAGCCGTTGTAGCTGTCGAAGCTGTCGTCGGCGTTGAAGTCGGTGACAAAGCTGTCGAAGTAGCTGTTGAAGCTGTCGTAGCCGTTGAGGTCGGCGATGAAACCGGAGCCGTCGTGGCAGTCGAAGCCGTTGTCAATGACATTGTCGAGGCTGTCGAAGCCGTTGTTGCCGTCGAAGTCGGCGACGAAACCGGAGCCGTCGTGGCTGTTGAAGCTGTTGTCAATGACATTGTCGAGGCTGTTGAAGCAGACGTTGCCGTTGAGGTCGGTGACGAAACCGGAGCCGTCGTGGCTGTTGAAATCGTGGTCGGTGACGTTACCGGGGACGTTGAAACCGTTGAAATCGTGGTCGGTGACGTTGTCGGGAACGTTGAAACCGTCGAAATCGTAGTCGGTGACGTTACCGGGGACGTTGAAACCGTCGAAATCGTAGTCGGTGACGTTGTCGGGAACGTTGAAACCGTCGAAATCGTAGTCGGTGACGTTGTCGGGAACGTTGAAACTGTCGAAATCGTGGTCGGTGACGTTACCGGAGACGTTGAAACCGTCGAAATCGTAGTCGGTGACGTTACCGGGGACGTTGAAACCGTTGAAACCGTTGTCGGTGACGTTACCGGGGACGTTGTAGCTGTTGAAATCGTGGTCGGTGACGTTACCGGGGACGTTGAAACCGTCGAAATCGTAGTCGGCGATGTTACCGGGGACGTTGAAACTGTCGGTGTGGTCGACGGTGTTGTCGGTGATGTCGACGGTGACGACGTTGTTGTTGACGTTGTGTCACAACCACCAACACATGTATCTGTTATCGTCGTCGACGGTGTGGTCGGTGATGTCACCGGTGACGACGTTGTTGTTGACGTTGTGTCACAGCCACCAACACATGTATCTGTTATCGTTGTGGACGGTGTCGACGGCGATGTCGACGGCGATGTCGACGGCGATGTCGACGGAGTCGTGGACGGAGTCGTGGACGGAGTCGTGGACGGAGTCGTAGACGGAGTCGTGGACGGAGTCGTAGACGGAGTCGTGGACGGAGTCGTAGACGGAGTCGTGGACGGTGTCGTAGACGGAGTCGTGGACGGTGTTGTTGTAACACATCCGCCGCCAGAGCACGGGTTCGTTGTTGCCGTGCTTGTCGTTGCCGTTGTGTCACAGCCATGAACACATGTTCTTGTATCAGACGTTGTTATCGGCGTTGTGGATGATGATGTTATTGTTGTCGGTGACGACGTTGTTGCTGTAGTGCAATTTACACAGCAATAATCACCATCCCATACACCACCAGCATCATTACAGCATTGAAGGGCGGCGTCTGAACTACATCCGTGGTCACCGCCATTACCGAGTACTTTTGAACAATCGCATGACGGTGATGTTGACGGCGTTGTAGACGGCGTCGTAGACGGAGTCGTAGACGGTGTTGTTGTAATACATATGCCGTCCGGGCATGAATGCGTTGTTGACGATGTAGACGACGTTGTCGTTGAACCGCAATCATCACAAGGCGTTGTTGTTACAGATGATGTTATAGTAGATATTTCACAATATGTTATACATTGTCCATTTTCTTTCACACATTTGAAAACACCTTGTGAAACACCATTTTCATCATTACAACATGAAACCGGATCACCATTGCATTCTTCTTGTATGATGCGATCACAATCACATTCTGTAATACATACACCACCGGGACATGTTTGTGTCACCGGAGTTGATGGCGACGTTGTCGTTGAACCACAATCATCACAAGGTGTTGTTGTGGTTGACACCGGAGTTGTCGTGGTTGTATTGCAATTTACACAGCAATAATCACCATCCCATACACCACCAGCATCATTACAGCATTGAAGGGCGGCGTCTGAACCACATCCGTGATCACCAACATTACTGAGTACTTTTGAACAATCGCAGCCCGGTGTTGACGTGGTTGTTACAGGTGTTGTGGTTGTAATACATCCGCCTTCAGGACATGAGTGCGTTGTGGTGGTTGTCACCGGGGTTGTTGTGGTTGTAGAGCCGCAATCGATACAGGGTGTTGTTGTCGTTTCAGTTGTTACAGTCGTCGGACATGCCGGAAGGCCAATCCACTCACCGCAACAATGACCATCTACAAAAGCACCTCTCGCCATATCACAGCACAAACCTTCCAAATCTTCGCTTTCACAATCACCCCGCTCCAAACAATCACAAGGATGTGTTCCCGGCGGTGTTGTTGTGGTTATTACCGGCGTTGACGACGTGGTTGTTGTTGAACCGCAATCATAGCAAGGCGTGCTGGTGGTTGTAGTTGTCACCGGAGTTGTTGTGGTTGTAACACATATACCATCAGGGCATGAGTGCGTTGTGGTGGTTTCAGTTGTTATTGTCGTCGGACATGCCGGAAGACCTGCAATACCACAACAATGACCATCTACAAAAGCACCTCTTGCCATATCACAGCACAAAGCTTCCAAATCTTCGCTACAATTACCTTGCTCTAAACACTCACAAGGATATGTTGTTGTTGATGTAGTTGTTACCGGCGTTGATGTGGTTGTTGGCGATGTGCTTGTCAAAAGTTCACAATATTTTACACATTGCCCCTTTTCCCCTACTTCACACCTGAAAATGCCTTGTGAAACACCGCTTTCATCTTTACAGCAATCTGCCGCATTACCATTGCATTCTTCTTGTATGACACGATTACAATCACATTTCGGCGGACATTCATCTCCGGCACAGCATTGGTTGCTCATTAAATCAAATACCGCACCCGGACCATATTTTTCTTCACAACAGGCTTGCAATATTGTATCAGAATTGCTTCTTTCTTCTTCGGAAAGATTACTTTGACCATTCTCATCTAACACTTCATCGCAATTCAGATCAACAGGCAATGTTTCTGTTATAAGCATAATACCGCCGTTGCCATCATCCGATGTGGTGGTGGTTATCGACGTGGTTGTTTTTGTGGTTGTGGTTGAGGGTTTTGATGATGTTGTGGTTGAATCACAATCCAAACAAACAGATGTCGTGGTTGTTTTTGTTGTGGTTGTGATAACGGACGGTGTTCTTGTATAACACCCGCCACCGCCGCACGGATCTGATGAAGTTGTGTGCGTTGTGGTGGTGGGAGAAGTTGTGTGCGTTGTGGTGGTTGTGGTGGTTGTTGGCGTACAATGACCATTAGAACCGGCGCAACATTGCCCTTCTGATCCTGAACCGCCGTTCGGATCATAGGTAGAACCCGGACCATATTTTTCTTTACAACAAGCATCCATTTTATTTTCATCAACGCCGTTTTGTTCCATTTTTTCTTTGGAAAGCATCCCTTTGCCGTTCGAATCTAATAACTGATTGCAATCAAGCCCCGGAACCGGCTCGGTTTCCGTGTTTACAGGGTTTGTGGGCGATTCTCTGTTACCTTCTTCATCGCGAACGGTTGAAATGGTGGTTTCGCGCTCATCTTGTTGCCAATCTTCATTGTCATCTTCCCACGGATCACTGTTGTCATCATCATCTTGATTTCTATATCCGCTATCTAAGTCAAAAAAGACTGTAATATCATTGATTTCATCTGTACACCCCGCCGAATCGACCGTATCATCAAGTGCCGCAGCTATGGGCGCATAAGTGTGAATTTTTCGGGCTCTTCCGTTGCTGTTTACTTCCGTATAAGCATAATATTGCATGCGCGGCGCCGATTCGGCAATCATATTACAGATTCGTTTCGGAACACTGTGCGCCGTCATATAATACCGGGTCATATCTGCCCCTTCGCATTCCTTGCGCTGATCAGATGCATTAAAACCGCAACCATAGGTAAAATCATAGTTTACATGATCAAAACTGCCTTTCGTGTTTTCGTCATAATCGTAAGGAGAACCTAAAACCAACTGGGCTTTGTTGTCTTCCCAGTCTTGCTGCAATAAAATGGCAATTTGATGATCATTAAAGTTCATTTCATGCAAAATTTCGTTGGAAACATGCTTATCCATGCCCCAATGATAGCCTACAACTCCCCCCATGGACAGTAGGCAAATAATGGCCAAAACACCCAATATTTCAATCATGCTCCGCCCGCGTTGCGCGTGCTTTTGCTTTTGTTGTTGCTTGAACTTTTGAGAATGCTTTCTCATGGTGAGGTCTCCTTGCTTGTTCTATACTTTTTGTGTTCAGTATAAAATATTTATATGTAAATTGCAACTATTTTTTTGTATTTTTTTAAAAAATTTTTATTTATACCCTTTAAAAATTTATAAAAATTTTCAAAAAAGCTGTCTTTTCCCACATTTTTATTGAAAATATTTTTTTCAAAAAATGGTCATGGGGGGTAAAAAAACCGTTAAATGAAAAATTTTACTTGCAATTTTTTGTTTTTTGGCTATAATAGAGCAACTTTATATCGAAAGAGAGGTGAGTAACATAGTTACAATCGTTGTACACGACAATAACGTTGAACAAGCTTTGCGCGTTTTGAAAAAGAAAATGCAACGGGAAGGCAGTTTTCGCGAAATGAAATTACGTCGCTATTATGAAAAACCGTCCGAAAAGAAAGCCCGTAAAGCAACGGAGTGCATTCGTCGTTCACGCAAAATGCGTCGGAAACGTTTTAGTATTGAAGGATATTAATCCTCTCTTAAAATGTTATAAGCTCCTTTTGGGTTATTGTCTCAAAAGGAGTTTTTTTACGAAAAATTTGACATTTGAAAATTTTTAAGGCATATTAAAACATATTATGTTAGGTTTCAGTTTCGGAGGAATTATGCGTCTTCTTGTTTTTTGTTCAATGAGCTTGTTGAGTCTTGCGCTTTCATCATCCGTTTATGCTCGAAGCGGCTATTTCGGCATGCGCGGCGGTGTTTCCGATTTGCGGGAAACAGATGTGGCCGATAAATATAAAAGCGCCGGCTTCGTTTCTGCTTATGTCGGCGGACAAGCCGGTGTTTTTCGGGCAGAAGCCGAATATACGGCTCTCAGCAAAGTGAAATTCGAATCCGTTCAAACCGATTCGCAATTTCAACGGTTAATGGCCAACGGCTATGTTGATTTGCATGTTTCGCGCTATGTTCGCCCTTATTTCGGTGCCGGAATCGGCTCGGCCTTCTATTCGGTTCATGATAAAAAATCTCAAAACAAAGCAAGCGGCGCAAACTTTGCTTGGAATGCCACCGTCGGCATCGGCGTAAAATTAACAAAAAACGTTACTTTTGATACCGGTTATCGCTATGCTGACATGGGTGATGTATCCGTCGGCAATCAGAATTTGCATTTCGACGCACAGGAAGTTTACGCCGGTTTGCGATTCTCATTTTAAAACATAAAAATAAATGTCATAAAAGTGTCATTTGATTTTTATGTTCATTTTATGTATAAGAAAAATATAACTTAACAACCAAAAGAAAGAGGTAAAAAAATGACAACAGGTGTTATGAATGGTAAAAAAGGTTTGATTATGGGCGTTGCCAATGATCATTCCATTGCGTGGGGTATTGCCAAGGAAATGGCTGCACAAGGTGCGGAACTGGCGTTTACATATCAGGGAGAAACCCTTGAAAAACGCGTGCGTCCGTTGGCCGAATCCGTCGGTTCGAATTTATTGATTCCCTGCGATGTGTTGGATAAAGAATCAATGGATAAAACATTTCAAACCATTAAAGAAAAATGGGGAAAACTTGATTTTGTGGTTCATGCCATTGCTTTTTCCGATAAAAACGAATTAAAAGGTCGGTATGTTGATACATCGGCAAGCAATTTCACCAATTCAATGCTGATTTCCTGCTATTCGTTCACCGATGTGTGTCGCAGAGCTGCTGAGTTAATGACAGACGGCGGCGCTTGCTTAACACTCACTTATTTGGGTGCCGAAAGATATTTGCCGAATTATAACGTGATGGGGGTTGTGAAAGCGGCGCTGGAAGCCTCCATTCATTTCATTGCTTTTGATTTGGGTCATCAAAATATTCGTGTAAACGCCATTTCCGCCGGTCCGATTCGAACATTGGCTGCCGCCGGTATCGGTGATTTCCGGCAAATTCTGGGTTGGACGGAAAGTAATTCCGCTTTGTGTCGCAACGTTACCATTGAAGATGTCGGCAAGGCCGGTATGTTCCTGTGCTCCGATTTGGCTTCGGGCATTACATCGGAAATTGTGCATGTTGATGCCGGTTATAACAAAAATGCTATGATTAATCCGAAAAATGTTGCAAAATCAGCCGAATTATTGGCTAATTTTAAACTTTCCGATTAGTTTTTTGCTTTCTTTTTTCAAAGCGTTCGGTTTAAAATCGGGCGCTTTTTGTTTATTTCTTTAAAAGATGACGGCTTTTCCCGTCGAATAAGTAAAAAATATTTGCTTTTTCAAGGAAAGTTATTTATAATAATCAGATAAAATAAGGAATAAACAATGTTTGAATGCTTACTTTTAGTACTGATTCTGTTTTTGGTTTTGTTTCAACAAAACAAAACGGATTTTATGACTTTTTTAAAGCATTCGAAAATTATATCAAAAAATCAATTATCACAAATTAAATTACACGAAAAACAATATCAAATCAATTTATTATATAAACAAAAACTCATCTCAAACGAGCAAAAAAAACGGTTATTGCAACAATTGGAAAAACCCGCAAAAAAACAATCGGGACAAAAATTCAGGCGTCATATTATAGGGGGCGGTGTCATTTGTATTTTGGCGGGCATAATTGCGTTGATTGCTTCAAATTGGCAAGAACTTTCTTCGGTTGCAAAACTCACCGGTTATTTTATCGTGTTTGCCGCTTTAACCGCACATTTTGCTGTTTTATTCATGAAAAACAAAAAACGGGAATTGTGGCTCTGGTTGAATGTCGGCTGGATTTTTGCCGGTATTGCCCTCATCGGACAAATTTTTCATTTAAACGGTTCCGGATGGGATGTTCTTTTTTTCGGCGCTCTTTTATCAACGCCTTTTATCAGTTTGTCACGTTTTAAATATGCCGTTTCTCTCTGGTCTTTGACTTACGGTGCCGGTGTTGTTTTCGGTTCATCACCCGAATGGGCTTTTTTATGGATTTTAGCCGTTTTACCGATTGTCCTGTTTTTTAAAAACAACAAGCCGGCCGCATGGGTTTGGTGTGTTTCTTTCATCATCTCACTTTTAAATACATTATGGTTCAGTCAACTGGCCAAAGCATTTACCAACACGTTTATGCCGCTTGCCGGCGCTTGGATTTTTCTTGCCGTTCTTTTCAGTATTGTTTGTGTTTGCCGGCGAATCATCGGATCATGCGCATTTACAAAAGTTTTACGAAGTGTTTTTTACATTATTTGTTTTTGCACGCTTTTCGGTGCAGATTATACATACAGTGTACAAGAGGTTGTTTTAACACCTCAAAAAATGCTTACTTCCGTTTGGGGTATTTTCATTTTGGCCGCTCTCCCTTTTTGCGCCGTCGGATTATTTTTAAAAGATAAAAAAACGGCGTATATCATTTGGGCATTCAGTTTAATTTTAGCGTTTTGTTATACATTTATTACGTTTCAATCCGCCGGCTTTATTTTAGCGCTGATTGTTTTTGCCGTGGCTGCGCTTTTCTTTGCGCACAAACAAAAAGCAAACTCTTTTTATGCCTGCCTGTTTTTGATTGTTTTGAGAATTTGGCTGCAATATTTCGTTTATACCGTTTCTTTAACGGGTGTGGGTTTCGGGCTCATCGGAATTGGTCTTTTATTGCTTTGCGGCAGACATCTTTTATTTCACGCATCCGGAAAGGAGACGCAATGAAACATCGTTTCTTGTTTTTATGCGGGTTGTTTCTGCCGTTTGGAGTTTTATTGGGTTGGACAGGGTATTTGACATATACTTCTTTAACGGCGCAACAAGTGATTGTGGCCGTTAAAGGATATGATCCGTTGGATTTGTTTTCGGGGCATTATATTCAATATGAAATTGATTGGGAAAAAACAAACTGCCGTCAATTCCCCGAAGGATATTGTCCGAAAAGTCAATTTGCCGATATTCCCCGTCGCTATTATTTGCCTGAACAGGCAGCCGAAAAAATTGATCGGTTAATGCAGGCACAAAACACGGTATCCGTTCGCTTTGATATGGTTTTTTCCTACATCAAAGGACGGCAACCGATTGCACGAATGCTTTTGATTAACAATCAAAAGTGGTTTGATTATCTTAACAATGAAAGGAAAAAATAAATGGCTCTCGTCTCTTTAAGACAATTACTCGATGATGCCGCCGAACACAATTACGGTATTCCGGCATTTAATGTAAACAATATGGAACAGGTATTGGCAATTTTAGCCGCTGCCAAAAAAACGGATTCTCCCGTTATTATTCAAGCCAGTAAAGGCGCGCGCGGTTATGCCAACGATGCCGTTTTAAAACACTTGATGATGGCCGGTGTGGAAATGTATCCGGAATTGCCGATTTGTGTGCATCAGGATCACGGTTCCAGCCCGGAAATTTGTTTTTCTGCCATGATGAACGGTTTTACCTCCGTGATGATGGACGGCTCTCTCACGCCGGACGGAAAACCCGCCACACACGAATATAATGCCCAAGTCACAGGCACGGTAACAAGCGTTGCACATCCGGTCGGCGTATCGGTGGAGGGTGAACTCGGTTGTATCGGTTCGTTGGAAACGGGTAAAGGCGAAAAAGAAGACGGACACGGCTTTGAAGGTGCTATTGATAAATCGAAACTGTTAACCGATCCGGACGATGCCGTTCGTTTTGTTGAAGAAACGAAAGTTGATGCATTAGCGGTTGCCATCGGCACATCTCACGGCGCTTATAAATTTACGCGAAAACCGGACGGAGCAATTTTATCGATTGATACCATTAAGAAAATCCACCAAAAATTGCCTTATACTCATTTGGTGATGCACGGTTCCTCCTCCGTTCCGCAATATTTGCAAGATATTATCAATTCTTACGGCGGACAAATGCCGCAAACCTACGGCGTTCCGGTTGAGGAAATTCAAGAAGCCATTAAACACGGTGTTCGCAAAGTGAATGTTGATACCGATTTAAGAATGGCTTTAACCGGTGCCATCCGCAAAGTGTTTACGGAAAAACCGGCAGAGTTTGATCCGCGGAAATACTTAAAACCCGCCATGGAGGCCATGCAGGCCGTTTGCGAAGCCCGTTATGAAGAATTCGGTGCGGCAGGCAATGCCTCTCATATTAAACCGATTTCGTTGTCGGATATGGCAAAACGGTATAAATCGGGTGAATTAGATCCGAAAATTATTAAATAACTTCCGCGAAGGCGGTTTATAGAAATATGAACCGCCTCTTTTTGAAAGGAAAACTGATGACTAAAAAAGGTCTTTTAACATTAACCGTTGCCGGCGGTGTTGCCGCTGTGGTAACCGGTGCTTATTTTTTTAAACAATATTACAATTTAAAAAAATTATTTCATCAACATTTAGAGTCGGATTTCAATGAAAAATTAACCACTTATTCTCAAAAAAAACAAATGATTTTAGCCCGAAGAGCGTTACAAAATCAAAAACAGAGATAAAGTTAATTTGGTAATGAAATTGAATGCATTTTTTTAATATTTTCGGAAAAAACAAATGACTCTCATTGCTCCCAGTATTCTTTCGGCAGATTTTGCGCATCTCGGACAAGAAATAAAAAAAGTCTCAAAAGCGGGAGCCGATTGGATTCATATTGATGTGATGGACGGACATTTTGTTCCTAACTTAACCATAGGCCCTTGTGTTGTTCAAGACATTCGTTCTTATTCTGCCTTACCGTTTGATGTTCATTTAATGATCACAAACCCGCAAGATTATATTCAGGCCTTTGCCAAAGCCGGTGCCGATTATATTACCGTTCATATTGAAGCAGATACCGATATTGAAAAAACGCTTTCCCTGATTAAAAAAGAAGGAAAAAAAGCCGGGTTATCCGTTAAACCGAACACAAACGTTTCCCGCTTAATTCCTTTTATTCCTTTTATTGATTTAATTTTAATTATGTCGGTCGAACCGGGATTTGGCGGACAAAGTTTTATGCCTGTTGCTTTGGAAAAAATTGTTGCGGTTAAGGAATTAATTAAACGCAAAAATATTTTTATTTCCGTTGACGGCGGAATCAATCAGCTGACGGCGCCGGCGTGTCAATTGGCGGGAGCTGATGTTCTGGTTGCCGGCAGTTTTATTTTTAAAAATGCTTCATATCAAAAAGCAATTCAACTTTTAAAAGAGGGAAAATGACAAAAATTTTAATTGTGGAAGATGAAGTCGGATTAGTGACTCTTCTCAAATATAATTTGGAAAAACAAGGATATGAAACGCTGGTTTGTATGGACGGCAAAAATGTTTTAACAACCGCCTTAACCGAACAACCTGATTTAATTTTGTTAGATTGGATGTTACCAAACATTCAAGGCATTGATTTATGTCGTGAAATGCGAAAAACATATGAATTACGTACCGTTCCGATTATTATGTTAACGGCGCGCGGCGAAGAATCGGATAAAGTAAAAGGTTTGTCATACGGGGCTGATGATTACATTGTCAAGCCGTTTTCCGTTCCCGAACTGATGGCACGCATTATGGCTTTACTACGACGAACCACCCCCTCACCCGTACCGCAAAATTTATCATACAGTGATATTGAAATTGACTTTTCCAAACGACGCGTTTTACGAAACGGCCATCATATTCACTTGGGACCGACCGAATTTCGATTGTTGCAATTTTTAATGGAGAAACCGGGAAATGTTTTATCTCGGGAATACTTGCTGAAAGCTGTTTGGGGCGCCTCCATTCACGTGGAATTACGAACGGTTGACGTTCACATTCGTCGCTTAAGACGTGCCTTAAATCAAAATGGCGGACAAGATATCATTCGAACGGTTCGATCAGCCGGTTATGCATTAGACTGTCATATTCAAGAAGAATAATTTATTTTTCAACTTCTTCCCGACCGTTTAAATTATCAAAAAATTGTGTTTCTATTTTATTATATTGCGTAAAAAGCCATTTAGATCGGGATAAAACAATAACAGATAAAAGAACCAAAACGGAAATAACTTTCGGATTTTCCGTTAAAAATTGATGAACAACCGTCATGATAAAAAAACAAACCATCAGTAATCTGAAACTGGTTAATAAAATTAAAATCGGGCGATTGGCTTTCTTTTCCGTCCAAAGCCGATAATAAATTTTTTCCAAGCGATTATGAAAGCTGAACATATTTAAAAGATTGGTTTTTTCGGTAATTGTTTCTTCAACTTTTTGAACAAGTTGATGTTTCAAATATTTTGAAAACAACGCTTCTTTCATAAGAGAAGCATTCGGAACCTTTTCTTTTAATGCTTGAGGTAACAATGTTTCCCATCCCAGTAAAGCTTTTAAAAAAGGCGCCATAATCATCAGCGTTAAACCGGTTACGACAATCCGTGCCGGCACATTCGGCAATAAGAAGTAAACCCCCGGTTTAATTAAATATTTTCCGACACCGATTAAAGCATAATTAATCATCACAAACAAAATAAATCGAATAAAATAATTTTTAAACAATATATTCCACAACCGCTCCTCATGTTTGGTACTTTGATTGCTTTGTGTATTCTGTTCCAAAAATAACAACCATTTTTCCGGCAAAATACGAGATAAAAACCGATATGTCGGCATAGCGGTTTTAATCATCATCGGTGTTAAAAACGTTGTGATAACGGAAACGGCAATAATAATCGGATAAACCCGTTCGTTAATAACTCCTAAACTCATACCGAGAGAAGCAATAATAAATGCAAACTCACCGACTTGTGCCAATGAAAAACCACCTTGAACGGCTGTTTTTAAACTTTGCCCCGATATTAAAAATCCCATGCAGGAAAAGAAAATTTGTCCGCAAATCACAATTAAAGTAATCATTAAAATCGGATAAGCATATTGTATAAACATAGCCGGATTAACCATCATACCGACCGAAACAAAAAAGACGGCACCGAAAAAGTCTTTTAACGGTTTAATGATTTTTTCAATTTTCTCGACACAACCGGTTTCTGCCAAAATCGATCCCATGATAAAGGCTCCTAACGCCGATGAAAAACCAAATGACGTGGCAAGCCACACCATGGTAAAACAAAGCGCCAACGTTACCAAAAGCAAAATTTCTTCATTTAAATAATTTTGAATTTTTTTAAAAAACGTCGGAATAAGGTAAATGCCCGTAATAAAACATAAAACAAGGAAAAAGGCCAATTTTAACGCGCTTAATATTAAAGCAGAACCGTTAATGGCATTACTTAAAGCAACGGTCGGCAACAAAACCAACAGTAAAATACCGACTAAATCTTCCACCACCAAAACACCGAATACAAGATTTGTAAACGGTTGTTTTTTAATGTTTAAGTCTTCAAACGCTTTAATGATGATTGTTGTTGAAGACATGGAAATCATACTGCCCAGAAAAAAACTGTCCGATGTGGGCCAACCGAGCAATAAACCGGTATTATATCCTAAAAACAACAGAAAAAATACATTGGATGTTGCCGTAATAATGGCAGCTTTTCCGACATTCATCATTTTTTTAAAACTAAATTCCAACCCCAAACCGAACAAAAGAAAAATCACGCCGATATCTGCCCAAATCGTTAAATTTTCTTTTTCGGTCACCGTCGGTAAAAACGCCAGAAAAGGTCCGGCAAAAATTCCCGCTAAAATATATCCTAAAACAGTCGGTTGTTTTAATTTTTTAAAAATCAATGTAATAATGGCGGCATAAACGGAAATTAACGTTAAATCAACCAAAAGAGAATGAAGTTCGTGCATAAAATAATCCTTACTCAAAAAATTTTTTTCAGGATAACAAAGCATTTTTAAAAAATCAATACCTTTTTTAAAAAAATAACCTTGCTTTTTTATTTTATTTCCATTATAATGATAAAAATAAAAAAAACAGTAACCGCTACGGTTCAAAAAGCCGTAGTTTTATTTTTCAAACCAAACCGAAAAGGAACATAACCATGGAAGAAAAAATTCCGATGACAACTCAAGGATATGCCGATTTAACGGAAGAATTAAAAAAATTAAAATTTGTTGAAAGACCGCGTATTGTGGCGGCCATTGAAGAGGCCCGCGGCCACGGCGATTTATCCGAAAATGCTGAATATCACTCGGCGCGTGAACAACAAAGTTTTAACGAAGGGCGCATTATGGAATTGGAAAGCGCGCTTTCTCATGCCCAGGTAATTGATGTGAAAACCTTATCCGGCGATAAAGTTTTGTTCGGATCAACGGTTAAACTGGAGGATTCGGAAACCGGTACCGAACATACATATAAAATTGTCGGTAAATACGAAGCAAATCTTGAAAAAGGGCATATTTCCCTGCTTTCTCCGATTGCACATGCTTTAATCGGTAAACAAAAAGGTGATTTTGTTGATGTTAAAACACCGAAAGGCGAAAAATCTTACGAAATACTGGACGTTCAATTTATTTAATCCTATATAAAGCCTTAAAGGAGGCTTTATATGATTGAAACAGACGTTCTTATTATCGGTTCGGGGCCTGCCGGTTATACGGCAGGTCTTTATGCAACACGCGCGGGTTTACATACAACCCTTTTTACCGGTCCGAATGTCGGCGGACAATTAATTTACACGCATGAAATTGAAAATTTTCCCGGTTTTGATAAAATATCCGGTATTGAACTGACCGATATTTTTCACAAACAAAATCAACAGGTCGGAACAACAATTTTTAATGAAATCATTACCGAAATCAATTTAAAAACACATCCCTTTTCTTTTAAATCGGAAACCGGCGGCGGAACGGCAAAAAGCGTGATTATTGCAACCGGATCCAAGGCCAGATGGCTTAATGTTGAGGGAGAAGAAAAGTTTAAAGGATCGGGCATTTCCGTTTGTGCCACTTGTGACGGCTTTTTTTATCGTCGAAAAACGGTTGCCGTTATCGGTGGCGGGAATACGGCTTTATATGAAGCATTATTTTTATCAAAAGTGGCCGATAAAGTTTATTTATTAAATAAATTTGATGTTTTTTCCGGCGAGAAACTGTTGCAGGAACAAGTTCTTCAAAACGAAAAAATTGTTATTTATAAAAATGCCGATGTTTTGTCGTTTCAAGGCAATGAACGATTGGAAAAACTGGTGTGGAAGAATACACAAACAAACCAAGAATATGAATTATTCGTACAGGGCGTTTTTGAAGCTGTTGGCACCGTTCCGCAAATTGATTTGGTGAAAGATCAGCTTCAAATCACGTCCGCCGGATATATCGAAACAAACAAGCGAACCATGGAAACATCTGTTCCCGGCGTTTTTGCATGCGGTGATGTGCAGGAGGAAAAATATCGGCAAGCCGTTATTGCCGCCGGCAGCGGTTGCATTGCCGCACTGGGTGCCGAAAAATTTTTACTTGATTTTCACTAACCGATTGTCCAAACAGGCCCGTTCGGCGTATCTTTAATAAAAACACCCATATCTGCCAACTGTTTTTTCACGGCATCGGCATTCGCCCAATCTTTAGCGGCTCGATATTCCTGCCGTTTTTGAATGAGAGCCTCCTGTTCGGCCGTTAATTTTTGCTCTTTTTGTTTCGGCAACAAAGCTAAAACAGTATCAAACTTTAATAATTGTTGTTTGATTTTATTCGCTTGTTCGGTTGTTAAACTATTAAAGTTTTTATTGACTTCCGATGTAAAATCAAAAAATGCGGCCAACGCCATCGGCATATTTAAATCATCATCAAGCGCGGTTTCAAACTTATTTGCAACCGTTTCAAGCGCTTTCTCACAATCTTGCCAACCTTGCCCGTCTTTGGGTTCATCCAATCGATGAATTAAATTGACAAACTTATCAATAACCGTTTGATTTCCTGATAAATTTTCTTCTTTAAAATCCATTGTCACCCGATAATGTGCCTTTAACAATTCATATCGCACGGCTTCCGGTGAATATCCTTTATCGGTTAAATCCCGTAACGTGTAAAAATTATGGGCTGATTTTGACATTTTCTGACCATTCACCATTAAATGTGCGTTATGAACCCAATAATTCACGAATTTACATCCGTAAGCACACTCGGATTGAGCAATTTCATTTGTGTGATGCGGAAAAATTAAATCAACACCGCCCAAATGCATATCAAGCGGTTGTCCCAAATATTTACGCGCCATGGCCGAACACTCCAAAGACCAACCCGGACGCCCTTTTCCGAACGGCGCCTCCCAAAAAACATCACCGTCTTTTTCGGTATATGCTTTCCATAACGCAAAATCATTCACATCTTCTTTTTCATATTCATCCGACAACCGACCGTCGGCATTTGCCTTCAATTGCGCAGATTGTATACCCGCCATTTGTCCGTATTCTTTAAAAGCACTGATTTTAAAGAATATATCACCCGTTTTTGATTTATAGGCATATCCTTTTTCCAATAATAAATTAATCAACTCAATCATGGCATCAATTTCTTCGGTAGCTCGAATAATATAATCCGGCTTTTGAATATGCAAGGCTTCTATATCTTTAAAGAAAGCTTCGGCAAAAAAATCGGTAAAAGCACGTAAAGAAATTCCTTTGGCTCGCGAATCGCGAATGGTTTTATCATCAACATCGGTTAAATTCATGGCAAACGTTACTTTAAAACCTTTATAACGCAAATAACGATTCATCAAATCATAAAAAACATATGCTCTGAAATTACCGATATGCGCATAGTTATAGATTGTCGGCCCGCAGCCGTAAAAACGAACTTCATTTTCGCGAACAGGTTTAAATTCCTGCTTCTGATGAGTTGCCGTATTATAAAAAGAAAGCATATTTTCCTCCAATAAAAAGTTAAGCAATATATATCACGTTCCTTATTTTTTTGCAAGCAAAACTTATCCACTTTTTCATTTCCTGTTCCTATAAAAAAATTAAAATAGTGATAGTTATCCCTGCGCATAATGTGGATAAAAAAAATTTATTTTTGTTGACAGCTTTTTTTATCTGTTTCCGACTCGTTGAATTTGATATTCTTTGTCAGAATTTCTGTATTTTTTCTTTTTAAACTTATTTGAAAGGAGGTTTGTTTAATTTTTTTTTAAGAAACGGCATAAATTTTTTTCTCTTCACCTCTTTTGTTTGTGTTTTTATAAGTTATCCTCAAAATTCACATTATCCACAGCGAAAAAATCTTGCGTCTTTAAAAAAATTTTTGTATGGTATAAAAAAGAGGAAAAAATGAGAGAAATTGTTTTTGATACGGAAACAACAGGGTTGAATCCTGATTTTGACAGAATTGTTGATATCGGATGCATTGAATTGGTCAATCATATTCCGACGGGAAAAACTTATCAATGTTATATTAATCCCGATCGTGCTATGAGCGAGGAAGTTATTGCTGTTCACGGTTTAACGGAAGAATTTTTGTCTGATAAGCCGAAATTTGAAGAAATTGTTGATGATTTTTTAGATTTTATCGGTGAAGATTCGGTTTTAATTGCCCATAATGCCGTTGGGTTTGATATGAAATTTATTAACGCCGAGTTGGCCAGATGTCACCGATCGGTTATTCCGTCCGATCGTGTTTTGGATACACTTTTAATGGCACGGAAAATGTTTCCCGGAGCACGAGTGAATTTAGATGAATTATGTAAACGTTTTCATATAGATAATTCGTCTCGAACAAAACACGGTGCCTTGTTGGACAGTGAATTGTTGGCTGAAGTTTATTTGGAATTGGTTGGAGGCAGAGAACCGGACTTTTTATCTGAAAAAACAAAGACAAAAGGTGAAAATCAACCGGTGTCGACCGTGTCTGTAACTTTAAAAGCTGACAATTTAACCTATCATGAACCGCGCCCTTTTCCTGTTTCACCGGAAGAGGAAGAACAACATAAAGAGTTTATGCGAAGAATTAAAAATAATTTATGGGGGATTGAATGAAAAAAATTATTTTTTTGTCTTGTTTATTATTTTCTTCAACAGCAATGAGTCAAATGATTGATTTATTATCAAATATGGCTATTCAGGGACAGATGAATGCTCAATCGGCCAAACAATTAAAAACAGGGTTTACGATGATACAGCAGAATGAATTAATAAATAAAATCAATTTGTTAATAATGGAAGCTTCTTTGTTGTCGGATAAAAAAAATATTAAAAAATCACAATTTTCATACGCGTTAAATCCGCTTAATTGGGATATTCAAGGAATTGATCATCAAAAATTTGCGCTTATTTTTCAAAACGTTGACAAACAGTTTTGTTCAAAATTGATTCATTCTCTTCAATATCAGTCTCTTTTAATCAATCAAACCTCAAAAAAAGAGTGTGATGATAAAAACAGTCTAAAATTTATATTTTAGATAATTTATTGTTTTTATTTATGTTTTTTATGAATGTTTCACGGGAAACATTTTCAGATGAAAAATAATGCTTGCAATTAAAATAAAAAAAAGTTAATGTTTTGTTAATGCATTTATAAGGAATGTTTCACATGGAACAATTAAGTCAAAAAATTAAGCCGGCCGTCAAACTTTTGAAGCAATATGAAACAATAATTTTGCGCTGGCAAAAAGCACTGAATCTTGTTTCAAAAAATGATATTAAAAATTTATGGATACGTCATATTTTAGATTCCGCTCAACTTTATTTTTATATACCGACAAATGCGAAAGTTTTGGTTGATTTCGGATCAGGCGGCGGTTTTCCGGCTTTGGTTTTAGCTGTTTTAAATAAATGTTTAAAGGGAAATTTAACCGATTTTTATTTAATTGAAAGTGATGGTCGAAAATGTGTTTTTTTGCAGGAAGCTGCCCGAGAATTAGGTGTGAATGTTCATATTGTCAATGACAGAATAGAAAATGTAAAACAGTTGAAAGCCGATGTGATTACAGCACGCGGATTTGCTCAAATTGATCGTATTCTTCAATACGGTTATTCTTTTTTTAAGGAAAAGACCGTTTATTTGTTATTAAAAGGAGAAAAAGTATCGGAAGAAATAAAAGATATTGAAAAATCTTTTCATACGACCTGTTCGGCCGGTATTAACGGAAGTTATATTGTTCAAATATCAGAGGTTAAAAATAATGATTAAACCACGTATTTTTTCAGTTTCAAATCAAAAAGGAGGGGTTGGAAAAACAACAACAACCGTCAATTTGGCAACGGCTTTAGCTGCTATCGGAAAGAAAGTTTTGATTATTGATTTGGATCCGCAGGGAAATGCAACTGTCAGTGTCGGTTCTAAAAGAAAAAAAGGATTGAATTCTTACACCTTTATCACGGGACATAATTCTTTATCGGATGTGATTGTCGAAACACAAATTCCCCAACTATATATTATGCCTTCCGGCAAAGAATTATTAGGTATTGATATTGAATTGGCCGATAAAAAAAAGCCGCAATTCTTTTTGAAAAAAGCTTTAAAAGATATTAAAGATTTTGATTATGTTTTTATTGATTGTCCGCCCGCCGTCGGTTTATTAACGTTAAATGCGCTTGTGGCTTCCGATTATGTGATTATACCGGTTCAATGCGAATATTTAGCTTTGGAAGGTGTTGCCGATTTAATGAAAACCATTCAAAAAGTGCAACAAAACTTTAATGCAAAATTGGCATTACACGGAATTGTCATGACAATGTTTGACGGTCGTTCCAATTTATCAAAATCAATTGTGGCTGATGTGAAGTCTTATTTTAAAGACTATGTTTATGATACGATTATTCCCCGAAACGTTCGTATTCCGGAAGCGCCGTCGCATGGAAAACCGGTTATTATATACGATGTGAAAAGTATGGGAGCCAAAAGTTATATTCGATTGGCGGCAGAAATTTTAAACAGAGAAAAGGAGTTATTAAATGGATAAAAATTTAGGATTAGGGCGGGGTTTACAAACATTGATGGGAGATGAAGAGTTTGAGGAAACACCGGTTGTTCAAAATGATTCCGTTAATACTGTTTTATATAAAGATATTTCTGAACTGGTTGCCGGTTCTTTTCAACCGCGTCGTGTTTTTACCACCGAAGCATTGGCGGATTTAGTTGTTTCCATTAAAGAAAAAGGTGTGTTACAACCTTTATTGGTGCGAAAAAGCGCTCGAAATAATTTATATGAAATTATTGCCGGAGAGCGTCGATTTCGGGCTTCCAAAATGGCGGGATTAACCAAAATTCCCGTTATTGTTAAAAATTTGACCGATAAAGAAGCATTGGAAGTTGCCATTATTGAAAATTTACAACGGGAGGATTTAAATCCGTTGGAGGAAGCCGAAGCTTATAAACGTTTAATTAAAGAATTTCATTATAAACAGGAAGATTTATCCCGTGTGATCGGTAAAAGCCGAAGTTATTTGGCAAATATGATGCGTTTATTGGATTTACCCGAAGAAATTAAAACATTGTTGGAAAAAAAGGAAATTACGGTCGGACATGCGCGTGCTTTATTGGCTGCCGATAATCCCGTTATCCTATCTCGCGAGGTTATTAAAAAGGGATTAAATGTGCGTCAAACCGAAAAATTGGCAACTCAAAAAAATAAAGCACAACCGGTTCAAAAAGAAAAAAATAAACATATTGAATCGTTAGCAGCTCAATTCAGCGCATTGTTGAATACCAAAATTTCCATTCATTGGGCGGGATTAACGGGAAAAGTAATTATTGATTGTCAATCTGCCGATCAATTAGATGTTATTTTACAACGAATCAGTGTCGGCGGCGCCTTAAAAAAATAACTTAAAAAGATTGTCTTTTGAGTTTTCTTGCCAAACCGCTGATAGCAGTAATTGTTCTGTGCAACACCACTTCGGCCGGAGTACCTGTACTTTTAATTTGTTCTTCCGTTTCATTCAATAAAAGAAGTGTTTTTAAAAGAAGTTCCTTATTCCACAATTGAAGTTGATTGAAAAACGTTTCTTTAAACATATATTGATTGGCACGCAGTAATTTTTTAAAAATCACGTCACTGCCGGTTTTTTTGAGCAATAAATCTTTTCCGATTAAAAGCTTATTAAAATATTGCGATAAAGCCCGTACGATTGTGACCGGAATTTCATTGTTATCCAATAGAATTTTTGTAGCTTTATCTGCTTGTTTCTGATCGCCGCCCGCCACACAAAAACATAAATTTTCCAAAGTTGAATTTTTTAAATCGGGAATGATGTTTTCGACATCGGAAACGGTTATTTCTTTATTTTCTCCCATATATGTCAATAGTTTTGTCAATTCATTTTTTGTAATCAGTCGATTTTCGTTACACCGGGTAACCAAAACATCTAACACTTCGGTTGAACAGTAATAATTATTTGATTTTAAATATTCTTTAATTAAAAAACGCATATCACTTTCACTGTCTTCATAACAGGCTATGGCCAAAGCATCGGCATGATTCTCGCATAAAACACGCAGAGAAGCGTTTTTCATTAAATTTTCCGTTGTCAGAAGTAAAACAGTGTTGGTTTGAATATTTTCCAAAAATGATTCAACGGCATTCGTTTGATTATTATCGGCATCTTTCAGCCAAATAATTCTTCTGTCGGTCCAAAAAGAAACGGTATTGGCTTCATCAATTAACAAGGAGGGATGTTCTTTAAGCTGTGTTTTGGAAACTTTAATTAACGAAAAATCATCTTTTTTCGGTAAAATAATTTGAATAATTTTTTCCGCACAATCCGACACGACACCGAAATCAGATCCGAACAACAAAACAACATGATATTGTTCGGTTAATTGTTTTCTCAAAGCCTCAATTTGTATGGGTTTCGCCTTCATCTTTTTCCTCATTTGATTTTAAGAAAGAGACGATTCGCACGGAAATGTTATTTGAAATAATTTTAATTAAATTATCTTTTAATTTATTGCGAGCCATTTGTGTGGCGTATGGCTCATGAACAATGTTATAGGCGCCGGTTGCCATTGTGGAATCGGATAAAATAATTTTTTTTGTTTTAATTTCTTTTAACTGAAAAGAAGCTTGAATTGTAATCGTTTCCCGACTGGCAAAATTATCGCCCTGAATGGTTTGATCTTCATAGATTGGGGATTTTAATGTAATAGAAAGAAAATAATCTTTCTGTCCGGCCGTTTTTTCCGGATTTAACAGATTTTGCAGTTCTTTTTTCAGAAGATATCCGTCGTGATTCGGAATGTTTCCGATGGCAATTTTTTCTGTAACCGTCGTTATATTTTGTCCGTTATTGATGCGATTCATCGGGGTAAAACCGCAACCGCTCAATAAAATCATTGCAAATATCAGTAGATTTTTATAAAACATTATGTTATCCTTTTCGTGTTTAACTCATCATAATTCATTTTTTTGAAAAAAACAAGGATTATATCTGAATGAAGCAAAAAATAAATATCATTGTCGGACCGACAGCAAGCGGAAAATCGTCATTCGGACTGCGATTGGCGGAAAAAATAAAGGGAGAAATCATCAATGCCGATTCAATGCAGGTTTATCAGGATTTAAAAATTTTGTCCGCGCGTCCGCTTGAAAGTGAAATGAACGGTATTACACATCATTTATACGGTTATTTGGGTTCTCATGAAAAAAATTCGGCATATGATTGGTTAAAGAAGGTGATTCAAATTATTCAAAAAATTGAAAATCCGATTTTGATCGGCGGTACGGGATTATATATTGATATTTTAATGAACGGTATTTCGCCGATTCCGCCGATTGATTTAAATGTTCGGGAAAAAGTGCGGCAAATGGATATTAATGAAGTTCGGCAACAGGTTAAAAATTGTTTTTACCACGATTCTCAACGGTTACGGCGGGCTTTGGAGGTTCAATTATCCACCGGAAAACCGTTATCTTATTTTCAAAATAAGCCTAAAATTAAAGAAATTGATGCCGATTTTAAAGTTTATTTTATCAATCCGCCGCGTGATAAATTGTATGAACAATGTGATTCACGTTTTGAAAAAATGCTTCAAAACGGAGCTATAGAGGAAGTAAAACATTTGTTGGAGATTCATGCCACGGGCGGTGTGATGAAAGCAATCGGTGTTGAGCAGATTATTTCTTATTTATATCATGAATGCGATTTTCATCAATTATGTGAAACAGGTCAACGGGTAACGCGTCATTATGCCAAAAGGCAGGTAACTTGGTTTACGCATCAAATAAAGGATAAAACGGAAGTTGTCAATCCGGAAGAATTTGTTTTTTAAGTAATTATTTTGTAATTTTTAACTTGAAAGAACGTTGTTAATATAATATAAATATTTTGTAATAACTTTTTTGTTGATTTTATCATTTAATGGTTGACGAGCGTTTTATTTAGGTGTAAAAAGAAGAGAAAATTTTAAAAAAGGAGAATAACAATGTATTCACGTCGAAAAATTAGAGAACCGGAAGATTTTATTTCGGAAAATAATGATCGGCAGGCCTTTTGGGAGAAAAAAGGTTTTATGGTTGCCAGTTTGTTTTCAACCGTTTGGCTGGCGTTTATTTTTGATTACGTTTTTTATTCGGGTTGGTGGAGCAGTCGGTATGATTTGTCACCGGCCGAATTTGTCGGCAGTTTTTGCGGATTGTTTTTGCCGATTGTGATTGCGTTTTTATTGTCAAATTTTGTTGATCATTCAGGCCAATCGTCTGTTGATGCCGATTATTGGAAAGAATTGTTAAATGAAATTATTATGTCACCATCCGGCACGGATTATACAAAATCGCTTACTGCTGCTTTACGCATGCAAATAAAAGAATTTCGCTCGGTTTTTGCGCAGGTAAATAAGGAAACGGTGTTGGTACGCGATGATTTGAAGCAATGGATCGGTGATTTAAGCAAAATAATTAAGCATGTTGATACGAAAACCATTTCTTCCATTCGTGAAATTGCCGATCATGTTCAAAATTTAACCGCGATGACGGAAAAGGCAAACGATGCCACGGAAGAAACGTTAAGACTGTTCGCCGATCAGGTTCAATCGTTAACGGTTGTAACGGAGGAATCCCGTCAGAAAATAGGGGCGGTTTCATTATCGTTGCAAAATCAAACAAGCGACGTGCAAAATTTGGCTCATGCCATGGAAACAGCCAATAACAGAACAAACGAAGCCATAAAAACGGCCGGGCTTCTTGTTCAAAATATGGATCAATCCGGAAAAGAAATTGAAACCGTTATGCAAAAATATGCTGCCGATTTAACGCAACACACGCAAAAATTATATACCAATTTGGAAAAGATTTTATCTGTTTTTAAAAATCAAGGGGTGTTGTTAGATAACGAAGTTCAGCAAACAGCCAACCGAATCGGCGTTTTGGAAGAATCGCTCGGAAACAATGCCGACGGTATGATTCAAAAATCTGCGGCCGCTTTGAAAGAGTTATCACTGGTTAATAACGCGTTTGAAGAAACGATTTTAAAAATTCAAAAAACAATTACAACAATTAAAACCGATGTGGAATCAATTGAAACTGCCGTTAAAGAGACCGTTCAAAAGGCAACAACGGTGTTTCCGAGTGCCAAAAAACAAGCCCAAGCCGATTTGTTGCAAGATGCTACCGTTATTTTAAATCATTTGCAGTCATTCTCCGTTGATATGGCTCATATTTTTACACCGAAATCGGAAGATGGTTTATGGCAAAAATATTATGACGGCGATAAAGCCGTGTTTATGCGGCATATTACAAAAATGATCAGTGAATCGCAACACAAGAAAATCATTGAATTTTATAAACAAAATGAAGATTTTCGTTTAGCCGTTGCGCGTTATATGTCCGAGTTTGAGGGTATGACCAAAAAAGCCAGCGAAAGCGAAGAAAGCAATTTGCTGATGAGTGTTTTAATCGGTTCCGATGTCGGCCGGTTATATATGGTGTTGGCCGATGTTTTGAAAAAGGAGTTATAAATGCTTGTGAAACTCACGAAAATAGGAAATTCACACGGCATTCGATTGCCTAAAAGCGTGATTGCCGAATGCGGATTTGAATCGGAAATCAATTTAACGGTTGAACAAAAACGCGTTATTTTAACGGCTCAAAGTCAAGATCGGGCAAATTGGCGCGAGAAAATTCATCCCGATTTAAACGGACAACAAAATTGGCAAGCGGAGTGGATATGGTAAAAAGATTTGAAGTTTATATGGGTGTGTTTCAAGGTGTTGAAAAGCCTTGTTTAATTGTTTCGCCCGATGAATTAAACGAGGCATTGCCGTATGCTTTGGTAGCTCCTATCACCGTTAGTTCCAGTCAATTACCGACGCGGGTCGGAATCGGATTACGTGGAAAAAAAGCCTATATTGCCATGGATTTAATTCAACCCGTTAATCAAAAAGATTTAAAACTGAAAATCGGTTTGTTGCCCGATCAAATTCATCGGCAGATTGTAGAGATTATACAAAAAATATTTGCATATTAAGAAATAAAAATTGACTTTTTAAAAAAAATAAGTAAAATACAAAAATACGGAGAGTTGGCAGAGCGGTAATGCAGCGGATTGCTAATCCGTCATCCCCTAAAAGGATGCACAGGTTCGAGTCCTGTACTCTCCGCCACGAAAAGCGCATTGATGGCGCTTTTTTTATTCTCGCTCAACACAACCTTCTTTTTGAATGAATTGATTTAAAACTTCCGTATATTCCGTTGTAATGTCATTTAAATCAAAAGATTTATCAGCGCTTGCAAATGATTTGGCATTCGGTGATACATTATAAATAACCGTTTCGGGGCATTTTTCTTTCAATTTTGAAAATGCAGGTATATCATTACCGGTATCGGCCGGTTTTTGATTATCCCACCAAACAATAATAATGAGTTTTTCTTTAATGGTTGAGCAATAATCCATAATTTTATAAATACTGCCACCAAAATCACCGGTTACTTTGAGCCTGTCCGATACATTTGTTTGAAGAGCAGCGCGAATTTCACTGACAGAATGTTTTCCGTAAGAAAGATGTTCATTTACCGGACCGGATGGCGTGTTTTTCAAACAATGTGCATCATAACAAGCAGCACACCAATAAACGGCTGACGGAATATCTTCCGGAATATGAAGCGCCTCTTTGGCTTTGTTGGCATTTTCAAACATTTGCAGAGTCATTGAGCCGGAAGTATCCGTCATTAAAATAATACCGATATTATTTTCCTCGCAATAAGGTAAACAAATAGCTTGACCGGAACTGGTTTCCGATTTGGCATAATCTTCGGGGCAAACGCATTCGCTGCCATTCCATGTCATGAGCGGATCATCGCAACAAGCGCCGGTACCCATGTCGCAAACAGGTTTATTCACGTTGGCTCTTTGACATTCATCGTCAACAGCACATCTCATACATGTTGCCGATTCCGTATCGCATATCGGGCGCGGATTGACACAATCCGAATCTTTTGTGCATTCACCGCAAGTGTGATCTTTCCGACATATATTTGAGGCGCAATGCGTATTTTCCGTACATTCCACACACGTATTGTTTTCCTTATCGCAAACAGGGGTTGATAATCCTTCGCAATCGTCATCTTTGGCACACCAGCCTTTTGGGCGCCCCGAATCGTAATTGCCGTTTACATCCGCCGCATCGAATTCAACATAAATTTCATTATTTTCATCACTGGTACATGAATCACCTCCTGTGTAGGACAAACCATTGATATCCATTTCCAAACGGCCGTCCATGGCGGCAACAAGCGTTGTAAGCGGTTTACAAACACCCTTTGAAATGTTCCCCACGGCAATATAATAAGCATCTGCTTCGCGGCAATTATAAAGCTCATTTTTACTCTCTTTATTACCTCTGATGATGCAATCATAATCAACGGGATAACGATCATATTGTGTTGATAAATGCCCGCGGTAATGTTCATTTTCTGGTGTATCATCATAAGGATCCCCGAGCAACAATTCTTCATTTCCCAAAGCGTATTTAACCTTTAAATCGTTACGCATTAAGTTAATTTCATTCGCAATCTGATCGGCCTGATAATAATTCATGGCTAATTTATAGCCGACAATCCCGCCGATTGACAAAATAGCAATAATAGCCAGTACGCCGAGCATTTCAACCATTGACCGGCCTTGTTGCGCTTGATTTTGAAATTGTTTTAATTGATTTTTTTTGAATTGTCTTGTCATTTTTGACTCCCTTTCACTCTGCGAATAGCATAAAATAAACGTACCTTTAATGCAACGCAGTTTCGGGGGCAAAATTTGCCTTCAAACTGCCAAAATTCACCCTTAAAAAACACTCGAAAAATCAATGAATTCCGTCCAAAATAAATTTTTTTTGAAAAAATCAAAAAAAAGTGTTGCAAAAATCGTACGTTTAATTTGTGCAACGCTTCCCAAAATAAACCGCTCACTTTCCCCCTATCGGCCCATAGCGATGCGCTCCTTTCAGCAGCGCATCACATCCGCCGATAGAGGAAAAGAGGAAGTGTTTCATTACTTTCCACCCACCGACAAAAGGGGGAAGTTCGTTAACAACACAATTTTCAACCATGAAAGAGAAAAGTTATCTGTTGGCCTTGCTTCCTTTCTCTGATTCTCGGCGGGTGTGGGACGTCGTGAAAAGTGACGTCCTGCTATGTGTCGAGAATCAGAGAAAATATCAATATTGCCGCTTTCCGTTTCTTATTTTCGGCACACCGCGCTGTCCCACGTTTCACGGGACAGCACTTCCCGCCGAAAATAACAGAGAGTAGCCCAACGAATACCAAATAAAACAAACATATTTTCCCTGCTTCTCTTTCCTCAATTAAACGTACGATTTTTGCAACACTTTTTTTTGATTTTTTCAAAAAAAATTTATTTTGGCCGGAATTCATTGATTTTTCGATTGTTTTTTAAGGGTGATTTTTTGCTTTTTAAAGGTAATTTTGCCCCGGAATCCGCGTTGCATTAAAGGTACGTTTAATTTATGCTATTCGTATAGTGAAAGGGAGTCAAAAATGACAAAGCAACTCAAAAAACAAATTCAAAATCAAGCGCAACAAGGCCGCAGCATGATTGAAATGCTCGGCGTATTGGCGATTATTGCTATTTTATCAATCGGTGGGATTGTCGGTTATAAATTAGCCATGAATTATTATCAGGCCGACCAAATAGCCAACGAAATTAACTTAATGCGTAACGATTTAAAGGTAAAATACGCTTTGGGAAATGAAGAATTGTTATTGGGGGATCCTTATGATGAAACGCCTGATGATGAAAATTACAGCGGGCATTTATCAACACAATATGATCGCTATCCCGTTGATTATGATTGCATTCGCAAAGACAAAGCAGAATTTTATAACTGCCGCGAAACAGATGCTTATTATATTAAAGTCGGGAATGTTGCAAAAGGGGTTTGCAAACCGCTCACAACACTTGTTAATGCCATGGACGGTTTAATGTATATGGAAATTAACAAAGAAGTTTATGAAAAATATGATTTATGCACGAGTGATGAAGCCAATGAATTTTACATTCAGTTTGATGCGGAAGAAGTGAACGGTAATTACGATTCGAATCGTCCCGAAGGTTGGTGTGGTGATGATGACGATTGTGAAGGATTATCAACCCCTGTTTGCGATAAAGAGAGCAATACATGTGTGGAGTGTGTAAAAGAAGGTGATTGCAGTGCTCCAAGATTTTGTGATGTGGCAAATCATGAGTGTGTGGAATGTATAGAAAATGCAGATTGTCCAACTAACAAACCGGTATGCAATATTGATTTGGGTGATTGCGAATCGTGTCCGCCGGAAAAACCTATATGGTATAACAATACATGCGTGGAATGTACGGTAAATGAAGATTGTTTAGAGAAAGGAACAGATAAGCCGATTTGCAATTCAGATACAAACACATGCGAAGCTTGTCCCGAAGATCAGCCGTGGAACGGCGAATTTTGCGGATGTTTAAGCAACAATGATTGCGAATCAGACGAATTCTGTCTGACAAGCGACTGTTATTGTATATGCGGAGATGATCCTGATGCTTATCGTTCGGGAACAACAACAGAGCAGGATTGTTGTACTGATAAACCACACAAATGCGTTAAAGTCTCTGAATATACGGCACCTAATCTCGACTCCAACGATAGTCCGTATATCATGTCAAATCATGGTATGAATTGGTGGAGTGCCGAGCGGTTTTGTCAGGCATTGTCGGGAAGTAAGCACATGCTGAAAATTTCTGATTTAGAGTGTTGCAATGATAGTTTAGGGGGAATAACACAAGGTCGTTGTTCTGCTAAAGGAGACAGATGCTCTAATGCAAACGGGTTTAGTCATGTTATTAAAGCATTGAGCAGAGCGGAGACCGGAAGTGAAGAACAAGGAAATAACTACTATTGGCTGGAAGATCCATATACAGAAGCAAATAAAGGAAGAAATTCCTGCGGTGCATATGTTGTAAAAATTATCTTTAATGAGGTTTACGGTAGTGTGGGTGGTCAGAATCGCGGTAATTATCATGGCAGTAGTGGCAAACAGCACCATGCCCTCTGTTGGTAAGGTCGACTTCTTATTTGTTTTTCTTCTTGCCGACACTTTTTAATTGCCTTTCAAATGTAAATATTTATAATCAGTTGAATCATATTGTGTTTTTTTAATTTTAAGCACCGATTTTTATTCAAAAATGTTATTTTTTAGAATCAAAACGCATTTTTTTCTGGTATTTCTTTGATTTTTGGTTATAATATTAATATCGGAGTCCCGCATACGGCGGTCAGACAGAGGTTAGGTATATGAATAAATGGGTTAGAATACTTGTTATCGGCTTTATCTGGGGCTGGATTTTTCTTGGTTGGCTTGTCAATAATTTTTTAACGGACAACTGGGATTTCCATATTTTTAACTGGAATCATTGGCGCTTTTTGTGGAATGAATTTCAACAGGGGTGGAATATTGATGACAGAGGAACGGTTATTTTCTTCATCGTGCTGTTTTCTGCCGTACCGCTTTATTTAATCGGTTGGCGATTTTTCCTGAAAGTGGAATGGCTGAAATTGTTGCGACGCAATGTCAATCGGTTAATTTATTTCTTCACCGGTGCCGATATGTTACATCGCGGCAGTTATAAGGTGAAACTGAAAAAACGCTCTTCTAAAACCATTCGGCCGCGCCCGCTGGAAACGGGGTATCGTCCCGAAGTGAAAGAATCCGAGCTTAAAGTGCCGGTTGAGGAGCCGATATTGCCGAAAAGGCAAGCCTCCTCCTATGGCATTGAGTTTGATGAAGATGATGACGAAGATTTTATGCTGCCGCCGCGTTCCGGGCGTCATTCGGCTTATACACCGCCGAGCGATTCGCCGTTTAATAAAGGATATACCGTGCCGTCCATGATGCAGGGGCTTTCCGTTGCGCCCAGTCCGGCGGCCGATCGGAATCAGACTTCCGCCGTTGAAAATATGCTGTTGGAAGATATTAAATTGCCCGAGCGGATGAAGTTGGAAGAAAATATCAGTGAATTAATGAGTCGGGCGGGTTATCAGGTGATTGAAAAAGTGCGCTTTAACGATACGGTCATTGATTATTTAGGTATGAGTGCCGATAAAATTTTATTGGGTATTGCCGATTCGCAACCGGGCGATTGGTTGGCCGATGAAGAACGCTTTAACGGTGAAGATCCGCTGTGGTTTTCCGAAAGCTCTCATCGGGTTTCACCGGTCTTTCAATTGGTTGAATTGGCTAAGGCTTTTGCGCAAAAATTATCAACCGTCGGATATAACGGATCGGTGTTGCCGTTGTTTATTGTGCGAAAAGGCACTATTATTAATGCGGAAGATATGATTTCAACATGGAAAGAAATGTCGGTTACCGTTTGTCGAACGGATATCGGCGGGCCTGATGAATTAAAAACGGTCACGCAATCCGTTGAGCAGGTTATGCCACCGACAAATGATGTTATTAATGCCGTTCAATCGGTGTTACAAGGGGGTTAGCAAATGGGTTTTAAACGTGACAGTGCCTATGAAGATCAAGGAAAATTTATTGCATGGCTGTGTTGGACTTTGGTAACGGCCGTTGTTGTTTTCTTTATTTTAATGTGGTTAATGCTTCCGTTGCGCACATGGCTTAACCATGGGTTTAGCGTTATTACTTTCCATACCGCCATATCCTTTTGGAAAAAAGTTATTCCGAATATGGGCTATTTATTTGCCACGTACGGACGTTGGTTTAGCAATTTTTGGCAAACGTCTAATCCGCATTGGACGGAATATTTACCTTTTACGCCCTTTATTATGTTTTGGGTGATTTTAATTGTCGGCATTATTAAAAATCCCTATGAATATATGCCGAAAATTTACGGTGGCGGTCGAATGGCAGAGTTTTCCGATATTAAGAAAATGAAATTGTTCGACGGATTTTGCATTGTTTTGGGACGGTTTAAAGGGAAACTGATGAAAATGCCCGAAACGCTTTCCTGTTTGGTTGTGGCACCTCCGGGAACCGGTAAAACGGTCGGTGTGGTGGTGCCAACCATTTTGGAATCGCCGGGACTCAGTTTAATTGTTAACGACCCGAAGCCGGAATTGTGTTACAGCACAACGGGTTATCGTGCAACCATCGGACCTGTCTTTGTGATTAACTGGGGTGAAAAAGATGATCCCGAAAAAGGAATTTATTATCCGAGTTGGAATCCTTTGTCGGCATCGTGTTTACCGCCGTTGGGCAGCGATCGCGAAAAATATATCGACTCCATGGTTGCCGTGCTTGTGGAAGAGCCGAAAGGCGGCGCAGATCCGCACTGGTCAAAAACAGGTCGGAACGCCATGTCGGGCTTTTTGCAATTTATTTCCAGTAAATGCGAACGCGCGCGGGCAAACGATTATTTTATTAACAAATTAATGGAAAACAGTTTCGATCGCGAAGATGCCGAAGTGTTGGCCACTTATTATGACGGGATGAAAGATCAAAGTGCCAACATGGCATTACAAGCTTTGCAACAAGGACAGCTGACCATTGATAATTATGCACCCATCGGCACATGGGAGGGCTTGCCGCCGCAATGGCAGGGGTGCGAGCCGTGTATTGCCATGATTTTTGACTGGCTGACCGAGTCGCAGATGAAAATTGCCGCGGATATTAAGCGTCGCTCCGATGAGGGTGATCAAATGGCCATGATGGCCGATCCGATGCGGGATTTGTTAGATTCCGCCGTGAAAGAAGCAGACAGATTTGCTTATGCGCATCGGGCCGTTGTGGAATTAAACCAATTGTCCGGTACGCCGGATAAGGAACGCGGTTCTATTTTGTCAACCGCTCTTTCGGGTATTAACATTTTCAAAAACTCCGCCGTGCGTATGCGTACGAAGTTCAGTGATTTGACTTTCCGTGATTTACGGGGGTTAAGAGATCCGATTACGGGCGAAATTAAACCGGTTTCCGTTTATTTGTCGGTGAATCAGGTTGATGCACGCTCCATGAACGTGATTACCGGTATTTTTGTGGAATTGATGAGTTCTTTCTTAATTTCCAATCCGCCGAATTTTGTCGGAACGGACGGTATTAAATCGGGGCCGTATCCGACTTTGTTTGTGTTGGACGAATTCCCGCAAATGCCGAAGTTGGCCGCCGTGAAAGACGGTCCGGCCGTCGGTCGTGGGCAGAAGGTGGCTTATTTGCTCATCGGGCAGGATTTGGGGCAGATTTCCGGGCAATACGGTAAAGATGACTTGGAAACCATTATTACAACAACGGCCGCCAAAGTGATTTTGGCACAAAACAACGAACAAACCGCCGAACGATTCAGTAAAATGATCGGTACGCGCACCATTGAAGTGGCTTCCTCCTCTCGAACGGAGGGTGTGTCGCAACAAACAAACCCCTTTGCCGCTAACGTTTCACGGTCTTTGCAAAGTTCGAACGTGGTTGGCGCTTCCGATATGATGAGTTTGAGTTACTTAAAGCAATATGTGTTGTTCCAAGGGTTCTTAAACCGACCGATTTTGGCTGATGCGCCGCGATGGTATTTGGACAGAAGCATGAAGAAAAAATGTTCCATGGGTGCCTCTCCGTGGGTGCCGTATTGGATTGTCGCTCAACGGGAGGATACAGATATTCAGGCATTGAAGATTTTAATGCAAGGGCAGTTGGAAGATATTGAAAAACAGGTTAAAGGAGCTTAATTGTCGCAGAAAATCGACTTGTCTCAATTAGATTCGGATGAATCGCTGTTGCTTTGGGAAAAACTGTTTCCGGAGTATGCGACGGGCGCAGAAAAATTTCCCAGCGGTAAAGATACCGTCACGCCGCCTGCACAAACGCTGCAGCAAAATGAGCAAACAGCTGTTTTGGAAGACAAGGCTTCTTCATCAAATTTTGCGAATACCTCTGTTGAACCCGCTGATTTTGTTACCGATAATCCGGAAATGGATTGGTTAAACAATGCGATTGCGTTGGAAGAAAAAAATGAAAAAAATCAAGATTATTGGGCAAACAAATTTAATCAGCTGAATTTTCCGGGAATGGATTTAATGGCGGTTTCTTATATCGGCATTACGGCACCCGATTTGTTGGAACAACATTTAATGCTTCGGCGGGTGGTGCGTGATTATACGCGCTTATTGGCCTATAATTATGTGAATGATTTACGTTCTGCCGGTGTGTCGGAAGAAGGTATTTTTTATATGCGTAAAGGGAAAATACCGGAAAATTATACCGTTCATTTGAAATATCCGATTGAATACGGCGGATCCATTGATTTTAATAATATGGTGTTTATGCAGGATAAACCGTATCACGCCATGATACACAGCTATATTGACGAACAGCTTTTAACCGTCCGCGGCATTTCTTATCCGGCGCTTTTATATATTCCCGTGCCGGTCGGTAAAATATATATTCCGTTCGGTATGTTTACGGGATCGGGCGGTAAAAATAAGCAAGACAGAAGTGTTTATGCCGGATTTTCCAAAGCCGCTTTTGAGAAAATTGCATTAAAAGCCATGCCGGGGAGATAGAATGCAGGTTTTAACGCAGGTTTTAAAAAGAATATATCAAGATTTAGGGGTTTTATATCCGCCGGCGGAACGTGTGGAAATACATTCGATTACAACCCAGCTTTTCCAAAACGGACATGGTTATTTGCCGGCTGATTATCGCGATTTTTTAATGTTGACCGACGGTCTTTTCTGGAACGGTATTGAAATTTTTGCAACGCGTGAGCATGAACGCGACAGAGGTGCCTTTTTTCATCGGGCATTATTGCCGATGCAAGCTTCGTTTTCAACCAACAATATGCTTAAAAATAAAATTGTCATCGGTGTTGCGCCGGAAGAATTGATTGTTTATGATTCTTTGCGAAAAGAATATCAGTTGTTGGACAGATATTCCTATACGGTTTTTGTAAAATTTCCGGCATTTGCCGACGTTTTATTTTTTTATGTGCGAAACGTGATTGAAAAATAAAGTATTTTTATTTGCTTTGGGATTATATATCGATTGAATCCGTAAAATGCGGATAACATGTATTATAAAAAAGTACGAAAAAGACGTTTTTGATAATAAATATATATTTTTTTCTTTTAAAATAAAAATGTAAATAAAATCAAAAAAAGATAATTTTTTTTATAAAAAAGCCGGTTTGTATTTTGTTGTTTTTTCTGTATTTTAAATTAAAAATAATTATAAATTAAGTAGTTAAATAAAAATTATCATCATTAAAATTAAAAATAAATAAAGAAAGTCATAAAAATCAATGACCGTATAAAATAGATTATTTGTTCTCATTTTGTTCTTGACATTTTATAAAATATATTGTACGATTTGTACGTTAATATAAAAAAGAAAGGAGTTTCATATGGAACAAACAGTTTTTAAATCTCAGTCGAACGGTCAATTACCTTTCATACAGATAAATGATTTGTCGCTTCATTCATCAAGTGTGTTTCCGAATGAGAATCAGAACGGGAAAATCCCGTCCGTCGGATTGACTTTTGCCAAAGAGGCGCAAGCTTTTCAAACGCAAAAGAAAATAACCGTTCAAACAAAGAAAGAAAATCGCTGTTTATTGCCGATTTACGTTCGACAAACATCAACGACAAGCGTGCCGGTCATTAACGGAAAAATTTCCGGTTCCCGATTTATTTACGATTCGGCTTCCTTGTTAAATTATTGCGTGAAATGGTGCAAAAACGTTTATTTTAAATCGGTGATTTTAAGAGCCGTTCATAACACGGGCACATTGTTATTGATTTTCCCGGGCAAATCATCGCATTATGTGCAGTTTGTTTATAATAAAAGCGCTTGCAGTGAATGTCAACGCTTGTTTCGGGAACAAATTTTTCCCGCGGAAGTGAAAGTGTTTCATTCTTTTACGGCTTTTGCCGATTGGATGAAAAAACAATTCGGCTGTCACGCATAAGAGGCGAAAAAAATGTTTTTATCTTTTTTTAATGCTTCACAAAAATCAAAAAAACAGCCGACTTTTTCCATTGCCGACATCGCGTTTATGCAAACGGCGGTTTATTTGCCTGTTAAAAAACATAAATGGTTGATTCAGCAATTTCGAAACGACGGCTATTCACGAAAAATAACTTATTTATCAGATTTAACGGAAAGGGAAAACAATGGAAGAAATTAAATCAATCGATGATGTACGCAATCAAATTATAAAAGCGTGCGAAATTTATAAATTATATCCGGCACCGCATCCGACAGGCTTGCGTTCTTCTTTGCGCTATGCGGATATTGAACGGCAAAGTCGCGAAAAGCAAATTTATTTTCGTCCGACGCCGACGGAAGTTGATGATGCCGATATCGTGCAGTTTGATTGGTTGCCCAGATTAAGTGTGAAGGAGCGGCAACTCTTATGGAAGCGCTTTTCGGGTATGGGTTGGAAACGTTTGGCAAACGAAGCGCAAATGTGTGAAAGAACGGCGCGTAAACGTATCGATAAAGCTTTGGAAAAACTCTATTTGCAATTGCATTAAATTTTCAGGCGGAAAATTTTAAAAAGAAAGGTCATTTTTCGGCCTTTCTTTTTTATTCGGTCGAACGGTTTTATTTTTTCCGATGAAACGGTATATTTTCCTTGAAATTTTGAAAAAAAAAGATAAAATAAAAAATATTTTAATTTAAGGATTATATCAATGCGGTTATTGTCAACATTGGTCAGTTTGGCCTTCTTTTTCTGTTTTATTATTTTTTTGGTCGGCGTGGTTGTTGTGATGCATTTTTCCGTCGGCCTGCCGGATTATCGACAACTGGCCGATTATCGGCCGTTGGTGACAACGCGTCTTTATGCCAATGACGGCTCGTTGTTGGCCGAATATGCCAACGAAAGACGATCGTTCGTGCCGATTGAAAAAATACCGCCGATGGTCAGTAACGCTTTTTTGGCGGCGGAGGATAAAAATTTTTATGCCCATGGCGGCATTGACTTTTTCGGGTTAGCACGCGCCGTGATTTTAAATTTGAAAAACATCGGTACCGGCCGGCGGCCGATGGGGGCTTCCACCATTACGCAACAGGTTGCCAAAAACTTTTTGCTTTCCAACGAGCAATCGTTATCCCGTAAAATCAGAGAGGCATTATTGGCACGCAAAATTGAGCAGACTTACACCAAAGATCATATTTTGGAATTATATCTGAATGAAATTTATTTGGGCGGCGGTGCTTACGGCGTTGCCAGCGCTGCATTGAATTATTTTAATAAAGATTTAAAAGATTTAACTTTGGCGGAGGCGGCCTATTTGGCGGCACTGCCCAAAGCGCCGAATAATTATCATCCGACTCGTCGCCCGAAACAGGCCGTTCATCGGCGAAACTGGGTGATTTCCCGTATGGCGGATGATGGTTATATCACCCAAGAACAGGCCGAAGAAGCCATGAAAGAACCGCTGAATGTGGTGGTAAAAGAAAAAAATGCATTAAAAACAAACGGCTATTATGCCGAAGAAGTGCGGCGATTTGTGGTGGCAAAATATGGTGATGATGCCATGTATAACGGGGGCTTATTTATTCGCACGTCTTTAGATCCGCGATTGCAAAAAGCAGCCGTCGAAGCCTTGCAAAACGGTTTGTTGAATTATGATAAGCGGCACGGTTGGCGCGGTGCGGCGGAAAAATTGGAATTGAAAGATGATTGGCAAAGTGCTTTTCAAAAACGCGAACTGCCGGCTTATGTGCCGGACGGGTGGCTTGAAGCCGTTGTAACAAACACCACCGATAAAGAAGCCGAAATTTATTTAACAACCGGTGAAACGGGAAAAATTTTGTTAACAACGCTTTCATGGGCGCGTAAATATTTGGGAAACGCCCGTATTTCCGCCGAAAGTGTGAAGAGTGTGAAAAAAGTGTTGCAACCGGGCGATGTGATTTTTGTTTCGCCGAAAGATAAAGATACGCCGAAAACAAAAATCTATTTATTACAACAATTACCCGAAGCGGAGGGGTCGTTGGTAGCGCTTGATCCGCATACGGGGCGTGTGTTGGCCATGGTGGGCGGTTTTTCGTTTTATCGCAATCAATTCAATCGGGTGATTCAAGCTTATCGGCAACCCGGTTCTTCGTTTAAACCGTTTGTTTATTTGGCGGCGTTGGATTCGGGCTATACGCCGTCGAGTTTAATTTTAGATGCGCCGATTGTAATGCGTTTGCCGGACGGCTCTTTATGGAAGCCGAAAAATTACAGTCGTACGTTTTACGGTCCCACAACACTGCGTGTCGGATTGGAAAAATCCCGTAACCTGATGACTATTCGGTTGGCAAAAGCCATCGGTATGCGTAAAGTGGCAAAATATGCCAAAAAATTCGGTATTGCCGATAATTTACTGCCGGTTTTATCATCGGCGTTGGGTGCCAATGAAACAACATTGTTAAAATTGGTAACGGCTTACGGGGCATTTGTGAACGGCGGTAAAAAAATCACGCCGAATTTAATTGATCGTATTCAAGACAGAGACGGCGTGACCATTTATAAACATGATACGCGTCCGTGTCCGAATTGTGCCGGTGAAACGGCAGATGTGAATAAAAAACCGGAAATTGTCGATACGCGAGAGCAAATACAAGATCCCGTCAGCGCTTATCAAATGGTGAATATTTTAACGGGCGTTGTGGAACGGGGAACCGGTCGTGTTGCCAAGGCCGTGGGGCGCACATTGGGCGCTAAAAGCGGTACGAGTAACGATAGTTTTGATGCGTGGTTTATCGGTTTTTCCCCTGATTTGGTTGCCGGTGTGTGGGTCGGGTTTGATAATCCGCAAACGTTGGGGGCGAATGATACGGGCGGTGTGGTTGCCGGTCCGATTTTCCGTGATTTTATGATAGCGGCGTTAAAAGGACAACCGAATATTCCGTTCCGTATTCCGCAAGGCGTTCGATTGGTAAAAGTGAATCCGGTTACGGGAAAACCTTCATCGGCACCGACGGCCATTGATGAAGCGTTTCGGTTAACGCAAACAGTGGCAAACGATAACAACAAAGTCATCGGCGAAGGCGAGGCCGAAATAGAAAATGAAGAAGCGCCCGTGCCGGAAATGGGCGGGTTGTATTAACTTTAACAAAGGATTTTTGATGAAAGCGGAAATTATACAAAGCAAGCAAAAATACCTGACAGCGGTTCAACTGCTGAAGGAGCGTCTTTGACTGGGATAATGCCCTGTTACGCAAAGACGAATTGGATTCGTTAACGGCAGATGCGCATTTGTGGGACAATCCGGAACGGGCGCAAAAGTTGATTAGCGAACGCACGCGATTAAGCGATCAAATCAATTCTTTACGAGATTTGATTCAACAAGTCGATGAATTATATGAAATGGTTGAGTTTGCCGAAAGCGAAAATGATGAAGCCTTGCTTTCGGAAGCCGAAAATCAATTTTTGGCACTGGATACAACCATAGAAAATATGTTGTTGGAAAGTTTGTTATCCGGCGAGGGTGATGCAAATGATGCCTTCTTGGAAATTCATGCCGGTGCCGGCGGAACCGAATCGCAGGATTGGGCAGATATGTTGCGACGGATGTATATGCGCTGGGCGGAAAAAAACAAAATGTCGGTGGCCTTGCTGGAAGAAAATATCGGCGAGGAGGCGGGTATTAAATCGAGTACGCTGAAAATTAAAGGCTTGAATGCTTACGGGTGGTTAAAATATGAATCGGGCGTTCATCGGCTGGTGCGGATTTCACCGTTTGATTCCAATGCGCGGCGGCATACGAGTTTTGCTTCGGTTTGGGTTTATCCGGTTGTGGATGATTCCATTCAAATCGATATCAATCCGGCAGATTGTCGCATTGATGTGTTTCGGGCATCGGGTGCCGGCGGACAACACATTAACCGTACGGAAAGCGCGGTGCGTATTACGCACTTGCCGACGGGCATTGTGGTGCAAAGTCAAACCGGTCGATCGCAATTTCAAAATAAAGAAGAGGCATGGAATATGTTGCGGTCGCGTTTATATGAAGCGGAGCTGCAAAAACGACAAGCGGCACAAGGTGCTATTGATTTATCGAAAGGCGATAACGGTTGGGGCAATCAAATTCGCTCATATGTGTTACAACCGTATCAATTGGTTAAAGATTTACGAACAAACTATGAAACATCAGATACCGCCGGCGTGTTGGACGGTGATTTAAACGGCTTTATGCGGGCGGCGTTAGCAGATTTGGGGGCAAAATGATCAAAAAAGGACGATTAAGTTTTTTAAGTCGTGATTTATTTAAGCGCACGCAAAAATTGGAGGCCAAAATAACGGCATTTTTAATGAACATTATCGAAGCCGGTGTGTATTACGCGCAAGGCATTGAAACTTATACCCGAGAGGGGTGTTCGGCAGATTTTTTAAACATTCGAAAAACCGTTTCGAAGCTGGAAAGCGAAAACGATTCGTATCGACGTGAAATTGAAAACGATTTATATGAATACATGCTGTTGCCCGATATGCGGTCGGATATTTTAAAATTGTTGGAAGGGTGCGATAAAATTATCAATAAATATGAATCGAATTTGCTTTTAATGACAGTTGAAAAACCACAGCTGATTGATGATCTTTCCATTAATTTATTAAAAATGGTGCAAACGAATTTGGATTGTGTTGGCGCTTTAATTTCGGGCGTGAAAGATTTTTTTGCGGGACAACCCGATGTGGGGGAATATACGCTCCGCACATATCATTACGAACATTTGGTTGATAAACAAGCCTATCATTTGAAGGAGGTTGTTTTTGAAAATAAAGACTTGCCTTTGGCGCGACAATTACAGCTCAAAGAATTTATTTATAACATTGAAAAAATTTCCGATATCGCGGAAGATGTGGCGGACGTGTTAAAAATTATGGCGGTGAAACATTTAATATGATGACTTTGGCGGTTATAACGGTCTTTTTTTTGGCAGTTATGTTGGGACGGAACAATTTAAGCAATCTGTTCGGTTCTGCCATCGGAACGCGTATGCTGTCGTTTCAAACAGGCGCTTTAATCGCCTCGATTTTTGTGATTGCGGGCGCCGTATTCAGCGGATCGGCGGTCACACAAAACGTGACGAATTTAGGAAACGTTCAAACATTTCAAGATGCGTTTGCCATTTGTTTCAGTGCGGGTATTTTGTTATGGCTTTTGGGTAAATCGGGATGTCCCGCATCGGTGGTGCAAACAACAACGGGCGCTTATGTTGCTTTTAACTTTTTTTATCAGGCTCCGCAACCGATTTCTTTATTGACACAAAGTGTTTTCGGGTGGATTTATACGCCTTTAATCGGCTTGTTTTTATCGTTTTTCGGCTTTAAAGTGTTTCGATTTTTGTTACATCGCTTTCCAATTCGGCTTTTATTGCGAGATAAGTTAATTCGAATCGGACTTTTGAGTGTCGGTGCGTTTTCGGCGTATGCTTTCGGGGCAAATAATATCGGCAGCGTTATCGGTCCGCTTGTTGAGTTGAATGCTTTACCGCCGGAGGAATTATTTTACGGTGCCGGTTTGTTTATTGCCTTAGGTTTTTTCTTTGCGGACAGGCGTGTTATTGAAACCGTTTCCACCGGCGTTTTTAAATTATCACCGACGGAGGCTTTAATTGCGGTTTTAATGAGTGCCGTCACATTGCTTTGTTTTTCAAGTGTGACGTTGGAGCGTTTTTTAATCAATTGTCATTTACCGACGTTTCCGTTGGTGCCGGTTCCGTTATCGGGTGTTTTAATCGGGACTGTATTCGGTATAGCCTTGTCAAAAGGGCCGAACGGACTTAAATGGAAGAAAGCGGGAACGGTTGTTTTATCGTGGTTTATGGCTCCGACGGGTGCCGGATTGCTTTGTTACGGATTATTGTTTTTAATGAAAGGATGATAAGATGAGCGCAAAAAAATCTCTGATCTTTCTTTGGAAATTTTTCAGTCGAACACTTATGATTTTTTTAACGCTTTTATTTTTAGGTCTTGTACTTTTGTTTTGGCGGTTATCCGTCAAGCCGTTGGATTTGGAATTTTTAATGCCCGAAATACAGGGATATGTTTTGCCGGCCGATGAGGGATTGAAATTAGAGGCTGATTCCGTTTTATTATCGGCACGGTTTTCGCGGCGCGGTTTGTTTCACATATCTGTTCATAATTTATCGTTAATGGGGAAAGATAATTCCTTAATTTTAGATATTCCGGACATTCAATTATCATACGGATTAAGAAATTTGTTCACTTTAAATTATATGCCGCTCAGTGCCTATGTGTCGGATATGCTGTTGCAGTTAACTTTAACAACGGACGGACGGTTGTTGTTGCAGGGGCAGAAAGGAAAAGCTGTTCCGATTGCGCAAGTTCAAAAAGAAGGGGCGGCGCCGAAAGTGATTTATCATCACAATCAATATATTAAAAAGTTAATGACTATTCGTCATATTATTTTGGATCGAGCAGGAGTGATTATTGCCGATGAATTAAACGGGCGCCGGATTATGATTCCGGAATTAACCGCTACATTAGAGCGACAACGATTTACACAATATTTGTTTGATTTTAAAACAAATTTGTTAATTGATGAAGATTTAATGCACCTGAACGGTAATGCGCTGATAAATTTAGGAGCGCGCACGGCTGAATTTGAACTCGCGTTTGATCAAATCAATTTGGAGAAGGCAGGAAGAATTGCTGATTTAATGAAGGGTATTCGGTTAAATGTGCAAGGTACGGTGAAAGGTGAAATTGATTTTCATACTTTTTCACTGCAACAATGGCGGAATATTTTTAAATCGTTGTCATTTACGGTGGAAACGGAACAAAGCGGCAGTGTTGTCTTACCGCCACCGTTGGATACGGCCACTTATAATGTTTCGTTTATCAAAGCAACGGGTACGTTTGCCGAAAATTTGGAATCATTGAGCATTCAGCCGATTCATGCGGGGTTAACGAACAAATTAACAGCAGTGGCAGACATACAAATACAAAATTTAGGTTCATTTTTGGATACGTTTGATATCAGCAGTGTCAAAACAACATTAAATGCGCAAATACAAGACATACCGGTGCATTTGGTGCCGGGGGTTTGGCCGTCAGGGTTGGGGCCGGATGCACATGCATGGGTCAAGCAAAATTTGAGGGACGGAAAGGCAACGAATGCTGTTTTTAAGTTATATTTTACGGGTGCGGAACTGACGGATTTATTGGGTGACATTGATTTTCAAGATATGACGGTTGATTATTTATCGCCGATGAAGCCGGTGAAGAATGCGGCGGGTAAAGTGATGCTGTATCCCGATAAGGTTGAAATTTTTGCACAAAGCGGGATTATTGATAACATTCAATTGCACGCGGGAAATGTTTATTTAACAGAGCTGAAAGATGATATATCAAATGCGCGCATTGAGTTGCAGGCTGACGGACCGGCGCCCGAGATTTTAGCGTTAATTGATGAAAAGCCGTTAGAATTATTATCGGGGTTTGATATTAATCCGGTGAACACGGCGGGCGACGTATCGGGCGAAGCGAAATTGCGTTTTCCGTTAACTGAATCGTTAACGGCAAAAGAAGTACAAGCCAACATAACGGCATCGGTTTCGAACGGCATGTTTCAAACGAAAGATAAATCACAGGCGTTAACAAATGCGGCGCTCGGGGTTGTGATTGATAATACGCAAATGATTGTGAAGGGCAGCGGGCAATATAAAGATATGCCGCTGGATGTGGAATGGACGGAATTTTTTGCACCGACGAAAAAAAATCCGCTGCAACGGCGCTTGGAGGCGCAAGGAAAAGCAAACGATTTGTTTTTCAAACCTTATTATAAAGATATATCCGATTATTTCATCGGTATGATAAAGGGTCAAGTCATATATGAGCAAACGCAAGCAGGTGAGAAGAGTTTGCGTGTGAAAGCCGACTTAACCGATTCGGAATTAATGTTATATCCGTTGGCTTATACCAAATTCAAGGGGGTTCCGGCGGAGGCGGAGGCATTTATTCGACTGAACGGAAATGCGCCCGAATCAATCACTTTTGATGTAAGGGCGGATAAAAAAGCATTAGACGTGCAGGGAGAAATTTCATTTCCGGATAACGGAGTAAAAATTAACATGACCAAAGCACAGGCACCGGGTACGAATTTTTCGGGGCAAATAACATATATTTCGGGGCAAGAATTATCGCTTGATTTAAAGGGAAAAAGCTGGTTGTTAACGGAATTGAAAAATATGCCGTATTTTAAGAGTAAGGCCATTGAAGCAGAGCCGAAACAAGAGCCGATTTTGCCGCTCATTCGGTTAAACGTGGCCATGGATTCGTTAACTCTTAACCCGAATATGCCGTTAAAGCAGGTGGCGGTGAAAGCGAATCGAACAGGGCGCGTGTGGAAAGAGTTTTTTATTTTTGCGCAGGGAACGGGGTCAATATCGGTGAGTTTAGGACCCGACGGCAAAGCGCTGACAGGCGTTGCCTATGACACGGGAGATATTTTGAATCGATTGAATTTAACAGATGATTTCGCATCGGGCAAAGCAACGTTGTCAGCAGCGCAAGATGTCAACGGATTGATTAAAGGCAACATTAAAGTGAAAAACATGAACTTAAAAGATCCGGGTTTTGTGATGCAGGCGCTTTCAATTATCGGCATTATTGATGCGTTTCGGGGGAAGGAGTTGCATTTCAGCCATGCAAGCGTCCCGTTCACGTTAACACCGAATTTTGTGGTGATGATAACCGACGGCGCATTATACGGTAATTCGCTGGGAATAACATTTGAGGGTTATTTAAAGCAGGGATACATGAATATCAAAGGGTCGGTCATACCGGCGTATGCATTAAACAGTTTGCCGGGGAAAATCCCCGTTATCGGGGGATTGTTTCGCTCATCGGCACACGGAGGATTGGTGGGTGCAAGTTATTCCATTAAAGGAGAACCATCAAGCGCCAAAATTGATTTTCATCCGTTATCGAGTATAGCACCGGGCATATTGGGACGATTATTTCAATAGGGCTATGAGGGTATTTTTTCATAAAAAAATATGGACAATCGTATAAAATATTTTGATATTTTGGTTTAAATAAGAAACTGATAAAAAATAAATAAAATTTTTTTTGCAAAGGAAACTTGACAAGAATCTTTTGTCACTGTACAATAAAACGAACAACAGAAGTTCCGTTCCTTTAACGGGAGTAAAACACTTTTTTTAAGGAGAAAATGAATGAAAAAAGGGATAATAATTCTTGTTGTTATTTGTTTGATTATTTTGTTCGGTATTGTTGGCAGTAAATATTTTGCCGCGCAAAAAATTCGAATCCGTGAATCGGCGGCAACCGCCGTTCTGAAAGGACCGTTTTCCGATTTTGTGAACACCTGGGATTTATCGCGAGCGCCCCTGTTGTTTGTGGATGGTGCCCAATTTAAACAAATTGCCCGCAGTTTGGTTGAAATTAAATCGGTTTTGGGTTCTTGCCGAATTCAAAATGTCGGAGCTTGTCTGGCGGGTGATCGTATGCCGCAAAAAGATAAATTTGTTTCAAAATACGGTCATTCCATATCTTGTTCGTTTTTACTTGCTTGCGAAAAAGTTAAATATGCTGTCGGTGATATTGTTTTTTTCCCCTTGGGCAGAGATGTTAAAATATATAAGTTTGATTTAAATACCCCCGATGAATAATTGTCAGATCCTTATAAATTAAGCCTGTTATATTTTTCAAACGGTTTTTTGTATGTACTTTTTATTTTTAAATGCTTCAAAATATTTTGTTGGAGGGTAATCTTTAAAAAAAACTCCTTGACAAAAAAAATTTAATACGGCAAAATAAAAAAAATACGAAAGGTAAAAAATGATTCCGAAAATTCACATCATTCGCACACCTGACGGCGTTGATTTTCCTTTGCCGTCCTACACATCTCGGCATCATGTCGGCTTGGTGTTGCGTGCTGCTGTTCCGACCGTGCTGAAATTGGATCCCCACGAGCGCGCATTGGTTCCGGTCGGTTTCGGATTCGGTGTTCCCGACGGTTTGTGCGGGCAAATTGTGTCGCTGCCTCAAATTGCTGTTGAAAAGGGGTTAATTGTGCTTGATGCACCGCAAATTCTTAATCCCGCTGACAGAGAAGCTCTTTTTGTTTTGGTGCAAAATGCTTCTCGTCGGCAGTTAATTTTACGTCGCGGGGAAGAATTTGCTCAAATGCTGATTATTCCCGTTTATCAGGTCTGTTGGAATGAAATTACCGGTCAAATGGTGCAGGAAACCCATGAATTAACATTAGATACCGATGAGGAAAATACGGAAGAGGGATCTCAAAAAAATGCAGCCATTCATAAACGTACCGTCAAAACCGTTCGCGAAAGGGTCAAAGCTTCAAATGAAAGTTAAATATTGGCTCTGTTTCGGCGTTCTTTGTCTGGCCGGTGCTGTTTCGGCGCAGGAATTGGCTATTCCCCGATTCGTTTCATTTCGTCGAGCGGATGTGAATTTAAGAACGGGTCCCGGAAATCGTTATCCGATTAAATTTGTTTATCGTATGAAAAATTATCCCGTTGAAGTGATTGATGAATATGAATTATGGCGTCAAATTCGCGAAGTAGACGGAACTGTTGGTTGGGTTCATCGTCGCATGCTCAGTTCCGGACGGTATGTTATTCTGACGGAAGATTCCGTTCTGCGCAAAAACATTAATTCAACAGCTTCACCGGTGGCCTTTGTTCAAAAAGGCGCGTTGGGAAAGTTGGAAGAATGTGAAGTTGATGCATGTCGTGTTTCTTTCATCTTTAATGACAGAGAATATGAAGGTTGGTTAAATAAGGAAGATTTTTACGGAGCTTACTCGCGTGAAACATTCCGTTAGAGTTTTTTTAAAGACATTTATTTTAACGGTTTTGACCGTTCTTCTCTTATGCTTATACAATACCCCCCCCCCCCAACATATTCGTAAAATTAAAGTTTTTTTTGAAGTTTATGCTACTTCACCTGTTCTTTGGGAAAGTGTGGAATTTATTAAAGCGGCTCATGAAAAAAATGAATTAAAAGTTTTTTTCTTTCATCGCTACCCCAATCGCGCAAGAATTTTTGATTTATCCAAAATAAATGCCGTTGAAGTTAATCTGGCGGCGTCGGAAGGTTTATGGGGGTATCATTCGGCTTCTTTTATCAAAACATTAAAAAGAATTGCCGATCGATATCCGAAAGCTCAATTTGAAGTTTATTCAAATATCAATCAAACGCGCTATTTCTTGTTACGGCTGATTAAAGAACTCCCCTCTCGAATTGAGCATATTCATTTATATGAAGACGGCGCTTGTAATGTTATCGGGAATGAATATGGTTTTTGGATGCGGTTTAAACCCGATGTTAAAATTTTACGGAATTTTGAAAAAAATCCGAATTTTTTCAGTGAAATTAAAAATGAAGATGTGGCATTTTGGAAAGCTTCTATCGGAAAGTTGGTGCCGGCTACCTACCATTTGTGTCGTGCTGATGAAATTATTAAAGATAAAAAATTAAAAACGTTTGTCAATTGGATAGGTCGTAAGAATATTAAAAATATCAGTTTAAAATCGGAAGCTGCTCGGCTTGCTCCGCATGAAAAAAAGTTGTTGGAGCATTTTTTTGAAATTGATTCGGTAACCGTTCAAGCTTTATCAACGCCGCAAAAAAAGGTGTTTTTAACTGCCGGATATTTTTTCGGAAATGAAAAATCAGTCAATCAGGAAATAAGTGTTTTCTCTTTTTTCAAAAATATTCCTGCGCGTGTGTTTTTAAAATGCCATCCTTCTTATAGTGCCAAAAAAGAATGTCATTTGTTGCAAAAAGCTCTTCCGAAATATGATACGCTTAATTCTCAAATTCCTGTTGAAGCGTTTTTCTTAACCGGTCATGAACCCGATTGGGTCGGCGGATTTACTTCTTCTTTGTATTTTTTAATTCCGCCTGAAAAAATTTTATTTATTCGCGGGTCATTATATATGAAACGATTGATGGAGTTAGGTATTGTTACTCCTCGTCAACGCCGGTTGCCGAAGCATTTTTAATTTTCGTTTGTAGACGGCGGATAAGTTGTTGAATCAAGCATTAAATCGGACGGAACGGAGAGTGGCGATTCCAACGTAAACAATAAATCTTCTTCCTCTTCCATCAGTTCCGGATAATTTTTCTTAACCAAACGACAAATAGTTGACTTGTGAACACCCATAATGCGTGAAACTTCGGCTTGTGAACAACCGTTTTTAATCAGAAGAAATATTTTTTCCAAACTCTCCGGTAATTTTAAAACAGCACCGTTTGCACCCACCGGCCGCCCCAGCTTAATACCTTTTGCCTTTAAATTTTCCAATGATGACCGCGTGCGATCGGAAATAAGTTGTCGCTCGATTTCTGCCGATAAACCAAACGCAAATGCCATTACTTTGGATTGTAAATCAGCACCCAGCCGATAGTTTTCTTTAATCGTCCAGATTTGACACCCCTTTAATAAACAATTTTGTAAAATACCCATTACTTCCAATAATGAACGCCCCAGTCGTGATATTTCGGACGTAATTAAAATATCATTTGCCGTTAAGATATTTAATAATCGACTTAATTTGCGCTTTTCAAGCGGTTTGCGCGTGGAAATGGTTTCTTCAACCCAGCGATCAATGTGAATGCTGTTGCGTAAAGCAAATTTGCGAATTTCAAATTTTTGATTTTCCAACGTTTGCTTGTCGGAAGAAACACGAATGTAGCCATATATCATGTTTAACTCCGCTTTAAAATATTTCAAAACAAAGTAGATGCCCCTGCATTTTTACATACTTTCGCATGATATCTTATTCAAAAAAATGGAGCGAGTGAAGGGAATCGAACCCTCGTCTTAAGCTTGGGAAGCTTCCGCTCTGCCATTGAGCTACACTCGCACTTTACCAGTATATGTTGATTGTTTTTATTTTGCAAGTTTTTTTTGAATATCGTTCACTTAATGCACACTTGTGCCGGTATAGGCATTTTGTTTTGCAATGGCAAATGCCATTTCTCGCGTTGCCGCATAACCCATTTTTTCCCCTTGTACATTATAAATGGACCACACGGCATTGTTATTCAACATTTCTTTCTTGATATATGCCGGTTCCATTCCGTCGGACGAATGCACCAAAGCATCTTGCACATATGATAAGGCTATTTCAATTTCTTTTGTCATGAAATTTTCCCCTTTAATAATTTTTTTTCTTTTCCTTTTGTTTGAATGGTAATTTTTTGAATGTTTTTAACTGATTCGGGTCGTTCCAAATCAATATTCAATAAACCGTTTTCCAAAGAAGCACCCGTTATTTTTAACCCTTGCGCCAAAACAAAAGATTTTAAAAACGTCCGCCCCGCAATGCCGCGGTATAGAAAATGCCGATTTTCATCCGGTGTTTGACGCCCGCGGATAATCAATCGATTCTCCTCCAATACAACTTCCAAATCGTCTTCCCTATATCCCGCCACTGCCAATGTAATGCGTAACGTACGTGTTCCCGTTTGTTCAATATTATACGGCGGAAAACTCTCTGCTCCTTTGGATATACTTAAAAAAATATCTTCCAGTTCGTCAAAACCCAGCATAAACGGATTGTGAAACGGATTTGAATTGCTCATACACCCTCCCTTAACCGCATTAAAATGTTTTCTTTATCTTGGCATAATTGCTTATCCCGACTCATTAAATCTTCAATGGTTTTAACGGCATGCATGACCGTAGTGTGATCACGCCCGAATCGCCGACCGATATCGGGAAGCGATAAAGCCGTTGCCGTTTTGGCCAAATACATGGCCATTTGCCGCGGCCGCGCAATTTTTCGATCTCGACGGGATGATTGTATGTCAGATAATTTTAAATGATAGTAATCGGCCGTAACACGTTGAATTTCGTTTACTGAAAATTGCCGATCATAAACTTGCAACATATCTTTTAAAACGCTTCGGGTGGTTTGCGGATTGATGGGCGTTCCCATAATTTGCGCATGTGCCGTCAATCGCTTTAATGCCCCTTCCAATTCCCGAATGCTGCCGGTAATGTTTTTTGCCAGAAAATCTAAAACTTCGTCACTGATTTGAACGGGTAAATGCTTTCCTTTTTCCCGTAAAATACCCAGTCGCAATTCATAAGTTGTCGGCTCAATATGAACAACCAGCCCTTGGGCAATACGGGTTTTTAAGCGTTCTTGCATTTCAACCAGATCCATGGGGTGCGAATCGGATGATAAAATCACTTTTTTCCCGCAGGCAATCAGTTGATTAAACGTGTGAAAAAACTCTTCCTGCGTTGCTTTTTTCCCGCAGATAAATTGAATATCATCAATCATTAAAATATCGACCGCGCGGAATAAATCACGAAACGAATCGGTTTTTTTGTTTCGTAACGCCTTTAAAAAATATTGGAAAAATTGTTCCGAGGAAATATAAAGCACGTTTTTATCGGGATACAGTTCTTTTACGCGCCAGGCAACGGCATGTAATAAATGCGTTTTGCCCAATCCCACCGGCGCATGAATGTAAAGCGGATTAAACACATCTTTTTCATCTTCGGCCACCCGGCGTGCGGCTTCATAAGCAAAAACATTTGATTGCCCGACAACAAATTGATCAAACGTATGCGATTCGTCTAAATAACAGGGAATTGTTTCGCTATCGCTCGTTACATCAATTTCAACCTTTGAGAAGCCGTAACGCTTCATTTTATCGACAACAATCGGTTGTGATTCGGCAGAATCGACAATCGGTTGCAATTCACAAGAGTCGGCGGCCGGTAAAGGAGCGCTGTTATTTTTATTTTGAGGTGATAAAACTTTAAAATCAAGAGCAGTGACGGCCGGATTTTCCCGTTGCCAAATATTTAAAATCTGATGTGCATAATTGCGCTTAATCACCTCTTCGATACAGGGAGACGGAAAGGCCAAACAAACGCGATTCGAATCGGTTTTTTCGGGAATACTGCGTTTCAGCCACTTCATAACCAATCGGTTATTGACTTCTTTTTCCAAAGCACCGTATACTTTTTCCCACTCGCCGATAATTTGTGTCTGTTCTTCCATTATTAACCCTGACTTTTGTCTTTTTTATTTTATTCCTTTTGTGATTTTTCTTTTCTCTCACAAGAATCATATTAAAGGGTTCTCTTAAAAATGCAATTAACTTTTTGTTAATTTTTAAAAATAAAATTCTTGACCCAACATATAGATTCAAAGAATCAATATATGGTATTATTAAACGCAAAAAAAGAAAATAATAAACACTTTTTTGAAAAATAAAGAAGTGCTGTAAAACGACTCGGGACAAGAATAAAAACGACTCGTCTGTTAAAACATAACCAAAGGTAGAGAAGGTGTTTTTTTAAGATATGTGTTGTATTGACACAAAAATTTTAAAAACGGTTTTATTTTATAAAGAGTTTCCGCCCGATTGCATCAATAAAGCCGGTTTAATTTTGGTTGTGGTTGTTTGGGCTGTTTCTTTAATAATTTCCCGTATAATCCACATATCTTTTTGTGTTTGCGCATCAACCGGCGGTAATTTATCCACCTCAACACCGTAAATATCTTTAATTTTCTTATAAGTGTGTCGTTCTTCTTCGCTCAACTCGTTCGATTGTCCTAACCAACGGTTTTGACCCGAATTGCGATCAATGTCTTTATCTTCTTTCGATTTAAAGCCCATTTGTCGGGTAAATGTGGGTTTTGCTTCATTAAGCGCTTCCCGAGAAAGTGCTTCTTCGGGCTTAATGCCGAATTCCTTATAAAGGGCACTGACGTTTTCAAACAATCCCTGGGCTGCTTTGGCAACATCATTAAAACGCGGATCGGTTGTTTTGCCGATTTCTTTCATACCGGCCATACCCATACCGATTCGACCGGCACGAATGTGATCCAAATTTTTTTTAACGACTTCCGAATCGGACTGCATTAACGTTTTTAAGTTTTTGCGCAAACTCTCGCGAATCTTATCAAAACGTTGGACACGTTTTTCGGCATTTTTTTTCAATTTTTGAAACACCGGATCATCTTTACCCAGCTCTTTGTTTTCGGGTTTTTTCAACTCCTCCAACCCTTCTTTTTGCTTGCGCGGATCGCGTTGCGTAAGTTTTTGCCGAATTTGTTCCAATCGTTCGGCAGGGGTTAATTCCGGCTGCTGTTGCGGTTGCTGCGGTTGATTGGGTTGCGGGGGTGTTCGCGGCTGTTGCGGTTGTTGCGGCTGATTGGGCTGCGCTTGTTGCGTGAAAGCTTCTTTTTCTTTCTTTTCGGTTTCTTCGTTTTCCGCGTCTTCCTCCTGTTTGCCTTTCACAATTAAACGCGGCTCAAATTTTTGGGGTGCGGGATTTGCCTGGAAGCGTTCGTTTGTTTTATCATCAAACACTTCCAAAGGCTTGATTTCATTGGTGTCTTTTTCGCCCAAAAAGCCTTTAATAATTAAAATTTGCTCATCAATTTCATCTAATTTTCGCTGGGCGGTTTGAGAAAAATGATCGGCCACTTTTTTTCGATGCAACAAATCGGCTTTTTGACGATTTAACAGTTCCAACTGTTGTTGAAAATCAAAAGAAGAGAGATTCAATTCGGTTTCTTCAACGGGAATATCGGGTGTTTGTTTTATCTCCGCCATTTGGGGCCTCTGTCTTTCATAAAAACCTGTTTCAATTTATTCTTTTTCCATTATACCCGAAAAAAGAAGAAAAGACAAGCTTTTTATTTGTTATCGACAGGTAAAGTGCAAAAAATGATTTTGTAAATAAGTCATTAAGGCGGTATCTTTGAAAAACGAATCGATTTGACTTTGTTGCGGCGGATTTTGATCCGTATCAAACGTGCGATATTTTTGCAATGTGTAAGTTTGCACCTTTTCGGCCGTTAATTCATCGGCCAGATGATAAACATCATCAACGGTTAAATATCGGGGATCCAAAGTGGTGCGAACTTCATAATCCGTTTGTGATTGCAACACAAGACGTAAACTTTTTTGTACCGCTGCCGTTATATCGGCGCGCCCCGTCAGCAGGGCATATTTTTCCCATGGCGCTTTAATATCTAACCCGACCCAATCAATGAGCGGTAACACTTCGGCAAACTTATCGGGAAAAACACCGCTGGTATGAATGGCAACTTGAAAGCCTATATCTTTAATTGTTTGCATGCCTTTTTTTAAATCCGGCTGCATTAAAGGTTCGCCGCCACTGAAAACAACGCCGTCCAGCTGCTTTTGACGGGATTTTAAAAAAGAAATGATTTCCTCCCAATCGGTTGTGCTTTGCGCATGGGCCGGTTGCAAATTCGGATTATGACAAAAGGGACATCTGAGCGGACATCCCTGAAAAAAAATAACGGCGGCCAGACGGTTCGGAAAATCAATGGTGGTGAAGGGAACCAATCCGGCCGGCGTTAACATGATAAACTCCGATTAAGCAGCTTTTTCGGTTGTACGGGCACAATTGCATTTTTCTTCAAGGAACCATTGGCGTTCGTTGAATTCCGATTTTTTCCCTTTATTGAATTGACTGTACGGACGGAAGTAACCCATTACGCGTGTCCAGCATTCGACGGGTTGACGTTCTTGTTCGTGGTTTTTTAAAATTTCGGTATCTGTCATGGTTATCCTTTCGTATGTTGGTTTGTTTTTTTCAAGTAATCATCAAACGACAATTGCCGAAGTCCCTTTTCTTTCTTTTCGGAACGAGGGAGCCAAACAAACGGCTTTTGCGTTGAGATTTTCTTTTTTGTTTGTTGAGGTTTTTGACTCATGGTTTTCTCCCTGTTTTAAAAGTTACCTGCCGCTTCCAATTCTTTGCGTTTTTTCTCAATCAATTCCTGATCGCAGAGGGGGCAGTATTTGTGTTCGCCGGCAATGTAGCCGTGTTTCGGGCAAATGGAATAAACCGGTGTGACCGATACATAAGGTAACCGATAATTTTCCAGAACACGCCGAATCAGCGCTTTACAAGCTGATGCCGATGAAATGCGTTCACTCATGTATAAGTGTAAAACGGTGCCGCCGGTATATTGCGTTTGTAAGTCATCCTGATAATCCAGTGCTTTGAACGGATCATCCGTAAAGCCGGCCGGCAATTGAGAAGAGTTGGTATAGTAAGGCGCCTCTTTGGTGCCGGCTTGAATAATACCGCTGTACCGTTTTTGATCCTCCTTGGCAAAACGATATGTCGTTCCTTCCGCCGGGGTTGCTTCCAAATTATACATATTACCTGTTTCAGCTTGGAATTCCAGCATTTTTTCACGAATATGCGTTAAAAAATCTTTGGCAAACGTACGACCGTATTCGGTGGTAATGTTTTCCATATCATTTGTGAAGTTACGAATCATTTCATTGATACCGTTCACACCGATGGTTGAAAAGTGGTTGCGGAAGGTTCCCAAATACCGCCGCGTATAGGGATATAACCCTCTGTCCATATGCATGGAAATGGTTTTCCGTTTAATTTCCAACGATGTTTTGGCTAAATCCAATAATTCGTCCAACCGTTTATATAACGCTTCTTTCTGTCCTTTGAATAAATAACCCAGTCGGGCGCAGTTAATGGTGACAACGCCGATGGATCCCGTTTGTTCGGCCGAACCGAATAAACCTCCGCCCCGTTTTTTCAATTCGGTTAAGTCTAACCGTAACCGGCAGCACATGGAACGAATGTCACTCGGCTTCATATCGGAATTTAAATAGTTTGAAAAATAAGGCAGGCCGTATTTTGCCGTCATTTCAAACAAATATTCGGTGTTGGGCGAATCCCACGGAAACTCATCGGTAATATTATAAGTGGGAATCGGGAATGTAAACGGTCGACCTTTGGCATCACCGGCACCCATTACTTCCAAAAAGGCCCGATTGATCATATCCATTTCTTTTTGTAAATCGCCGTAAACAAAATCTTGTTCCACACCGCCGATAATCGGATGACGATCTTTTAAATCATCGGGACACGTCCAGTCAAACGTTAAATTCGTAAACGGTGTTTGTGTTCCCCAGCGTGACGGCACGTTTAAGTTGAAGATAAAAGATTGCATGGCTTGCTTGACATCTTCATACGATAGTTTTTCAATGCGTACGAAGGGTGCTAAATAAGTATCGGCCGATGAAAAGGCTTGTGCGCCTGCCCATTCGTTTTGCAGCGTTCCTAAAAAGTTAATCATTTGACTGAATGCCGAAACCAAATGACGCGGCGGTTTTGATTCCACTTTATTCGGTACGCCGTTAAATCCTTCCGTTAATAACACCCGTAACGACCAGCCGGCACAATAACCCGATAACATATCCAAATCGTGAATGTGATAATCACCGTTGCGGTGCGCTTCACCGATTTCCGGCGTGTAAACGTGATTTAACCAATAGTTGGCAACCACTTTTCCCGACACGTTTAAAATTAAGCCGCCGAGCGAATAACCCTGATTGGCATTGGCATTCACCCGCCAATCGGAACGATCCAAATATTCGTTAATGGAGGAAATGGCATCAATGGCAGCATGCTTGTCTTTGCGAATTTTATCCCGTTGTTCGCGATAAACAATATAAGAGCGCGCCGTTTTATAGTAATTCGAGGAAATTAAAACCTGTTCGACAACATCTTGAATTTGCTCAATGGCGGGAATATGTCCGAAAGCAAATTTATGTTTTAAAACCTTAATGACCTGCCGTGTTAATAACCAAGCTTCATCGGTGCCGAATTCGTTTGTGGCTTCACCGGCGCGCGTGATGGCCATGGCAATTTTGGAGGCATCAAATGCATGCCGGGCACCGTCCCGTTTAATGACTTCGGTTAAAGGTCCCAAATCAATATTGTTTTTGTCTTCGCCTTGTACAACGCCCAACATATAGTACTCCTTTTATCAAATAAACACAAGATATGGTAGAAAATTTGTTTTTACTGATTCCAGTTAGCATGTCTGATATTAAAATGTCAAACGTTTTTTGCCATAAAAAAAATTTTTTTTAAAATGCATTCAAAAATAAGCATTTTTTTGAACGATTTTTTCGTATGGTTTTTGACAAACTGGACAAAAAGGTATAAAAGCCGAAAAATAGGAAAGGCAAAAAAACGCATATAATTATAATCTTTTGAATTTAAAAATTTTTATTTTATTTTTTGATTCGTTTTTTCGAAAAAGGGGTGTTTTATGAATATTTTTTTGAAAAACAGGTTGTTTTTATTTACTTTTTTAAATATTTTTTTAATAAATCGAATTATTTTTTTGTTCTTTTGAATACATTAAAAAAAATCCCTGCGAATCGGCAGGGATTTTAAAACTGAAAGAAAACGAGATGAGGTTTTTATAAACCTGACAACATAAATTTTCCGAGTCGGTCGGTAAAGGCCGCCGGATCGGAAATATTTTCGCCTTCCGCAATTAAGGCTTGATCATACAACACCCAAACGGCATCGGCCACTTTTTCCGGCGCTTCTTTCCGGCTGACAAGCTCGGCCAGTTTATGAATCAGCGGATGACGCGGATTAATCTCGACGATTCGGTCGCTGGCATAGGCAATTTGTTGTCCGTTGGCTTTCATTAAGCGTTCCAGGTGAAGGCTCATTTGTCCTTCGGGCGTGATAAGCGCCATGGGGCTTTTGGTGAGTCGATCGGTCACTTGTACCGAATTGATTTTATCGCCTAAAATTTCTTTGATTCGTTTGGTTAATTCATCGGCTTTTTCCAATTTATCACCCGCCGGTTCCGATTCGGGTTTAATTTTTTCCAAATCGTTTTTGGCATGCATGACCGAAATAATTTTTTTGCCTTTATATTCCGTAAATGTTTGCACCCAGAACTCATCAATCGGATCAGTCAACAATAAAACGGGAATACCGCGTGCCGAAAATCCTTCCAGTTGCGGATTTGTTTTTAAGGTGGCCAAATCGGAGCCGGATAAATAATAAATATTTTCCTGATTTTGTTTCATCAGCCCTACGTAATCGGCAAAACTGATGAGATCATCGGAGGCGGAAACGTGGAATCGGCATAATTCGGCAACTTCTTCTCTTTCGTCAATCGGTTCATAAAGACCTTCTTTAAAGACAATACCGAAACTGTCCCAAAACTTTTGGTAATCGGCTTTATCTTCGGCACGTTTTTTCAATTCCGTTAATAAATGTTTGACAATGCCCTTTTTAATTTTACTCATCACGGGCGTTTTTTGCAACATTTCACGACTTACGTTCAGCGGTAAATCGTTGGTGTCGATAACCCCGGTCACAAACCGCAGATAGAACGGCATTAAATCGGGAATATCATCGGAAATAAACACTTTGTTGACATATAATTGCAGGCCGGATTTTCGATCGGGTTGAAATAAATTAAACGGCGGTTTTGTCGGCACGAACAATAAAGCCGTATAGTCAATCACGCCTTCGGCTTTATAATGAAGCGTCATCCACGGATCATCAAAAGCATGCGAAACGGATTGATAAAAATCTTTATATTGTTCAGGCGTGATATCGGTTTTTTTGCGCGTCCATAAAGCGCTGGCCGAATTGATTGTTTCTTCTTTATCGCCTTCTTTCAAAATAATCGGTAAAGAAATGTGATCGGAATATTGTCGTACAAGATGACGCAACCGAATCGGTTCCAAATATTCTTTGGCATCGGGTTTTAAGTGCAAAATCACGCTGGTGCCGACCGGCAATTTTTCCGCCGGCGTTATCGTGAACGAATCGGCGCCGGCCGATGTCCACACATAACCGGTATCGGTGCCGGCTTTCCGCGTTTTGACGGTCACGCTGTCCGCCACCATAAAAGCGGCATAAAATCCCACGCCGAATTGTCCGATTAAGGCCATATCTTTTTGTTTATCCCCCGTTAAAGATTTGATGAATTCGGCAGAACCCGATCGGGCAATGGTGCCCAAATGATTGATTAAATCTTCTTTATCCATGCCGATGCCGTTATCGGTAACGGTGAGCGTATCGGCTTTCGAATCGGGAGTTAACGTAATTTTAAACGCCGAAGCTTCTTTGGATAAATCCGGGTGAATGAGCAGGGCATAACGCAATTTGTCACACGCGTCCGAGGCGTTTGAAATCAATTCGCGTAAGAAAATTTCATTATTGGAATATAATGAATGAATCACAATATCCAAAACCTTGCTGACTTCGGCTTTAAACTCGATTTTTTGTTCTTCTTTTTCCGTCATGAGTAACCTTCTTTCTTTTTTTGATGACATACACATATAGGTTGTTTTGAACAAAAAGCAATATGTATGATTAAAAAAATAAAAAAAATGCCCGCTTTTTTCAAAACGGGCATTTTGATTTTTTAACGCATTTCTTTAAACATGGAAGCCCCGCGGAACAATTTTGTTTGTTGCGCCTCCATTAAAGTTCCCAAGCTGATTCGTCCCTCCCGAATGGCGTTGCGCATTTGATCGGGCATTAACGGATTCGGATTGGCAAAACACGTTTGAACAACAGGGTGTAATGTGAGTGTACCTTCCAGTTTTTGATGAACAACCGCTAAAATACCGCGTGCCAACAAGTCAGCGACCAGTTTTTCATCTAATCCGGCACCGGAGGCATACTTAATCATGGAATTCAAAGCATCTTCCACGCTGGTGGCGTGAATGGTGGATAACACCAAGTGTCCGGAAGTGGCTGCCCGTAAAACCTGCGAGGCAACCTCCGGCGCTCTGATTTCGCCAACCAAAATATAACGCGGACGAGAACGTAACGCCGATTTTAAGCCGTCTTCCCAGCGCTCGTTTTCCACCGGTGATTGTTTGCACAATCCCAATGCGCCGTTTCTGGCGTGATATAAACCGTCCAGCGGCATTTCCGGCGGATCTTCAATCGTATATAAAAAGCCGCCGTGATTTTCCAAAAATTCTCTCATTAAAGCAGAGGCTGTGGTTGTTTTTCCCATACCCGTCGGACCGGCAAACAAAATTAAGCCGGCTTCCGTTGCCAATGTTGCCAAATATTTTGTAATCGGATCGGGAATGCCCAATGTATATAAATTCGGTGTTGAAACAGGCATTTTACGGCAATTGTATTGAATGCCCGTTGTTGTAACGACTCGTTCGATACGATACGATTCGCCTTTAAATCGGCAGGCATAGGAGGAAGCGCCCGTATAGCCTTGTTCCAACATTTTGTAAAAATCTTCCAAATCGTTCGTTTCAAACGGAATAAGTGCAAATTTGGTGGATTTATCCCGAATATAGGCTATTTTTTCGGGTGTATACCAAATATCCGAAAAACTGACATCTTTTAAAGAAGCTGCCTTGAAGACTTTATCACCGTTCGGTAAAATTTCTTCATGCGGCTCTATAGTATTTACCGTAACATGTGTTTCCGGCGCAGGTTCCTGTTGCTGCGGCTCAACATAGCCGGCCGGTTTTGCATACGGATTTACGGCCGGTGCTTCTGTGACCTGAACGGGTGAAATTGCTGGCGTTTCCGTTTGTTCCGGCGGTACCGTCGATTCCGGCAAAGGAGCCGGAGCACTCGGTATCGGTTCGGGTGTAAAAGAAGCCTGTTGTTGCGGCATGGGTGTTGGTATGGGCATGGCCGTTGGTGTTGTCGGTTGTGTTAATTTAACCGGATTTGGTGCTTTAAAAAACATAATTGTCCCTCTCTCACTTTGTTCTTTCTTTATGTTTTGGCATAATTTTTTAAATTTTGCAACCTTTTTTCATTTTTTTTTGTTTTTTTGAAAAAAAAGCTTGTCTTTTTTAAAATTTTGTGCATAATAACATTAATCTTCAATATAATTTATAGTGGGGGTGAGCTGAAAAGCTCGCCTTTTTTGATAGAAAAAGGAAAGAAAATGGAATTGTGTACCGAATTAGAAGAACAGTTAGCACCGTCTTTAACGGCACTCGGCTATGAAATTGTGAGAATTGTTCTGCAAGGCGGTGATGTGAAAACCGTTCAAATTATGGCAGAGCGCGCGGATCGAAAAAGCATGACGTTAAGTGATTGTGAAAAAGTCAGTCGAACGGTATCGGCATTGCTTGATGTTGCCGATCCTTTTCCCGGAAAATATATGTTGGAGGTTTCTTCCCCCGGTATTGATCGTCCGTTAGTAAAGCCGGCCGATTATGTGCGGTTTCAAGGATCAAATGCCAAAATTGAAACGGTATCGGAAATAAACGGTCGTAAAAGATTTAAAGGTCGAATTACGGCTTTTGATATGACTCAAATGCGTTTAACGTTTGCGTTTGAAGAATCGGAAATGGTGATTGATTTTTCAAATATCGCAAAAGCAAAACTGCTGACGGCTGATGTCGGCACTTCTAAACAACATTCTAAAAAAAATCATTAATAAAGAAAGGAAAACATTATGCAAGTAGCAACTCTTCCCAGACCGGAACTTATTCAAATGGCAGACGCTTTGGCGCGTGAAAAAGACATTACCAAAGCCGATGTTTTGGAAGCAATGGAACAAGGTATTTCAAAAGCGGGACGGTCAAAATACGGGCCGGATTATGATATTCGCACTCAAATCGATCCCAACACCGGCGCCATTAAAATGGCTCGGTATTTAACGGTAACGGAAACGGTTGAAGATGAATTTACGCAAATTTCTTTGGCCGATGCCCGGAAAAAAGATAAAAATTTAAAGCTCGGTGATGAAATTGTTGATATTTTGCCGCCGATGGATTTCGGACGTATTGCGGCACAAACAGCCAAACAGGTTATTACCCAAAAAGTGCGGGAAGCCGAACGGTTGCGTCAATATAACGAAATGAAAAACAAAAAAGGCGAAATCGTGAACGGAATTGTGAAACGCGTTGAAGGCGGTAACTTAATTTTGGAAATCGGCCGTGTGGAAGCATTGTTGCGGCGAGATGAACTCATTCCGCGCGAAACGTATCGTATCGGTGACAGATTACGGGCATATGTGTTGGATGTGCGTCCGGAAATTAAAGGGCCGCAAGTGTTTTTATCGCGTTCGCATCCGCAATTTTTGGCGCAATTGTTTACGGCGGAGGTGCCGGAAATTTATGACGGTACCATTGAAATTAAATCTGTTGCCCGGGATCCCGGTTCGCGGGCGAAAATTGCCGTTTGGTCTAAAGATAACACATTAGATGCGCGCGGTGCTTGTATCGGTATGCGCGGTGTGCGGGTTCAAGCTATCGTGCAGGAATTGCAAGGCGAAAAAATTGATGTTGTTCAATGGTCTTCCGATCCGGCAACCTTTATCGTGAATGCGTTGGCGCCGAACGAAGTGTTGAAAATTGTGATTGATGAAGAATCCAAAAACGTGGAAATTGTTTTAAGCGATGAACAATTGTCTATGGCTATCGGTCGCAGAGGACAAAACATTAAGCTCATCAGTCAATTAACCGGTTGGCATATTGATATGATGACCGAGGCGCAGGAATCGGAACACCGGATGAATGAAACGAAAGAACGCGTCGATTTGTTTATGCAGGCATTGGATATCGATGAAATGATGGCGCATTTACTTATTCAAGAGGGTTTTTCCAAAGTGGAAGACATTGCCTATATTTCATTAGCGGAATTGGCCGATATTGAAGGTTTTGACGAAGCATTGGCGGAAGAATTACAAAATCGCGCCAAGGCTTATCTGATTGTTCGTCAGGATAATTTGGAAAAAGAAATTGCCGAATTAAAGATTAAAGATGATTTACGTCATTTTGACGGCTTATCTTTGGATAAATTGGTCAAGTTGGGGAACAAAGGCATTAAAACGCTTGATGATTTGGCTGATTTGGCCGGTGATGAGTTGGTTGAACTGTTGGGCAATGAAATGATTTCATTGGAAGAAGCCAATACGTTAATTATGAAAGCACGGGAACACTGGTTTGCAAACGAAAAATAGACAGATGCGAAAACGGGCAGCCGAAAACGGCTTCAAAGTTTGTTTGGTGACAAGAGAATCGTTACCGCGGGAAGAAATGCTGCGTTTTGTTATTTCTCCCGTCGGTACGGTTGTTTTTGACGTTGCCGAACGTTTGCCCGGTGCCGGTTTGTGGATTAAAGCCGATAAAGCTGTTTTGCAAACGGCCGTGTCAAAACATATATTCAATAAAGCCGCCGGCGGCAGCGTGAAAATAAATGAAGCATTTATTGAAAGCGTTGAAACGGCGTTGAAAGACTATTGTTTGTCTTTATTAGGAATGGCTCGAAAAGCCGGTTTGCTTGTCTTCGGGTTTGAAAACGTGAAAAAAAGGTTGGCCTCGGGTGAAACGGGTGTTGCTTTTGAAGCAAGTGATGCTGCCGAAAACGGTAAAAATAAATTGTTTCGACCGACGGATTCTTTTCCCGTTTTTTCTTTTTTATCTCGGGAAGAGTTGGGACAAATCACGGGGCAGGCAGAACAGGTACACGTTTGGGTGACAGAAAGCAAGTTAGCAGAAAAATTAAAGCAGACAGCAACAAAAATAACCCTTTATACACAGGATTGAACGAAAGGATAAACGATGACGGAAGAAAAGAAACCGCTTACCTTAACAGGAAAAACCTTGGAGTTGAAAAAATCAACCCTTTCCTTAACCGGACGGGTTCGGCAAAATATGGGGGCCGGTAAAACAAATATTGTACAGGTGGAGGTGCGTAAAAAAAGAGTTATAACGCCGGAATCACCCGTCGGCAGTTTATCGGAAGATGCCGCTCAAAAATTGCGTTTAATTCAGGAAGCCAAACAACGGGAATTGGAAAAAGCCGCTGCAATAGCCAAACAACAAGAGTTGGAGGAACAAAAGAAAAAAGAAGCCGAAGCAAAAGAAGCCGCCGCCAAAGCGGCTGAGGAAAAGGCAGCAGCGGCGGCAGCAGAAGAAGTTTCGGTTGTCAATACACCGAAAGAAAATACGCGGGAAGAGCGTAAAAACTTTTCGGACGATTCTTCTTCATTTTCCCGCAAAAAAGAGCGTGAGCTGAACGATGAGAGCAAAATGGGCAGAAACACCCGCAGCTCTTATGAAGAAAAACGCAACAGCAAAATGAATATGAATGCTTATCGGAACATTCGCATATCCGACGGCGATGATGATGACGATAATGACGGCGTACCGCATCAACGGCGGTCATTAGCCTCCATTCGGCGGGCGCACGAAAAAGAGCGTTTAAAGCATCAGGAGCAATTGAAATCTGCCGAAAAAATCGTGCGCGAAGTGATTATTCCCGAAACCATTACGGTGCAGGAATTAGCAAACCGTATGAGTGAAAAGGGTGCAACGGTCGTTAAAATTTTAATGAAACTCGGTATGATGGTTACCATCACGCAAACCATCGATGCCGATACGGCGGAATTGGTGGTGTCGGAACTGGGACATAAGTTTAAACGGGTGGCCGAATCCGATGTGGAAGATATTTTGAAAAAAGAAGAAGATAATCCCGAACACATGGTGCCGCGGCCGCCGGTTGTAACCGTTATGGGACACGTTGATCACGGTAAAACCTCTTTGTTGGATGCCTTGCGTTCGGCGCACGTTGCCGAAGGCGAATCGGGCGGAATTACGCAACACATCGGTGCTTATCAGGTGACGTTGCCCGATAATCAAAAGGTGACTTTTATTGATACACCGGGACATGCCGCCTTTACGGCTATGCGGGCGCGCGGTGCCAAGGTGACCGATTTGGTTGTGTTGGTCGTGGCGGCAAACGACAGTGTTATGCCGCAAACCATTGAGGCGATTCATCATGCCAAAGCGGCCGGTGTGCCGATTGTGGTTGCCATCAATAAAATTGATGTGCCGGGTGCGAATCCGCAAAAAGTGCGAACCGATTTGTTGCAACATGAGGTGGTTGTCGAATCAATGGGCGGTGATGTGTTAGATGTTGAAGTTTCTGCCAAAAAGCGCTTAAATTTAGATAAATTGATTGAAACCATTTTATTACAGGCGGAAATTTTGGGGCTGAAAGCCGATCCGGACAGAACGGCGGAGGGGGTTGTCGTTGAAGCGCGTATGGATAAAGGGCGCGGATCGGTTGCAACGGTTTTAATTCAAAAAGGAACGTTATCCGTCGGCGATATTTTTGTTTCGGGGCAGGAATGGGGGCGTGTGCGCTCGTTGTTTAACGATAAAGGGCAACGTGTGAATAAAGCTTTACCGTCCGAACCGGTGGAAGTTATCGGTTTGCAGGGTACACCGGCTGCCGGCGATGATTTTATTGTGGTCGATTCGGAAAATCGGGCGCGGGAAATATCGGCCTATCGTCAAAGAAAAGCGCGGGAAACGTTGCAGGTAAAAACCATCAGCACGGCGGAGCATTTGTTGGCTAAAATTAAGGCCGGCGAAATTAAAGAGTTGCCCGTTTTGATTAAAGGCGATGTGCAAGGTTCGGTTGAGGCGCTGAACGGTATTTTATCCAAAATTGCCAACAATGAAGTGAAGGTGCATGTGTTGCATAGTGCCGTCGGTGCCATTAACGAATCGGATATTGCTTTGGCACGGGCGTCAAAAGCCATTGTTATCGGATTTAACGTTCGCGCCAATCCGGGTGCACGGGAAATGGCCAAGAGAGACGGTGTGGATATTCGATATTATTCTATTGTGTATGATGTGGCCGATGATATGAAACGCGCCGTTGAAGGATTGTTGGAGCCCGAGTTGCGTGAAAAGATTTTGGGTTATGCCGAAATTCGACAGGTTTTCCATATTTCCAAAGTCGGCAACATTGCCGGATGTATGGTGAAGGAGGGTGTTATTCGTCGGGGAGCCAAGGCACGCCTGTTGCGTGACGGTGTGGTTATTTATACCGGTGCCATTGATCAATTAAGACGGCAAAAAGATGATACGAAAGAAGTGAAAGAAGGCTTTGATTGCGGTATTAACTTTGATAATTATGATGATATTAAGGTTGATGATATCATTGAGTGTTTTGAAATGGAGCAAATTGCCGTTAAATTAAATTTTGAAGAAGCATAAAGGATAAAAAATGACACACGTTCAAAAAGGGCAGACAAAAGAACCGTCCCAACGGCAGTTGCGCGTCGGGGAAGAAATCCGACATGTCATCGGCAAAATGCTGATGGCGGATAATTTATTTATTACCGGTTTAAAATCCTCTTATATTATGGTTACGGAAGTTTCCGTTTCGCCGGATTTGTCTTTTGCCGTGATTTATATTCAAGGTATCGGTGCCGTTGATACCGATGAACAAATTATGTTGTTGAATAAACATAAAGGGGCGTTTCGATATGAAATCGGCAAACGAATTCGGTTGCGGATTGTACCGGAAATTGTTTTTAAATCCGATTCGGGATTTGAATCTTCTCAATATATTGAACAATTGTTAAATACGCCGCGTGTGAAAGCCGATTTGGAAAAACCGATTTCCGAACCCGACGAAACGAATGAATAATTAAATGTTTTTCGGTCGCATGGGCGGAATGGGCGGAAATTTTCCGAATAAATGTTTTTGAAAGTCGGGATTGATACTTTCGGCAAAAGATTGAAACTGCTCCAATTCAAAACCCGTCAATTGTTTGCCCGAAAGAACATGCGTATTAAACGGATTGGTTGTTTTACCGTTTTTCCACACTTCATAATGCAAATGCGGACCGGTTGCCCGACCGGTTGAACCCACATAAGCAATAATATCGCCTTGTTTTACGCGAGATCCGGCTTTTAAGCCGGCTTTATAGCCGTTTAAATGCCCGTAAGCCGTTTCAAGCCCGGGTGCGTGCCTGATTTTAATGTATTTACCGTAAGCACCTTTGCGTCCCAAATGAACAATAGTGCCGTCACCGCCGGCATAAACGGGCGTGCCGCGCGGACAGGCCAAATCAACACCGCTGTGAAAAATGCGATACATTAAAACGGGATGAATGCGCCAGCCGAACGGTGAAGATAGGCGCGGAACGGCTTTGACGGGTCGTTTTTCCAGTGTGCGTTGGCCGCGTTGTCCGAAAGGATTATAAAAAGCGGGTGTACCGGATTTATCGGTATATAAATAGCGATGATGTTCTTGTTTGCCCATTTTAATACCGAGATAAAGCGCCTGTCGACCGGAATCCAATTCCAAACCGCCGGGCGTTATTTTTTGAGAATAAATAATTTCGAATTTATCGCCTTTGCGAACGCCGTTTCTTAAATTAATTTCCGATCCTAACGCGTTCAGCAATTGATCGACAACCTGTTTCGGAACGCCGTATTTTTGTGCCGAACCGCTGAACGTCCGTTCGATTTTACCGGTAATTCGTTTATTTTGAGTTTCGGGCGCGCCTTCTTGATAAGAAGCGTTAAATTCGCCGTTTTCATTTTTAATGACGGCAATAAATTCCTGATGATCAAGTCCGACGGATAAGCCTAAAAACGAATCGTTTTTTTTATCAAAGAAGAAAATAACCGTTGTACCCTTTTTAAGCGTTTTAACGTCCATCAAATTATTCATTGTTTCCAAAACCCCCGTTTGATTGGGTTTTGCCAAATTAGCCCGCGCTAAAAGAGCGGCAAACGATTCATTTTTATTTAAAGAAAGTGTTTTCACTTTGGCAGTATTTTGCCGAACGCGATTTTCCAGATCATTGAGGGTTAATTCGGAATTTTCTTCCTCAATAACGGGTTCATCTCCCAAATCGGAATGTACAACCTCTTGTGCCTCTTCGTTAATAACGGGTTCAATCGGGCAGTCGGGTGCACAATTTAAAGAATCAACCGTTGACGTATCTCTTTTAATAATGAAAAAAGCACCGACAATCAGCAAAAAAACCATCAGGCTCATAATTATCCGATCAACTTTTTTGCGATATCCGACACAGCCGATTTTTTTGTATGTTTTATACCGAAAAATCTTTGTTTGTTGTGATGCTTTACGAATTCTGTTTATTAAACTCATAGGTTCTACTCTCTAATATTTTTTGCCATAAGTCAAGTTTATTTTGAAAAACACATACGAATATATTGATAGAAAACGAAAAAAAATGAAAATTGTTTTTGAAATATTTTGAAATAAGTTTTGATTTGCCAAAAAACGAAAACGGCAGTAATCTGTGAACAAATCTGATAAACAAGGAGTTGAGCATGATTGCTGAAATTAAAACATTAACCGCTTATAAAAATTGCGAAAAAACATTACAAAACGCCATTCCGTGCGTCGGAATCGGTTTGCACGGCGGGCAAAAAGTTCACATGACGTTAAAACCGGCTTCTGTCGGACACGGTATTGTTTTTAAGCGTGTTGATGTAACGGATAAAGATAATTTGGTGCCGGTGTCATATGAAACGGTTGTTGATACGCGTATGTGTACGTGTGTCGGAAACAAAGACGGTGTTACGGTGGGAACAATTGAACATTTAATGGCCGCATTAGCCGGTTTCGGCATTACGAATATTTTAATTGAGTTGGATAGCGGGGAAGTTCCCGTTATGGACGGTTCGGCAATGGATTTTGTTACATTAATCGAATGTGCCGGCATTGTCAAACAAGATGCACCGTTAAAAGCCGTGAAAATTTTAAAAGATGTTTCGTTTGAAGATAAAAACGGCGCCGGCGTTTGTTTATATCCGTCGGAAAAAGATTTATCGGTTAACTTTATGATTGATTTTAAACAATCCCGGGTCATCGGTCGGCAGGAATATTCCATTGTTTTAACGGAAAGAGCGTTTAAAGAATCGGTGGCCTATGCCCGTACGTTCGGTTTTGCACAGGAGGTTGAAATGTTACGCGCCATGGGATTGGGTCGCGGCGGTTCGTTGGATAATGTGGTTGTTGTTGAAGGCGATATGGTGTTAAACAAAGAAGGCTTGCGCAGCGAAAACGAATTTGTGGTGCATAAAACGTTAGATGCCATCGGTGATTTATATCAATTGGGAATGCCGATTATCGGGTGTTTTTCCGGTGTTAAGTCGGGGCATATGCATACCAATGCTTTATTACGCAAGCTGATGGCCGATAAATCGGCTTATGAAATTGTGAATGCCGATGATTATGAAGAATCTCTGTTTCAGTCCCGAAAAGCATCGGCATAAGTGATTTATATCAAAAAAGAAAAGCCCCGCTCGGTAAAAGCGGGGTTTTTTATACGCTTTCTTCTTGATTTTTATGAAAATCAGCCTTACAAGGATATCGAAAAGGCATTTATTTTTTTGTTTTTATGAAAAAATAACTTGTATTTTGCGTATAATGAGATATAATAACTTACCATTTATTAAAGGAGAAACAAATGAATATGAATTTACCCCGAACAAAAGCCGTTGAACGTCCGGCGGAGGGTCTGCGGGCATTTTTCGGTAAAATTTATCAATATATGGCGGGCAGCCTTGTTTTATCCGGCTTAACGGCGTATGCCTCCACGCAGGAACCGCTCGTGCGCCTGCTTTATACCGTACAACCCGATAAAGTGAGTTTGTCGGTATTGGGGTGGGTGGTGTTATTGGCACCGTTTGTGTTAATTTTTATGATTCAAAATGCGGCCGGTCATTTAAATGTTGCCAAAGCGAATTTTTATTTTTGGTTGTTTGCCGCTTTGTTCGGTTTATCCATGGGCAGTGTTTTTACCGTTTATGTGCCGTCTTCCGTTGTACAAACATTTTTAATTACGGCGGTTTCATTTTTGGGATTAAGTGTTTGGGGCAGTGCCACAAAGCGGGATTTAACCGGTTTCGGCTCGTTTTTGGTGATGGGCTTAATCGGTATGATTGTGGCGATGATTGTGAATATTTTCTTGGCTTCCTCAATGGTTTCGTTTGTCGTATCCGTTTTGGGTGTTTTCATTTTTGCAGGTCTGGTTGCTTATGATACGCAACGGTTGAAAACGTTTTATTATCAATCCCTCGGCAATACGGAGGTGCAAGATACGGTTGTTATTACAGGGGCGTTATCTCTGTATTTGGATTTTGTGAACTTGTTTCAATTTTTATTAAATTTTTTAGGCGAAAGACGATAATGCGTTTTCAAAAAACACTTTGCGGTATTTTACTGACGGGCGTTATTTGCGGCATGTTGCAAATAAAGTCTGCGTTCGCCGTTGAAACGAATGCACAAGAAAATACCGTTCCGACTTCTTTAATCGCAACGGATTTAAAGCCGTTTGATTTAAGAATTTTCGGCGATAAAAGCAATCCGAAAACAATTTATGTTTTTTCCTCAATGAGTTGTTCTCATTGTGCGGTTTTTCATCAACAGGTGTGGCCGGAGTTGTTAAAAAACTTTGTGGCAACCAATCAGGCAAAATTGATTTATGTTGATATGCCCTATGACTCGCGCGCTATGACGGGTGCCATTTATGCACGGTGTATTCCGCCTCAAAACTATGAAGCCTTTATGGAAAAAATGTTTACGCATCAAAAAGAGTTGGCGTATGCTGAAAAACCGCGGAAAATCATTGCGGAATTTGCCGGTGTTAATGCCGAAAACGAACAGGCCATCGAAGCTTGTGTTTCCAATGAGGCGCTGCGCAAGCAAATTATGCAGCAACGCAACAATTTATCCGAGTTATATGTTGTCCGCGCCACGCCGACCATTGTTGTTTTAAATCAACAGGTTCCTGAAAGAATTGTCGGCACGGATACGGCAATTATTTTAAGAGACGTTCAAAAAAAGTTGGAGGGAAAATGACAAAAAGAACAGATGATTTGGCAAAAAAAATTGCGGCTCAAAAAAAGCAACAGGAACCCCAAAAAACGGGTTCGAATTTGCACGGCTATCAAACCATTGTTGAAATGATTACAAATTTGTTCGGGTGCGTTTTAATCGGACTTTCGTTGGGTGTTTTGTGTCAAAATCTGTTTAACACATCGTCTCTTTTAACGGCGGGCTTAACAATTTTCGGCGGATTTGCCGGCTTATGGTCGGTGATTCGGTATGCCATGAAACGGTAGGGTAAAATATGAGCAGTCCGCTGCACCAGTTTGAAGTGAAATCCATTATTCCGATTGAAATAGACGGAATTGATTTAAGTTTTACAAACGCTTCTTTGTTTATGGTTTTATCCGTATTATGCGGTTTTGGCATTATGTGGTTTTTAATGCGGCGGCAGTTGTTAATTCCCTCAACGGCTCAATCGGTGGGTGAAGCGTTATTCGGCTTTGTCCGAACAACGGCAAAAGATTGTATCGGTGCGGGATATGAACGGTATTTGCCCTTTATTTTAACGGTTTTTTTAATGGTATTTTTCGGAAACTTTCTGGGTTTGTTTCCCTATGCGTTTACATATACCAGTCAATTGGCACCGGTCGGCACGTTTGCCGTTTTAGGCTTAATCGTGTCAATCGGCATCGGATTAGCCAATCACGGTGTGCGTTGGTTTCGCACCTTTTTGCCGGAGGGCATTCCGTTGATTATGGCGCCGATTGTTGTTCCAATTGAAATTTTTTCGTTTCTGGCCAAACCGTTCAGTTTAACGGTACGATTGGTTATGAATATGATTGTCGGCCATATTCTGTTGAAAATTATTGCCGGCTTCGTTTATTCGCTGGGACTGGCCGGCGGACTACCTCTGCTTGTTGTGGGGGTGTTACTTTTGTTTGAGGTGTTCATTGCTTTTCTGCAAGCGTATATTTATACGATTTTAACCAGTATTTATATCGGAGAAGCGGTGCATTCGCATTAATATTGAAATAAGGAGAATTAAAATGGAAACAGAATCAATGAATTATATTGCCGAAGCCGTTAAATATTTATCAGTCGGTTTAATCAGTCTGGTTATGTTATCGGTGGCCAAAGGCGTGGCATCGGTGTTTACGACAATTATCACCTGTGTCAGTCGCAATCCGAATGTTAAGCAAGATGTCAGCGTGTTTGCGTGGGGCGGTGCCGCCATGACGGAAGCCATCGCGTTATATGCGTTGGGTTTGGCCATTATGTTGTTATTCTTATAAGCAATTCGGGTTAAAAATCAATGCCGCAGTTTGATACGAACTGGTTTTTGGGCGAAGCTTTTTGGATGCTTTTATGTTTCGGCGTTTTTTACGTCTTGACGGTTTCTATTCTTATGCCGCTCATTCAAGATGTTTTTGCGGAACGCGAACATAAAATTAAAAATGATTTATCGGTTGCGGAAGCGGTCAATAATCAGGCAGCGCAGCTCATTCAGGATTATAACGGTCGCATTTATTCGGCACGGCAAACTAAAGCCGAGATTTTGAATGAAACATATCAGGATATTCAAAAATATGCGGCGCACATTGATTCCGATCATGAACAAACGTTTCGGCTGCAAATTGAAGAAGCCGAACGAAAAATGAAACGGGTCAAAGAATCGGTGATGCGCGAATCCGATCAGGTTGCGGCCGTTCTGGCTCGAGAGTTAACGCATAAACTTATCGGAAAAGAACGAAAAAGTCAAAAGGATAAGAAATGACAGAATTGCAAAATCCGGAATTTTGGGTTGCCTTTGCATTTTGTGCGGTGGTTTTAATTATGATAAAACCCTTGAAACAAAAGCTCTCTGGTTGGGGAAAATCCCGTGCGGCGCTCATTAAAAAAGAAATAGATGAGTCGCATCAGTTAAGAGAGCAGGCGGAAGCACTGTATGAAGAATATCGGGAACGCACCAAAAATTCGGATAAAGAATGTCTTGAAATTATCAACGAAGCGAAAAAAGAGGCTGTTTTAATTCAGCAAGATGCCGATGAAAAAATCTGTCAACGTTTGGCAGTGCGTAAAAAAGACGTGCAAGACAGAATCAAAGCCATTGAAACAAACGCCGGGCAGGATATCACGGCTGTTTTGTTAAAGCAGGTTGTGAATAAAACAAAAGAATTGCTTCAAGATGAATCGGCGCCTCCCTCCGAAAAGGAAATGGATAAGGCTTTGGATAAAGTCTTTCATGTTTTGGAGCAGGCAACATTTAAATAAAAAAAAGAGTGTTTTAAAAGGCGGTTTGAATTTTTCGAATCGCCTTTTTTGATGCGTGTTATTGATTGATTAAATCGGTCAATGCCGTGATAAACAAAACAATTAAAAGAAGCGGCGCGGTAAAACGCAACGTAAATCTTAAATAGCGTTTAAAAAACTTCGGCAACGGTTTGGAAAGACCCTTTTGAATGTTTTGAATCACTGCCGTTGAAACAACCCAGCCCATAAACAGTGTTGTATATAAAACCAAAAATCCCATGGTAAAAGAACCGGTTAAAACATCGGCAAAAGAAAACAGGTCCATATTGTTAATTTGCCACGGAACCGTTTTTGAAAAAGAAAGCAAAATAATACCGGTTATCATACTGTTCAACCCGCCGACAAGACAAACAGCGTGTGTGCGATTTAAATGCATTTTTTCGGAAATAACGTTCACGGCGGCTTCATACATGGAAATTAACGACGTAATGGCGGCAATAAAAAGCAGTGCAAAGAAAACAACCGTTAAAAAAGCACCGCCGAGCATTTGTTCAAACACCATCGGCAGCGTAATAAAACTCAAAGTCGGGCCGGATTCGGGCGGTAAATGAAAGGCAAAAACGGCCGGTAAAACAATAAAGCCGGAAAGCAGCGCAACCAACGTATCCAGTGAGGCAATCCACGCAGTGGATTTCAACAAATTTTCTTTATCGGATAAATATGATCCGTAAACAAACAAAACACCCAAGCCCAACGATAAAGAATAAACGGCTTGCCCCATCACTTGTAACAATAACGCTGCGAACGTTTTAAATTGAAAGCCGTCGGCGGTGAAGCCCATGGCGGTGAAATCGGGTTTTAAGAAAAATTCAATGCCTTTAAAAGCATCGGGCATCAGAAGCATTCGAACGGCCATAAAAACAAGCAAAACAAATAAAATCGGCATCAGCAGCAGCGATATTTTTTCAATGCCTTTTCGAATGCCGCGCATAATAATGCCCATAGTGGCAACAATGCAAATAACACTCCAAAACAACTGTTCGCCGAAAGAGGCAGTTAAACCTTCAAACAAGGTTTTGTTTAAAGGCGTATCGGAAAGATGAAGCAAATATAAAACGGCATGAACCAAATAAAACAAAGTCCAGCCGATGACAACCACATAAACCCCGGGAACCAGTAATGTGTTAAACAAAGTTAACGCGCCGGCCGTTTTTCCCCACCAAGGCGAGATAATTTTTTTATTTTTGGCGGCAACAACCGAAAAACCGTCAACCATATTTGTATGAGCGCATCGGCCGAAAGCCAGTTTGGACAACAGTAAAAAATAGCCCAACCCGAACACACAGAGCAGATATAAAAATAAAAATGTACCGCCGCCGTTTTGGCCGGCCATATAGGGAAAACGCCAAACATTACCCAATCCGATAGCCGATCCGGCCGTTGCCAGAATAAAACCGATTTGTCCGCCCCATTGTGCTCGTTTCATTTAAAAATCCTTTGAAAAAAATGAATATTTCAATCGTATTATATGCAAAAGGCCCAAAAAATCAAGTTGTTTTTTGAAAAACGCTCCGGTTGTTTTGTTTATTGTTATTTTAATGGCCTTTTCATTTGTGAAAGGAGGCAAATTTTCTGCTTGACATTAGTTTTGACTGCCTTTATACTCAAAGGCAAGGCAAGTGATGTGTGCCCCGAGGTATGCTAACCTCTCTATTCGTATCCTTGAAAAAGGATAAATAATTGTGCCTTTTTTGATTGATATCAAAAAAGGAAATGGTCAACTGGCCGGAAGGTAGTAAAATAAACCTTTTGGTCAATATACTGCACTATGTCGAATAGATAGTTAGCAACTTCCGGTCGCCTCTCATCAAGGCGATTTTTTTTGAATATGCATCAAAAAAACGTACGATTTTTGCAACACTTTTTTTTGATTTTTTCAAAAAAAATTTATATGGAGGTAATTTTAATGCAATATCAACGGGTTATAACAGGCTTGTTTCAACACTTTTTAGGGGTAAAATTATCCCCGAAACCGCGTTGCATTAAAGGTACGTTTAATTTATGCTATTTGTTATGAAAGGGAGCAGAAAATGAGCAATAAAATAAAGAAAAAAGAGTTCAAACAAGTTCAAAATCAAGCTCAAGAAGGCCGTTCAATGATTGAAATGTTGGGCGTTTTGGCTATTATCGGGGTGTTAAGCATTGGCGGTATAGCAGGATACAGAATGGCCATGAATCGATATCAAGCGAATCAGATTGCAAATGAAATTAACCTGATGCGTACCGATGCAAAAATGAAAGTTGCGCGCGGGGTGGACGAATTATTGCTCGGCTCGCCATACGACGATGAAAAACACTTAAATTTTGGCAGTAATTATGGCATTGAGATAGCTTATCCGATTGAGATATTGGGTGAAACGGAAAAAGGCTATTCGTTTACGTTATCAAACATTCCTGAGGGAGTGTGTAAACCGTTGGTAGCCTTGTTAGATAACATGGACGATACGGCTGATATAAAAATAGGTGACAAAAGTTATTATGATGAGCAGGATAATTTCTGCGGTGAAACGAATGAAGTAATGGTCGCCTTTTCGACCAAAGATATAGGCGGGGTGAGCGGCGGAAGCAGCAATCCGCCAACAGACACGGAACAAGGCGATGCGCCGCAAGATGATGACCCCGTGCCGGCAGAATGTCCGAGAGGTACAACGTTGAGTGACGATAAGGGCGAATGCACCTGTGAGGACACCGAGAAAACCTGTAACGGCGGCTGTTGCGCGGGTTGTTCGGGCGGAAAGGTATGGACCGGTAGAAAGTGTGCTTGTCCGGCGGGAGCAGAGCTTAGCGAAGATGGCGAAGACTGTGTATGCAGCACTGCTACACCATATTGGGACGGCACTAAATGCACAGAATGTCCGGAAGACAGTAAACCGGAGGGTGGAAAATGCGTTTGTAGCAGTGACACAAGTAAAGAATGGAAAGCATCACTTGAAAACGGCGGATGTGATAAGGAGCGCGTCGGAGAATGCGAAAGCAATGCTGATTGCGGGCTGGGAGAGTATTGCTACATGTATTGGGGGTATCAATGTGGTGACGGCAAAGAATTTGACCCTAATAAATTTGGAGGAAATAGCTTTCATAAGAGTGAATGCCGGAATGCGAGCAAAGATAAAGTAATAGGAAAGAAAACCGGCTTTGCATTAGCGTGGCCGGAAGATGCAGAAAGTACGGAGATGAACTGGTGGAGTGCAGGGCGGTTCTGCGAGGCATTAGGAAGGAAGCAAGCAACGCGGGCAAGCATCGGGTGTGGCAGTGTGGTGGGGCTTGGCACATGTAACAGTCAGACAAGGACGGATTTGAAAGATGATTTTAGCAGTAAGACAAGAGACAGAGTCTGGTTGGAAAATAAAATAGATTCCTGCTTCGCGTACAACGTCTCCCTTGACTATGGTTACGTCTACACCACCAATGGCAACGCCTCCTACTCCGCGTTATGTGAGTGAGACCAGCCCGCCTGCCGCTCATTTTCTCCTATCGGCCCATAGCGATGCGCTCCTTTCAGCAGCGCATCACACCCGCCGATAGAGGAAAAGAGGGAGTGTTTCATTACTTTCCACCCACCGACAAAGGGGAAAATTGCTTAACAACACGATTTTCACCCATGAAAGAGAAAAATTATCTGTTTGCCTTGCTTCCTTTCTCTGATTCTCGGCGGGTGTGGGACGTCGCGAAAAGTGACGTCCCGCTATGTGCCGAAAATCAGAGAAAATATCAATATTGCTGCTTTCCGTTTCTTATTTTCGGCACACCGCGCTATCCCACGTTTCACGGGACAGCACTTTCCGTCGAAAATAAAAGAAAAGAATCATCGCCTGTTAAAAGGGGGAAAATATTGTGAACAATAGAGAAAAAATAATGACTTTAATGAGAGGCGACCGAAAGATGGTAATTATCATTCGAAATAATGTTAATACTAAATCTTACCATCTTTCGATCATCCGGTTTTATAAAAAAAGCATAAAATCTATTCTTTTACAAGAAAAGTTTACACTTTGGGGGCGCATATCAGTTACCCTGTCTAAAAGTATAAGGATATTCAAAATAATGTCAAGCAAAAAAGAGTTTTATTTTGGGGAGTGTTGCACAAAAAAAACGTACGATTTTTGCAACACTTTTTTTGATTCTTTCAAAAAAAATTTAGTTTAGAGGAAAATAAATGCAATATCAAATAGTTATAAAAAGGCTATTTCAACAATTTTTGAGGGTAATTTTACCCCCGAATCCGCGTTGCATTAAAGGTACGTTTATTTTATGCTATTCGTAGAGTGAAAGGGAGTCAAAAATGACGAAATATGCAAGAAAAAATCAGCTAAACTACGCAGAAATGCAAAGAAATAAAGAACAAATCGTGAGCGGGGAAGAAGAAAAGCAAAATAGCATCAAAACACAATCGCAAAGCGGGCGGAGCATGATTGAAATGCTCGGGGTGCTCGCCATTATTGCTATTTTATCAATCGGCGGGATTGTCGGCTATAAATTAGCCATGAACTACTATCAAGCCGATCAAATTGCCAATGAAATTAACTTAATGCGTAACGATTTAAAGGTAAAATACGCTTTGGGGAATGAAGAATTGTTATTAGGTGATCCTTATGATGATACACCAGAAAATGAAGATTACAGCGGGCATTTATCAACACAATATGATCGTTATCCCGTTGATTATGATTGTATCATCAGAGGTAATAAAGAGAGTAAAAATGAGCTTTATAATTGTCGTGAGGCAGATGCTTATTATATTGTCGTGGGGAACATTTCAAAAGGTGTTTGTAAGCCCCTCACAACGCTTGTTGCCGCCATGGACGGCCGTTTGGAAATGGATATCAATGGTTTGTCCTACACAGGAGGTGATTCATGTACCAGTGATGAAAATAATGAAATTTATGTTGAGTTCGATGCGGCGGATGTGAACGGCAATTATGATTCGAATCGTCCCGAAGGTTGGTGTGCAAAAGATGAAGATTGTGAAGAGTCACAGGTATGCGATAAAGAGAGTAATACGTGTGTGGAGTGTGTGGGAGATGGCAATTGCAGTGCTCCAAGATCTGTTTGTGATGTAGCAAATCACGAGTGTGTGGAATGTATAGAGCATACGGATTGCAAGGATTCAAGCAGACCCCGTTGTAATGATGAGCTGGGTAATTGCGAATCGTGTCCGCCGGAAAAACCTATATGGCTTAATGGTGAATGCGTGGAATGCACCGCGAATGCACAATGTTTGGAAAGGGGAAAAGATCCGTATTGTAATAAAGAAACATATCGTTGTGAATCCTGTCCGGATGGGGGAACGTATGAAGAGGAACATAATGCCTGCGTCATTCACATTCCGACAGAATTTTTCCTTGATGGGGCTTTTGCCTGGGAGAATCTTGAAAAAGCACAACCGAAATGCAAAAAAATAACACCAAACCATTTCGGGCCTTATGAACATTCTTATAAAATTTGGGGACACGGAACAATGGATGATTGCATTGAACTACATGTAAACAGCGATCCCGATACATCAGATGTCACTCAATGCACGACCGGTTTTAGAGCTCAAAAATGTTGCTGCGGTGAAGGACAATGCAGAGGTTATTGTTCTGATTTTCCGTTAGGCGAGTTAAATGCGGGTGAATACGGTAATTTAGTGGTCTATGATGCAACTTCCTATCATAGCTGGGGCATGAGTTGGGTTGATAAACAAGACGGTAACCCACCCAGAAATGACGGTGATATTTGGTTGATATTAAAAGAGGAATAAAAAATAATGATTTTTTTACTTAAAAAACTCACAAATATAGTTATTTTCGCTGCGCCGTTTCATCACTTCCGTTAATGTTCCTTTGGCAACAACACGCCCCGATTTCATAACCAATAAATAATCGGCAATTTCCCGAATGAGCCGCATATCATGCGTGATAAACAGATAACACAGGCGATATTTTTTCTGTAAGCGAATCAATAATTGCATTAACTGCTTTTGCGTTGCTTCATCTAAAGAAGAGGTGACCTCATCAAGCACCAAAACTTTCGGATTGAGAACCAAAGCACGCGCCAAAGCCACGCGTGCCCGCTGTCCGCCCGAAAGCTCATGCGGGTAACGATTTAAAAGATCGCTTCTTAAATCAACCGCCTTTAAAACCGCTTCAATTTTTGCCAATCGTTCGGCCGATGACGATTTTGAATGAACCCGCAACCCTTCTTCAATAATTTGCCGAACGGATAAGCGCGGATTTAAAGAACCGGCCGGATCTTGCATAACCATTTGTATGTGCGCACGGGCATTTCTTAAATTTTTACCGGATAATTTAAAAAAATCTGTTTCATTTAACAAAACACAACCTTGCGCCGGAATCAATCGCATAATTGCCTGCGCCAAAGAAGATTTTCCCGAACCGCTTTCCCCGATAATGCCGAGCGTTTGCCCCTCATATAAGGAAAAAGACACATCTTGCACGGCTTCCAACGAATCATAAACAACCCGCAAATGCTTTACGGTTAAAACGGGCGATCCGGAATCGGGCGTAAAAACACGACTTTGTGCCTGCTCAACCGGCGGCAGGTGCGTTGCAACAATTTTACCGCTTTTCAATACATAAACCCGATCGGCCATTTGGCGCACAATTCTTAAATCGTGCGTAATAAACAAAACGGCCAATCCCAATTTTTGTTGTAAAATTTTAAGTAATTTTAAAATTTGACTTTGAACGCGCACATCTAACGCGGTTGTCGGCTCATCGGCAATTAAAATATCGGGTTTGCCGGCCAAAGCCATGGCAATCATAACCCGCTGCCGTTGTCCGCCCGAAAGCTCATGCGGAAAGGAGTCGTAAATGCGTTCCGTATCATCTAATTCAACCAGTTTTAAAAGCTCCGTCACTTTTTCTTTCGTCATCGGCTGATGATGCAATTTTAACGCTTCCGTAATTTGTTTTCCCACAGAATGAAGCGGATTTAAACTTGTCATGGGTTCTTGAAAAATCATGGCGATTTTAGATCCGCGAATTTCCTGCAATTGTTTTTCGTTTAATTCGCATAAATCTTGCCGTTGAAAATAAATCTCGCCGTTAATCGTCACGTTTTTTTGTAATTGCAAAACAGCAGCGGCGATGGTTGATTTTCCTGATCCGCTGTTGCCGACAAGTCCGACAAACTCTCCGGGCTTAACGGCTAACGATACCCCGCGCACTGCCGCGAATTTATTAAAACGAACCCATAAATTTTTAATTTCCAAAATGTTCATTCGCTTTTTCCCTGATGCGGATCAAAGGCATCTCGCACACCCTCTCCGATAAATAACAGTAGTGATAATAAAAACGTCATCATTAAAAAGGCGGTAATGCCTAACCACGGCGCGGCCAAATTTTCCTTGCCCTGACGAATTAACTCACCCAAACTCGGCGTGCCGATCGGCAAGCCTAAACCCAAAAAGTCCAAGGCGGATAAAGAAACAATACCGCCCGCCAACAAAAAGGGAATATAGGTAACGGCCGTTACAAGCGCATTCGGCAAAATATGGCGGATAATAATTCTGCCGTCGCTGACGCCCATTGCTTTGGCGGCTTTAACGTAATCCAATCCGCGCGTTTTTAAAAACTCGGCGCGCACAACACCCGTTAACGATGTCCACCCGAACAAAAGCAAAATAATGAGCAAAGCCCAAAATCCCGGTTCGATTAAACTTGATATGATAATTAAAATAAAAAGTTGCGGCAGAGAACTCCAAATTTCCAAAAAGCGCCCGATAAACAAATCAGTTTTACCGCCGAAATAGCCTTGAACGGCACCGACACCGATACCGATGACAGCCGAAAAAAAGGTTAAAACAAGCGTGAAAATTAAACTGATGCGCAACGCATATAACAACCGCGCCAAAACATCACGCCCCTGATCATCGGTTCCCAACCAATGCCGCGCGCTCGGCGGCGCCGGAAACGGTTCGGTGCTGAAATAATCAACCGTGTCATGATGATAGGGAATGAGCGGATAAATACCCCAACCGTTTAATCGAATTTGTCGTTGCGTAAAGGGATCGGAATACACGGCTTCCGTCGGTAAATTACCGCCGAGCATTTTATCGGAAACATATTGCAAAGACGGAAAAAATAACACATGATTATACATTAAAACCAACGGACGACTGTCTGCCAAAAACGGTGCGGACAAAGATAAACAAAAAAGAATGAGAAAAAGCCATAACGAAATATAAGCTCGTTTGTTTTTCTTAAAAGTTTGAATTTTGCGGCGTAACATCGGACTGATCATGACATTCTCTTTCCGAAATGAATACGCGGATCAACAAGCGTATAAACAAAATCACTGATTAAATTTAAAATCAGCCCCAAAAGCGCGAACAAATAAAGCGTGCCGAACACAACGGGATAATCACGATTTTGAACGGCCTCAAAACCCAGCAAACCCAATCCGTCCAACGAAAAAATAACTTCAATTAAAACCGAACCCGTAAATAACATACCAATCAACATGGAGGGAAAACCGGCAATCACAATTAACATGGCGTTTCGAAAAATATGCCCGTATAAAATTCTTTTATCCGATGCGCCTTTTGCCTTGGCCGTTAAAACATATTGCTTTCCCATTTCCTCCAAAAAAGCATTTTTCGTTAAAAACGTTAATCCGGCCAATCCGCCGACCGTGAGGGCGGTTACGGGCAGAACCATGTGCCATAAATAATCGCAAATTTGCTTCCAAAGAGGAAAATCCGCCCAGCCGTCCGAGGTTAATCCTTTGAGCGGGAACCAACTGAAATAACGTCCGCCGGCAAAAACAACAATCAGAAAAATTGCCAATAAAAACGCTGGTGCCGCATAGCCGATTGTAAGCAGGCAGCTGGTGGATACATCAAATTTTGAGCCGGCTTTTGCCGCTTTTCGAACACCGAGCGGAATGGCAATCAAATAAATCAAAAGCGTGCTGAACACCCCCAAAGAAACAGACACAGGCATTTTTTCGCCAATCAATTCCAAAACCGTTTTATCCTGATAAAAACTTTTGCCGAAATCAAAACGAAGATATTGACTCATCATTTGCCCGAACCGTTGCAGCGGCGGTTTATCAAAACCGAAACGCCGTTCCAGCTCTTGCCGTAATTGGGCTTTTAATCCTTGCGTGCCGCGATAGAGGGACTGTGATGACGTTCCCCCTTGCGGCGTAAAACTTTCACTGCCGCCCGTTCCGCCGATGCGACTGACAAGCCCGGACGGCGCAGCGCTTTCCAACTTCATCATCATCTGTTCGACGGGGCCGCCGGGCGCTAACTGCACAAACAAAAAATTCAATGCCATAATGCCGAATAATGTTACGGGAATTAAAAGGCATCTTTTTAAAAAGTAAATTGCCCGGGCCTTGTTTCTCTCGGTCATTCGGTTACTTTCTTAATCAAATAAATCAGCCATTTGAACATCTTTTGACAACGGTTCGTTCATTCCGATTAAATCAGATACGGAAGCAATGTTGTTTGTTTTTAAAAGTTTGGCAAATTCCGCCGTTATCGTTAATAACGATTTCGGCCCGCCGAAAGGAAAAGATGATCCGACTTCAACGGCACTGGCTCCTGTTGCCAAAAAGTCATACACGTCTTGTCCCGAAAAAATACAGCCGGAGGCAATGAGCGGAATCAATCCGTTTGTCCGGCGCCGAAATTCCCGAATCAATCGTAATAACCCTTTGCGAATGGGAGTTCCTGTGATAAACGTTGTGTCACTGGTTAATTCATTGAGCTCTTTGGCTTTTAATAAAGCTGTGTTCTTTTGATAAATGGCAGGACCGGCAATAACAATACCGTCCAACTCATTTTTGAGAGCCATTTGAGAAATGGCTTTTACTTCCAAGTCGGAAATATCATAAGGCACTTTTAATAATATTTTCGGTGTGCGAATCGGCGCCGCAACCGAAGCTGATTGTTTAACGGTTGCAATTAACGGCTGCAAAGAAGATTCATCGGAAATCAATTGATACAGGCAGGAAGACGGATGTGAAACATTGATGACCAAAAAATCACAAAACGGCGCAGCTGTTTGCGTCATTTGTTCAAAATCATGTAAATAAGCCGGCATCGGAACCTGATCCTGCCCTTTATATTCGTCAGCGTTAAACGAAATCAACGACGCACCGACAAAATGCGGTAAGTAACGGCGTGAACTTAACTTTTTGGCAACAAGTGCAATGCTTGTTTTGGCAAAATTGCTTTCGAACATCCGTTGTTTTTTATCTTTGCAATAATAAACGGTTTGATGTTCGGCTGCCTCGTCTTTTAACGTATAACTGCCGAATGTTCCAAATCCGGCACCCAATTGAATGAGCGAATCGATTGTTTGAATATCCAGTTGACAATCACTTTGAATCCCGATCGGAGATGAAATATTCGTACCCCATAATGTGGTTTTTAATAACGGATATTTTTTTACATTTTCCGCATAAATGCGTTTTTCTACCCCCCAGCAAAAAACACGACGTAAAAACCGCGGTTGTATTTCAGCAAGTATTTGCCAAAAAAAAGCATATAAAATTTGTGTTAAATTCATAACAATCTCCTTTTTTATTCTTCTTTATAACGCATTTTCAATTCGGCCGTTCTGTCAGGTAATATCTTTTGGAATAACGGCTGAATCAATTGAAACGATGTACCTGTCGGCAATTTTGTTAAATAAACCGACATTGGCGCATCGGGCCAAGCCAAATTATCGGGATATTCAAAAATATCAATCATTTTTTGAGCCGTTTGCGGCATAATCGGTGAACTTAAATGGGCATAAAGCCGAATCAAATTCAAGGCAGTGTTTAGAATGGTACCGGCATAATCCGTGTCGGTTTTAACCACTTTCCACGGTTCCGTTTGTGCCAGATAATTATTTCCCGCCACCCAAATTTCTCTTAAAACGCTCATGGCTTTTCGATATTCCAAATGCGATAAATGCTTTGTATAAGTTTCAATCAGCGTATCTAACGCGGCATATAATTCTTTTTCCGTTGTCGTCGGATTTCCGATTAACGGAATTTGTTGCCCGAAGTTTGTTGCCGTCATTTTCAAAACGCGATTGACAAAATTACCCAACACATCGTTTAAATCTTTGTTAACGGTTGCGGCAAACTGATCAAAGCTGAAATTGGTATCATCGGATTCGGGTGCGTTGGCAATCAGCCAATACCGCCAATAATCGGCGGGGAATTCTTGAATGGCATCATCCAGAAAAATACCGCGATGTTCGGATTTTGAAAATTTTCCGCCGGCAAAATTTAAATAATTGAGCCCTTTGAGCATATTGACCTGTGTCCAATTTTCACCGGTACCTTTGAGTGTTGCCGGAAAAGAAATGGTGTGAAACGGAATATTGTCTTTTCCCATAAATTCGGTATGAATTGTCTCATCGGGATTCAACCACCAATCTTCAAACCGGCGTTGCGCCGGTTTTTCATCGGCCCATTGCTTTGTAATACCGATATAACCGATCGGCGCATCAAACCACACATAAAAAACCTTGTCTTCATAGCCTTCTTTCGGAACGGCAAATCCCCATTTTAAATCGCGCGTGATACCGCGCTCCTGTAATCCTTCTTTCAACCATTTTTTGGCAATGGAATAAGCAATATCCGGCCAGACGCCTTTTTTTGTTTCAATCCATTCGGACAAATCCTGCTCTAATTTCGGTAATTGTAAAAAGAGGTGTTTTGTTTCCCGAATTTCAACTTTATCACTGCCGGAAATGGCACTTTTCGGATGAATTAAATCAATCGGATCCAAAACTTTGGTGCAATTTTCACATTGATCGCCTTTTGCTTTTTCATATCCGCAATAAGGACAGGTACCGATAACATAACTGTCCGGCAAATAGCGCCCGTCATCGGGCGAGTAAACCTGACGCGTTGTTTTTTCGACAACAAGACCGTTTTGCCACAATTTTTCAAAGATTCGATACACGATTTCTTTATTCTGCTCGGAACTTGTGCGTCCGAAATAGTCGAAAGATAAATTAAATCCTTCATACATTTGTGTATGCAATTGATGATATTTCGCGCAATATTCTTCCACCGGCATATTTTCTTTAGCCGCCCCGACTTCGGAGGGCGTGCCGTGTTCATCCGTGCCGCAAATGAACAAAACATCTTCTCCTTTGGCTCTTAAAAAGCGGGCATAAACGTCCGCCGGCAATAAACAGCCGATTAAATGTCCCAAATGAGGCAAACCGTTCACATAAGGTAATGCACTGGTAATTAAATATTTTTTCATTATATACCTTTCTTTTGAATTAAAATTTTTTTCCAGTATATAAAAAAAACTTAAAAAGCGCAAGAAATCTTTTTAAAAAAGAGACTTGCTTTTTGGAAAAAAAAAGCGTATAGTATTTTTATTCTGTATTTTTAAGCATTATGAAAGGATAAAATATGGCAAGAGTTACGGTTGAAGATTGCGTCAGAATAGTTCCGAATCGGTTTGATTTGGTTTTAACGGCCGCCGGTCGGGCAAAAGCTTTGGATTCGGGCGCCGCCTTAACGGTTGACAGAGACAGAGATAAAAATACGATTGTGGCTTTAAGAGAAATTGAAGAAGGCACTATTGATTTAAATCAAACACGGGAAGGAATTGTAGAAGGCATGCAACGGTATGCCGCGCGGGAAAATCCGGTTGAAAAATTGGAAGCCAAAGAAATCGAAACGGAAACGGCCGGTGAACAGTTATACAGCGATGCCGAATTTATTGAATCCGATTCCTTTCAGGTTGTTGATGATTTGAATGCTTAATCAATAAGGAGACTCGCGTGCGTCAATACGAACTTGTTGAACGCGTTAAGTCTTATGATGCTGATGCCGATGAAGAGGCATTAAACCGCGCGTATGTGTTTGCCATGAAAATGCATACCGCTCAAATGCGCGAATCGGGTGATCCTTATTTTTCGCATCCGTTGGAGGTTGCTGCCATTTTAACGCAATATCGGTTAGACAGCGCCACCATTATCGCGGCACTTTTGCACGATACCGTGGAAGATACGCCGGCTTCTTATGCCGATATTAAAGAATTATTCGGTGAAGATGTTGCCAATTTGGTACGCGGCGTTACAAAATTATCAAAAGTGCAGATTCATTCGGAAGAATCCAAGCAGGCGGAAAATTTTCAAAAGCTTGTTTTAGCCATCAGTACGGATATTCGGGTTCTGCTTATTAAATTAGCCGACAGATTGCATAATATGCGAACGTTATCGTTTTGCAAAAAGCCCGAAAAACGGCAACGAATCGCCAAAGAAACCATGGAAATATATGTGCCGCTTGCCGAAAGAATCGGTATGCAGGCGTTAAAAGACGAATTGGAGGATTATGCCTTTCAAACACTATATCCGGAAGCGTATAAAAGCATTGAATCCCGATTGCATTTTTTAAACGAGCAAGGTCGGCAAGATGTGGAAAAGGTGATTGCCCAACTGCAAAAAGATATGGCGGAAAACGATATTCAAGCAGAAATTACGGGGCGTGAAAAAAGGCCGTATTCCATTTGGCGCAAAATGCAAAAGCAAAACATTTCTTTTGAACAGGTGTGTGATGTGATTGCTTTTCGCATTATTGTGGATTCCATTGCCCAATGTTATCAGGTGTTGGGTATTATTCACACAAAATATCCCATGATTCCGGGGCGGTATAAAGACTATATTTCAACGCCGAAACCGAACGGCTATCGCTCGTTGCATACGGGCGTTATCGGGCCGCTCAATCGCCGGATCGAAGTGCAAATTCGCACCAAGGAAATGCATGAAGTGGCCGAATACGGCGTGGCCGCGCATTGGGAATATAAACAAGGCGTTCACAAAGAAGGAAAGCAATATCGCTGGTTGCGCGATTTGTTGGATTTAATGAATCACTCTTCCTCCCCGAATGAATTTTTAGAGCATACCAAAATTGCCATGTATCAGGATCAGGTGTTTTGTTTTTCACCGAAAGGCGATTTAATTACTTTGCCGCGCGGTGCCGGTCCGCTTGATTTTGCCTATGCCGTTCATTCCCGCGTGGGCGATACGTGCGTGGGTGTTAAAATTAACGGAAAAATTAAGCCGTTGCGCACTATTTTGGAAAACGGCGATCAGGTTGAAATTTTAACCAACAAAAATCAAACGCCGTCTCCCGAATGGGAACATTTGGCCGTAACAGCCAAAGCCAAGGCAAGCATTCGGCGGTTTGTGCGCACACAGCTTTATGAAAAAAATATGGCGCTTGGACGGGATTATTTCAGCAATACCGCCAAAGAATACGGCATTTCTTTCAACGAAAAAGAGTTACAGCCTTTTTTGGCACAATATAAACAAACGTCCGTGAACGACTTTTTGGCTGCCGTCGGTGCCGGGTTAATTCCGTTTCGAGAGGTTTTTAATCAAATGCACCCCGAATGTGTACCGTCCGGCTTTAAGCGCGCCATGTCGTTATTCAAAAAGAGCAAAAGCGATTCGCAGCTCGATAAAAAAATGCCCGTCACGGGGCTTATTTCCGGCATTGCGTTAAAATTCGGCAAATGTTGTCATCCGGTGCCGGGTGATGCCATTGTCGGCATTGTTAATACGGGGAAAGATGTGACCATTCACACCAGTGACTGTCCGACGCTTAATCAATATCAGGACGAGCCGGAACGGTGGTTAGATGTTGATTGGAATATGGATATTGTGAAAGATAAAGTATTACCGGTGAAAATTAAAGTTGTTTTGGAGGATAAACCGTCGGCATTAACGGGCATGACCAACATTGTGGCCGCACAAAACATTCCGCTCACAAATTTAACCACCAAAACGCGCAGCAACGGTTTTTCGGATATTGTGATTGAAGTTGAAGTCAAAGACAACAATCAGTTGGATATTTTATTGCAGGCGTTACGCGCTTTCCCGCACATTGCAACGGTTCATCGGTTGAAAGCATAGAAAAATGGCAATTATCGGTATCGGAACGGATATTATCAACATCAATCGAATTGAAAAATTATCTCGTCAATTCGGGGCGCGATTTTTGAATCGAATTTTTACGCCTCATGAACAGGCACAGGCGCAAAAATACGGGAACGCCGCCGCTTTTTATGCCAAGCGTTTTGCTGCCAAAGAAGCATTTGTAAAAGCATTGGGTTGCGGTATGGGTGCCAAAGCATCATGGAAAGAAATTGAAGTGCAAAATAATGCCGTCGGTGCGCCGTTTTTGCATATTACCGGACAAGCACAAACATCATTATCAAAAAAAGCAACGCATCCCGTCGTGCATTTATCGTTAAGCGATGATACTTTTGCGGTTGCCTTCGTGATTATTGAAGAAAAGGCATAAAGTAATGGCAGAAACTTTAAAAAAAAGCTCGAACAACGCCCCCAAATATCGACCGAATGTCGGCTTGATGATTATCAATAAAAAAGGAGAAGTATGGCTCGGAAAACGCGCAAAAACGGCGCCTTTTCCCACAAACTGCACCGAACAAATGCCCCAAGGCGGTATTGATACGGGCGAAACACCGCTTGATGCCGCTTATCGGGAATTGAAAGAAGAAACGGGCTTAAAAAAAGACCAGGTTATTTTACTTAAAATTTCTTCCAAATGGTATTCTTATACTTTTCCGAAACCGATTTTATGGGGGAATCGTTTTTTTATCGGCCAACGCCAAAAATGGTTTTTGTTTTTGCATACGGGATCGGATTCGAATTTTAATTTAACCGCTTATCCCGAAGAAATTGAGTTTGTTTCGTTTTCATGGGTCAATGCCAAAGAGGTGCCTGCGCGCGTTATTCCTTTTAAACGGGCGGTTTACAAAAAAGTGATTGAAGAGTTTCGTCCCGTTTGGGAAAATATGGCGCAAAGCACAGCGGCTGATTAAACATATTTTCTTATTTTTTAAAGTCGATAAGTGAATTTGTCATTGACCGATTTTCGAAAGTGTGTTAAATATGATACAAAATATAACAAAAGGAGTTTCAATGAAATTTACCACAATACTTTTTTGCTTTTGTTTGTTAACAATCGGTTGCGCGAATGCCACACCGCCGAAACAATCCGTCTCCGATGAAAAAGATGATCCGTATGTTTTAATGGAGTTATTCGGTGCGGCTTATCAGGTTATCAAGCAAGATTACGTGGAAGAAACAACCGATCGAAAATTGGTTGAAAATGCCATTAACGGTATGCTTTCCTCATTAGATCCGCATTCGGGTTTTATGAATCAATCCGATTATGCCGATATGGAAGAACAAACCAAAGGCGAATTCGGCGGTTTGGGAATGGAGGTTTCTTCCGATAACGGGTTGGTGCGTGTCACATCACCCATTGACGATACACCGGCCTATAAAGCGGGTATTCAAGCCGGCGATTACATCACTCATATTGACGGCGAATCGGTGATCGGACAAACTTTAAACGAAGCCGTTAAAAAACTGCGCGGAAAGCCCGGAACAAAAGTCACGGTCACCATTTCCCGAAAAGATAAAGAACCGTTTGATATTAAAATGACGCGTGCCGTTATTAAAGTAAAACCCATTAAATATGAAGCCAAAGACGATATCGGCTATATTCGCGTGACAGCTTTTAACGAAAGCACAACCACAATGTTGCATGAAGCCGTTAAAAACTTAACGCAGGAAATCGGTGATGATAAAATTATCGGCTTTATTATTGATGTGCGAAACAATCCGGGCGGCTTGTTAAATGAAGCCATCGGTGTGGTGGATACATTCATCAGCAAAGGCGAAATTGTTTCAACGCGTTCTCGTGATCCCAAAGAAAATTTACAGTTTTTTGCCGAAACGCCCGATATGACCAACGGTAAACCTTTAGTCGTTATGATTAACGAAGGGTCTGCTTCCGCTTCGGAAATTGTTGCCGGCGCGCTGCAAGATCATCATCGAGCCTTGGTTGTCGGATTAAAATCGTTCGGGAAAGGATCGGTTCAAACCATTAAAGAAATTCCCGGCTTCGGCGGTATTAAAATCACCACGGCGCGTTATTATACCCCTTCGGGGCGTTCCATTCAAGCCAAAGGCATTGAGCCGGATGTGGTTATTCCGCGCGCAAAATTAAAAGAATTGCCCGTGATTAAAGGGTTCGGCGAAGATAATTTGCCCGGTGCCATTGCCGCTGAGGAGGGAAAGAAAGCCAAAGAAGTTCAAAAGAAAAAATCAAAGGAAACGCCTTCTTCTTCCGATTCAAGCGATTCAAAAGATGATGAGAAAAAAGATTATCAGCTTGACAGAGCTATGGATATTTTACGCGGCATTGCCGTTTATAACAACAAATAAGGAGGGGAAATGATTAAACAAGTTCTTTTAGCTTCCATAACCGGATTGGTTGCCGTTACGGCCGGTGCGGCAGATATTCAATTACCGGCACCCGTTCAAACGGGCGGTGCCCCGTTAATGACGACTATCGGCGCACGGCGTTCGGAACGCTCGTTTGATGTAACGCATTCCTTATCGCCGCAAACGTTATCCGATTTGCTTTGGGCAACATGGGGTATTTCCTCGCCGGATGGCAGAAGAACCGTTCCGACGGCACGAAATTTACAAAACATTGATGTATATGTGGCGTTCGGTGACGGGGTTTATCTCTATCAGGCAGCTCAAAACAAGCTGCAAAAAATAACGGATAATGATGTGCGCCCGTTATTGGCCGGACAACAAACTTTTGCTTTATCCGCGCCTGTGCATTTGCTTTTCGTGGCGGAACCCGATGAAATGGGCTGGGCAGCCATGCATGCGGGGTCTATGTATCAAAACGCGGGGTTATTTTGCGCGGCAAATAATTTGAGTGCCGTCGTTCGGGGAATGATTGATCGAGAAGCCCTGCATCAGGCATTAAACTTATCGGAAAAGCAAAAAGTTTTGGTTGAGTTAGCCATCGGTTATAAGCCCGTCAATCAATAAAACGGCTTTTGTTTTTTGTCTTCCGGCAAAACATCGTTTTAAAATGTGAAACAGTTAAAATATCATCTTTTTTCTTTATCCGTGATGCAATTTCTTTTATTTTCGGTGAAAAAGGATCACAACGGGTTGATAAGGGAAAAAATAAATAATGTTTCTTTTTCTGCTTGACAATGTTTTTAAGTGTCTTTATACTTGAAAGCAAGGCAAGTGATGTGTGCCCCGAGGTGTGACAACCTCATCAAAGGTGTCCTTGAAGAAGGACAGGTTTATGTGCCCTGTTTTTTATAAACAAGGCAAATAATTGAACGACCGGAAGGTAGTAAAATAGTCTTTTGGTCAATATATATATTTCCTTTGAATAGTTGTCAATTTCGGGTCGCCGCTCACCAAGGTGATTTTTTTTGAATATGTATCAAAAAAACGTACGATTTTTGCAACACTTTTTTTGATTCTTTCAAAAAAAATTTAGTTTAGAGGAAAATAAATGCAATATCAAATAGTTATAAAAAGGCTATTTCAACAATTTTTGAGGGTAATTTTACCCCCGAATCCGCGTTGCATTAAAGGTACGTTTAATTGTATACTGTTTATAGAGTAAAAAGGAGTGGAAAAATGATTACTCAATTAAACAAAAAGCAATTAAAACAATTTAAAAATCAAGCCCAAGAAGGCCGCAGTATGATTGAAATGTTGGGCGTTTTGGCCATTATTGCTATTTTATCAATCGGCGGAATCGTGGGCTATAAATTAGCCATGAATTATTATCAAGCCGACCA
>CANQUX010000004.1 GCA_947627155.1 uncultured Alphaproteobacteria bacterium | reverse complement strand
CCAACTAACAAACCGATATGTAATGTTGATTTGGGCAATTGCGAATCGTGTCCGCCGGAAAAACCTAAATGGAACGGTAATACCTGCGTGGAATGTACCACAAATGCGGACTGTTTGGCCAAAGGAATGGAAAATCCGATTTGCAACACAGAGACAAACACATGTGAACCGTGTCCGGCTGAAACGCCTTTATGGTATAACAATAAATGCGTAGAATGCAAAACCGATGAAGATTGTTTGGCAAAAGGAACGGAAAGTCCGATTTGCAATTTAGATACAAACACTTGTGAACCGTGTCCTGACGGGCAACAATGGAAAGAATCGGCACAAGGCTGCGCTGCTTATGAATGCCGTACCAATGAAGATTGCAACCCCGAAGGCGGATTTGAGAAATACTGCTATTATAAAGTAAGTACAACAAATAATTGTGTTTGTGAAGATAATGAATGGGATGATGCTTTAACACAAGGTGGTACATGCAAACCGGTTAATGAGGCATTCGGCTCAATTAAAGCATCCATAAACAATCAAGAATATGTTGTATCGAATGAGAGTATGACATGGTGGAGTGCTTGCCGTTTATGTGCGGCAGAAGCAAATACCGATGATTCGAATTGCATCTCTCCAACAACGGACACACCTTCTTTCATGCTCGATTATTCAATTTTGCAGTGTACCTCTGATAAGCAATTTTATTGTTATAAAAACAATAATCCTCATTCTGACCGTGAAAATGGGCAGAGTTGGGATATATTTGAGTTATTTAATGCCAATGAAGAGTTATCTGATCCTCTCAATGAATTAAGAAAAACAAAATGCAATTCCGGCAAAAAGGCTTATGATAATACATGTCGGTATCATTTCTGGTTGAATAATAATGATTCCTCCAAAAAATGTCGAGTATATGGTATTGATATGGATTCCGGTTTAATACAACCCAATTCCCGCAGAGATGCTTGCTATGCTGCTGATGTTGGTGGCTATGCAATATGTGTTAATCACAGGCATTGAGAAATTGTTTAAAATCGAAAAAATATTTGACAATGATGAAGACAGTCACGTGAGCATATTTCTCCGGTTTAGAGAAAACGACTATAAAGGGATCTCTTTACATAGCGGACAAATTCAAAACATTGGCTATGATGGTGGAAAGAGATGGCATTCAAATTCATGGGATCGGGCTTTGTGTCGGGATTAAACACCCAACTCCGACACGGCGGCGGTTATTTCCACGATGAAATCCATGATTGAATTTCCGATAAAGGCGTTTGTAACTCATTGCCGCCGGCAGAATCAAAAAGAATTTCTTTATCGGCAAGAACCGTCGCGCCCGTTGAGGCCGCTTTCATATCTTTAATAACCGTTCCCGCCCAGCCGGCATTTGTTGAAAACAACACCACCTCTTTGCCTTGCAAATTCGCGTGATTGAAAAACGTTAAAACCGCGGGCGCCATTTTATACCACCAAGTGGGCGTTCCGATAACAATACGCGCATAAGGTTCAACATTCGGCAAGGCTTTTAACGCGGGCTGATAACCGGCATTAACTTCTTTTTGCCCCAGTGCGGAAAGCTCCTCCATATCGTGCGGATATGTTTTTTCCGTTTCAAGCCGAAAAATATCGGCATTTGTTTCTTTTTGTATCATTTCGGCAATTTGTTTTGTATTTCCGCTCACGGAATAATAAACAACCAATGTTTTATTCATATTTTCCTCCTGTTTTGCAAAACACGGGAACGCAATCAACAAAGCGCTCCATAAAAAAAGGGTAAACTTAATATGTTTCATACCACACCCCCTCGACCGATTAATTCCCGCCGCTTAAAGGGAACAATCGGTTCATTATTATCTTCTTAAAAACAACCTATTCTTTATCTAAATCAACCAATTCATATTCCCGCGAGCCCAGACCGATTGATTCGGCATAAGGCAAAATATGTCGGCCGTTTTGACGCTCGACACGGGCAATGAAATGATCGCGCCCCACATCGGTTGACGACCAAATTTTATCAATGGCCGCCTGATCAACCGCTACCGGATCGGTTGACGCCAAAATGCCGATATCGGCCATACACGGATCTTCAGGGCTGGAATCACAATCGCAATCAACGGATAAATTATTCATAACATTGATATATAAAATATTGCCGTGCATATAATCGGCAACGGCTTTGGCCGCTTCCGCCATTGATTCCAAAAAGGCGTTTTGCTCGGGCAGTTTTGACCACAATTCATCCACAATGCGTGTGGCGCCTGCCGTGTGAATATAAGTTTTACCCGCACTGGACGCCACACCGATGGATTGATTTTTCAAAACACCGCCGAAACCGCCCATGGCGTGCCCTTTAAAGTGCGCCAAATTCAAAATGGAATCGTAGTTTTTCAAATGCGTTCCCACAATATCATATTTCAAATGTTTACCGTTGGTAACGGGAATTTCAAAATCACCTTCGCTATCCATTAAATCAACCTTGGCAATTTTGGTAAATCCGTGTTCTTCAACGGCTTTCAAATGCTCCTCCAACGTGTTACGCCGACCGGCATAGGCCGTATTACACTCAACAATTGTTCCGTTTAACTCTTGCACCAGTTTGCCGATGAGTTCGGGCTTTAAATAATTATGTCCGCCCGGTTCGCCCGTTGAAATTTTAACGCCGATTTTTCCGGGCAATTCTTTCCCGAGCCGATGATAAATTTTAACCAAACTTTCCGGGGTGATTTCCTTCGTAAAATAAACAACGGGTTTTGTCATTTTCTCCTCCTTATTTTGATTTTGTTCCGCATTTTGTTCCGCCGTTGCGGTTCCCGCCGCAAAAGCACATAATACACCTAAAAAACACAGCCATTTTTTCATATGGTTCTCCTTTCCTCCTTGATTAAAATCAGTATAGCACGAAAGCAAGAGGAAACGTCAAGAAAAATTTTTGTTTTTATTCAAAAAAATATCAATTCACACCTTTTGCCAAATCTTTTTGTTATTTTTCTCTTGCTTTTGAAGAAAAAAATCGTAAAATACCGTTATGATTATTTTGATTGGAAAGGAAAACAAATGAATACGCAACTTTTACCGGATATTTTCTATATCGGCGCCGATGATAAAACATTAGACTTGTTTGAAGGACAATATATCATTCCGAACGGCATTTCTTATAACTCTTATGTGATTAAAGATGAAAAAATTGCCGTGATGGATACCGTTGACAAACGGGCAACCGATGAATGGCTGGAAAACTTAAATCACGCGTTAAACGGCAAAACACCCGATTATTTGGTTGTGCTTCATTTAGAGCCCGATCACGCTGCCAACATTGAAAAATTCCTCGCGCTTTATCCGACTGCCAAAATCGTAACAAATGCCCGCGCATTGAATATGCTTCCGCAATTTTTTCCGCACATTGATTTAACCGATCGACAAGTAGTTGTGAATGAAACGACGCCGCTTCATTTAGGGCGGCATACTTTGCATTTCGTAATGGCACCGATGGTGCATTGGCCAGAGGTGATGGTGGCCTATGATGAAGCCGATAAAATTTTATTTTCCGCCGATGCTTTCGGAAAATTCGGCGCGCTTGATACCGATGAAGACTGGGATTGCGAAGCCCGCCGCTATTATATCAATATTGTCGGCAAATACGGTGTTCAGGTGCAGGCGTTGTTGAAAAAAGCCGCCGCGCTTGATATTCAAAAAATCTTTCCGCTGCACGGCCCCATGCTGACGGAAAATCTGGCGCATTATATAGGAAAATATGATATTTGGAGTTCTTATCGTCCGGAAGATGAAGGCATTTTAATTGCTTATGCGTCCGTTTACGGACATACAAAAGCGGCGGCGGAAAAATTAAAAGCCGTTTTGGAACAAAAAAGCCCCGCAACAAAAGTTGTATTAACCGATTTGGCGCGCGATGATATGGCGGAAGCCGTGGAAGATGCTTTCCGGTATGATCGTTTGGTGTTGGCATCGGTAACGTATGACGGCGGCATTTTTCCGCCCATGGAAAGTTTTCTGGCACACTTAAACAGTAAAAATTATCAAAACAGAACCGTCGGATTTATTGAAAACGGCTCGTGGGCACCGGCGGCAGCCAAAAAAATGAAAGCTGCTTTGGAGGGCTTAAAAAATTTAACGTTTTTAGAACCCGTTGTCAGCATTAAATCGGCGCTCAAAGAAGCTGATGAAGTCACGCTTCATGCGTTGGCTGATGCCTTGCTTTCAAAATAATATTGCTTTTGAAACAAGGTTTTGTTAATGAGAACCGAGCAAAAGCCCATAACGGCGGTAAAAAGCGTTAACAAAAGTAAAAAATAACGCAACAGTTCAAAGTTTTGATAAGAGGCAACAATCAAAAGCCCGAAAAAGCCGACAAGACGGCCGGCATTTAAAAACATTTCCCGAACGGCAAAATATTCCGTTTTAAAAAGCATTTTCACGCCTTGAATATTGGCGCCGTTAAACATATTCACACTGGTAATCATCAACAATAATCGGGTAGCCGTTACAAAACTTAAATTATATAAAATAAATGTTTCCCGAGCGGGATAGAGAACAAAAAGAAGCGACGTGGCAGTGGTTAAAACAGTTGTGACAATTAAAATTTTCACAAAATTTTGATATTTCGCAAACCGCCCGAACAAAAAATTCATAACAACCGTTGCCAGCGTAAAAAGCGATGTTAAACTGCCTAAATTAAAGTTGGTTTGAAACAAATAAACAATATAAAGCGTGACCACAACCGTTAAAACGCCTTCCAATGCCAGCCCGCGAAAAAACTCCATTAAATAAATATAGCGAACGGCTTGTTTACGAAACGTTTTTTGAAAATAAGCGCCCACGTTATAGGGTAATAAATGTCGCTTTTTCTTTTCAACAACGCAAAAAGAACCGAGAAAATTCAAAACGGATAAACAGGCTAAAAATTTCATAATCGTGTTTAACGAATCAAACGATAAAAACAACCCCAACAAAAACGGCGAAACAATTTTAATAATGTTTTTAACACAATCCAAATAGCCTTGATATTTAATCATTTTATTTTGTGAAACGCCGGCGGACACAAGCAAATTAAACGGATAATAATGAAAAGCGCTGATAAAAGCGTATATCGCCCCCAAAAACACAACGTGTTGACAGGCATTTTCGCCGAAGAACCAAACAGAGGCAAAAAAAATCAATTCAAAAAAGCACCCGAAACGATATAAAGTCATTTTCGAATGATTTTTAAGCCAAAACCCTGTTATATACGATAACACAAACGCTAAACCGAATAACGATAAATAGTAATAAGCAATCGGCAATAAATTTTCACCCGAAAGTTTAAATAAATAGGCCAACAAAAATGTGCTGATAAAAAGTTCCGTTACGGAAAAAAGACACATTAAAGCTGATAAATATTTCATATTATTAAAATCAATATTTGTTGTTTTTTGCTGCTTTAAAAACTCAAAACACCCGTGCATTTTTTCTCTCCAATTTAAAACTGCCGGCATTATATATAAAAGAAAAACGGTTGTCAATATTGAACGGATGATTTTTGCACAATTTTAAAATAATAAAATCCGAAACAGATCAGTGCAAATATTACCCCGACGGGATAGGCAATTGTTGTCGATAAACTCAATCCCTCTTTTGCCTGCAAAATATAAGTGGCAACAACAGCCGACATAAACGTTGCCGGCAAAGCCGCCATCAATGACGCCATCGGCGGATAACCGTTTTTATGCAAATAGGCAGCGCCTGTCCATAACACAATCATGGCAAGAACCTGATTTGACCATGAAAAATAACGCCACATAACTTCAAAAGGAAGCTGTCCCCCGAGGGCGGTTATCATTAAAACCGGAACGGCAATCAACAACCTTTTCCCTGCTTTTTTCTGATCGAACCGAAACCAATCGGCAATTGTCAATCGAGCCGATCGTAAAGCCGTATCACCCGATGTAATCGGACACACAATAACCCCGATCATTGCCAACACACCGCCTGTTGTACCCAGCAGGGTTGTACTGATTGTATAAACAACCGAACCGGCGCCGTTGTTTGTTAAGGCTTCAAAAAGCAAAGCGGTATTTTCATAAAACGTCACGCCGGCAGCTGCCCATATTAACGCGATAATTCCTTCGGTAACCATAGCGCCGTAAAACACAACTCTGCCGTCTTTCTCATTTTGAAGACACCGCGCCATAATCGGTGATTGCGTTGCATGAAAACCCGAAACGGCACCACAGGCAACCGTCACAAACATCATGGCCCAAACAGGCAATTCATTCGGATGTGTTTGATAAAGCGCCTCAAATGTTAATTCAGGCATCGGATGCGGAGAATGAATAATCAATGCGCCGGCTATTCCCAAAGCCATAACAATTAACGTTAATCCGAAAAACGGATAAAGCGTGCCGATAAGTTTATCTACCGGCAAAAATGTGGCCAAGAAATAATAAAAAAGAATGAGGACAAGCCAAAAGTTCATCCCCAGCCGATCGGGTGTTAAATTGCCGATTAAAGCCGCCGGGCCGACCGAAAAATTAATTCCGATTAAAATAAGCAAAACAACGGAAAAAAGGCGCATAACCGTTCGCACTTTATTTCCCAAATAATGACCCGATATTTCGGCAACGGATTTGCCGTTGTTTCGAATGCTGATCATACCCGAAAGATAATCGTGAACCCCACCGCCCAATATGGTGCCGAAAACAATCCACAGATATACTTTCGGCCCCCATGCCGCACCCATTAACGCACCGAAAATAGGACCGAGTCCGGCTATATTTAACAGTTGAATAAGGTATACTTTGCCTGTTTTCATCGGAATATAATCAACGCCGTCCTTTAACGCATAAGCCGGTGTTAACCGCTTCGAATCCGTTTGAAACACACGCTCAATTATGCGACTATACAGAAAAAAACCGGTTACCAAAAGAAAAACGGCACTGAAAAACGTAATCATTTGTTTATTCCTTTCAACTATTTGAAAGCATACGCCGTTTATGTCTTTTTGACAAGTGTTTTTTTATTCGTTTGATAAAATAAAAAAGCCGCCCGATAAAAGGCGACTTTTTCATTAACAAGGAAAAATTTAATCTTCTTTGGGTTTCATAGGCTTTTCATGCGGAAAATGACGCTTTTTATGCTTCATTTTATCTTTAAAATTCGGCATATCTTTCATTTTTTCCTTTTGAGCCTGATGCTCCTCATGTATTTGTTTTAACTTTTCTTTTTGCTGATCCGTTAGCAAAGCTTCAAACTCTGTTTTGCTTTTCTCTCTCAATTCTTTGGCTTTTTCGCGCAAAGAATCAATTTCATCCATAATTTTTTTCATCTCTGCCCGATTTTTTTCGTGTAATTCTTTGGCTTTTGCCTGTTGTTCTTCGGTTAAATCCAACCGAGAAACAAATTTTTCGCGCATTTCCTCCCGATGTTGCGCCATTTTTTCCATATCAACGGCTTTATTTCTCATACCGTCCCGAACGGAATCGGCACTTTGCACCGGTGTCGGCGTTGCGGATGTTGCAACCTCCGTTTCGGCAAAAGCCGCCGTGGAAAGTAAAACCATTCCTAAACTTAATCCTAAAATTTTATGTATCAGCATATTATTCTCCTTTCAAAAATGCCAATTTTTCACTTAACACGGAACGGGCGTGGAATAACCGCGATTTCACCGTTCCGACCGAGATATGCAGCCGTGCGGCCGTTTCTTCATAACTCATTTCCTCAAACTCATAACAAACAATAACCTCTCTCATTTTTTTAGGCAATGAATCAACGGCTTTCAAGATAATCTTTTGTCTTGTTTTCATATCAACCGTTTCTTCGGCCGTTCGCTCCGATGTCGTTATGTCGGACACCGCCTCCAACGGTGTTTGCAAAGCTTCAACTTTAAAGCGGGACGAACGAAAATAATCACGACATAAATTCACGGTTAAAGCCGATAACCACGCTTTAAATTTTCCCTCTTCATGATACAGATGACGATTTTCCCAACTTTTTAACAGAACCTCCTGTTCCAAATCTTCATTGACGTATCCCGTCATCTTGCGAATGATGGCTCTGATTCTTAAAAGATTCTCTTTTTCCAACACTGACATTTATATAACTGCCACCAATCCGTAATCATCCAAAGGAATATCGCTTTCCCAATTGACAACACCGTATAAATTATTAAAATTTATATCTTTTGCTTCATAAAGAGCCGTATAAAGCGCCGTCATTTCATCTGTTTTCGAAACGGGTAAAAACGGCACGGCACTCAAATAAGCGGCTGTCAAACAGGCACAAGCAACACCAAGCGAACGCAACCGTTGCCGTCTTTTTTTACGGGCAAAATAAAGCGGTCGCGCTTCTTTCAGTAATGAAGAAATATCCGTCATGGTTTTCTACCTCCTTCATTTAACAAAAACGCATGCTTTTTAAAAAAGTTCATTTTTTTATTGTAACCGATTAAATTTGAAAAAACAAACAATTTCAATTGACCCGCTCCAAAAAATAAAATATGATAACAAACATGAATCGAAAACAAAAAAAGCCTTCTTTTAATAAAACCGTTTCATTTCCGGCAGATTTTGCCTTGGATGCAACGCAAGCGGCTTTATTTCATAAAATTGAATCGACCCGAAACAATTATTTTATTCAAGGACAGGCGGGAACGGGTAAATCAACTTTTATTCGCTATTTGTTGTCTCACGCGCAAAAACGTGTTTTAATTGCCTGTCCCACGGCTTTGGCCGCTTTGCAAATCGGCGGCGTTACACTTCATTCGTTGTTTCGATTGCCGCTCAAAGATTTTTTTATTTTATCCGAATTAGAGCTCAAACGAAAAACCGCCTCCGTTTTAAAGAAAACCGATATGCTCATTATTGACGAAGCTTCGATGATTCGTTCCGATGTGCTGGACGGTATTGATTTGCTTTGTAAGCAGGCGCGTTTGTCCGACTTGCCCTTCGGCGGCATACAACTGATTCTGGTCGGTGATTTATGCCAGCTGCCGCCGGTGATTAAATCCTCGACATATACCGTTTTCAAGGCTTTTTACGGATTTAAAGAACCCTATTTTTTCGATGCGCCCGCTTTTAAGCAAGGCGCCTTTCAAACTGTTGTTTTTTCAACCGTTTATCGGCAGGAGGACACGGCTCTGCTTGCGCATTTGATTGATTTAAGGCATGATCAAAAAATTCCAAACGTTTTAAACTTTTTTAACGCCGCCCGCATTGAAAACGAAAAAGAAAGACAAACTGCCGTCACCATTACCCCCTATAAAACACGCGCCGAAGAAATCAATCACACCCGTTTATCCGCTCTGGCCGGTAAGGAACACGTCTATGAAGCCGTTTTAAGCGGTTCTTTTGAAAAATCGGCGGAAACACCGGCACCGCGTCGCCTTGTTTTAAAAGAAGGGGCTTTGGTTTTATTTAACAAAAACAATCCCCCGCATTGGATTAACGGTTCTACCGGTATTGTGATTCGGGCCGAAGAAAATTTCATATGGATCAAGCTCCTTCAAGATGAAAAATTGGTGTTGGTCAAGCCTGAAACATGGGAAAGCTATGTTTATGATTATAATGCCAAAACCGATGAAGTGATTGAATCCGTCAGCGGCACGTTTACGCAGTTTCCGTTGCAACTCGGCTATGCCTTAACCATTCATAAAGCACAAGGGAAAACGTTGGATAAAGTGATTATTGACATGCACCGCGGTGCTTTTGCCTCCGGTCAGTTATATGTGGCATTAAGTCGCACGCGCACGTTAAAAGATATGCACTTAACCAACACCATTTATGCCGATGACGTGATTGTGGATGCGCGTGTTTTATCTTTTTTAAAAAGTCAGGTAAAACCCTAGAAAAAACTTGCAATTTTTTATTTTTCACGCTAAGAAGAAACTTCTCTTGTTCATAAAGGTTAAAAAAGATGAATTTTATGCTTTCGGCTTTTCAAACAATTGTTTCCGTCACGCTTCAAACGGCGGAAGATGTTATATATTTAATCCCTTATTTTTTTCTGACTTATTTATTGCTGGAATATTTGGAACATAAAACGCACTCAAAAATAAGAAAAATCATTCAAAAAACAAATCGATTCGGACCGTTTTGGGGCGCTTTTGCCGGCGTTATGAGCGGATGCGGTTTCGCCGCCGTTGCCGCTAATTTTTATTTAACGCGCGTGATTACTTTCGGCACCCTTATTGCCGTTTATCTGGCCTCCTCCGATGAAATGCTCCCGTTAATGATTTCACAGGGCGTTGCAGGGAAAACCATTGCGCAAATAATTGCTTTTAAAATTATTTTCGCCGTTTTTATCGGCTTTTTGATTGATTTTTATCATCACCGAAAAAAACAGCCGCTTGCTTTTAAAGAGCTTTGCCGACAGGCAAACTGTCACTGCAAAGAAAATACCGTTTTGAAATCAACACTCATTCACACGCTTCAACTTACCGGTTTTGTTTTCGGTATTTGTTTTATGCTCAATGCCGTTTTTTATTTCGTGCCGCTTGAACAGATTGCTCTGCTTTTTGCGGCGCATGAAACGAGTGCCGTTTTTATTGCCGCCCTTATCGGTCTTATCCCCAACTGCGGTGTTTCGATTGCCTTAACGCAACTTTATATTCAAGGCGTTCTTTCCGTCAGTCCTTTAATTGCCGGATTGCTCTCCGGCGGCGGCGTGGGATTGATTGTGCTCTATAAACTCAAACCCGACGTGAAAGAATTAATTAAAATCGGCGGTATTTTATTTATTTGCGGCGTGATTGGCGGGCATATTGCCGGTTTGTTATTTTAAACGGCCCGAACCGTAAAGAGCGTTCCCGAAGCATATTTATCTCCGATGCCTTCTTTGCGCAACGCCAATTCTTTTGTTTCTACCACCTGAAAATTGTTTTCTTTAAGAAGCTTTTCAACGGCTTTCGGCGCATATAAATAGCGCCCCTGCGGTGAAAGCTCGCTTTTGGCGGAGGCACTGTTTTCAATGCTGAAAATAAACAAGCCGTTCGGCGCTATCCGTTCCCGCACCAAAGAAAGAAAGCTTTCCAATTCCGGCAAATACCCCGATAATTCAATGGCAACAATATATTGATAGAACCCCTTGTCCGTTTTTAAAAATGTTAACACCTCTTTTTCCGTGAGCGCCGAATAAACATTTTTTTGTTCGGCCTTTTGAAGCATTTCTTTTGAAAAATCAACGCCGATTAACTTTTCAAACGGCTTTGAAAGCCCCGCACCGAATAATCCCGTTCCGCACCCTAAATCTAAAACGGCACCCAAACTTTTTTCGGGGAGTGCATTCAAATAATCAAGCGTTTCATTTAAGGCAGCGGCTTTTAAATCTTTCATTTTTTCTTCATATGTATCGGCAAAGGCTTCATACAATGCTTTGGCATAAGCGGCAGCCGTTTTCGAATCCTCCGTTTGATGCGTGAACGCATTTAACGTATGCCGGGCGACAATACTGTTCGGAAAATGCTTTACCCACCCTTTGGCAAAACGAATTGCCTCTTTTTGTGCCTCTTTTTTCTGCTCATATAAGGCCGCCAATGTTGATTCGATACGAAACTCAACGGCCGGCGGCTGTGCTTTTAAGGCTAAAATGTTAAAATAAAGGCCGGCAGCTTCTTCATAATCGCCTGTTTCTTCCAGCACCATGGCCAAATTATATAAAGACGGAATATGCGTTTTATCAATTAACAACGCTTCGCGATAATGTTCCAACCCTTCCGCTTTTCTGCCTTGGGCGCAAAGAGCAACCGCCAAATTATGATGCGCATTTAAAAACGTTTCATCCAGCGCCAACGCTTTTTTATAATAATCCTCCGCCAACCGATATTCTTTTTGTTGCAAATAAAGATTTCCCAAATTGGCAAAACTGTCCGGCGCATATTGATTAACCCCGACGGCCGTTTCATATGCTTCTTTGGCCCCTTCAAAATCATTTAATTTTTCAAGTATCAGCCCCTTTTCATTATAAAATGCCGCCGGTTGTTCTTTCGTTAAAGCCGAATTGATATATTGCAAAGCTTTTGTGGCATTTTGACAAAAACGATTTTGAACGCTTAACTGATAATCCAATTCGGCACTGCTTCCGATTTCTTGCGCTTTTTCCAATTGATTCAAAGCCTCGGTATGCCGTTTTTCTTTTCGAAACACCAACGCCTCCCCGATCAATGCCGTCAAACAGGCTTGATCCAAAGACAAGGCTTTTTGAAAAGCGCTTAACGCAAAATCATTTTGCCCTTTTTGCAAATAAATATAGCCTTCTTGGGCAACGGCAGAGGCATTTTGCGGATATTTCGAATAAAAAGAGAGCGCTTCGTCCAATCGTCCCTCTTTCTGTAAAATGCTCGCCAACGCCAACGCATAATTTTCCTGCTTCGGATATAATTTAACGGCATCATACAGTAACTTTTCCGCCGGTTCCAAAGCCCCTGCCCGATAAGCAATCAGCCCGAGCAAATATAACGCATCACCGTTTGTGGGCGAAACGGTTAAAACGTCACGCGCCAATTCTTCCGCCATATCAAAACAATGATTGTTATAAGCTTCAAATGCCGTATTTAAAGAATTTTCCAAATCACTCATTTTTTCCCCTATTCGTCCTCAATGGAACCCAACCGACCGATAACCATTTCACGGTTAATATCAACCGCTTCAATTAACCCGAAACCGATAAACAATGTTAACATGGCCGTTCCGCCGTAAGAAATCAAGGGAAGCGGCACACCGACCACCGGCAACAGTCCCGAAACCATACCGATATTGATAAACACATATAAGGCAAAATTAACCGTAAGGCCGATGGCTAATAATTTTCCGAAAAAATTATGACAGCGCGCGGCAATCAAAAATCCGTAGATGATAATGCCGAAAAACAAGGATATCAGCGTACAGGATCCCAAAAAGCCGAACTCTTCGGAAAACAGCGTGAAAATAAAATCCGTTTGCTTTTCGGGCAGAAAGCTTAATCGGCTTTGTGTGCTTTCCATAAAACCTTTTCCGAACAAGCCGCCCGACCCTAGCGTAATTTTGGATTGAATGATATGATAACCCGTTCCGAGCGGATCACTTTCGGGATTTAAAAACGTTAACACGCGCTGTTTTTGATAATCACGCATAAAAAACCACATGACCGGCATGGAAACACCACCTAATATAAAAACCAACAAAAACTTCCATAATTGCACACCCACCACAAACAGCACGGCACCGGTGACAAACACCAACATTAACGCCGTTCCCAAATCCGGTTGCGTAATAATCAGCAACACCGGCAGAAGCATCAGCAACACCGGCGGCACGATATGTCGCCACGAACGAATATCCGCCGGCGAAGAGCCGTGAAAATAGCGAGCCAGCGCAATGACAAGAGCAATTTTCATCACCTCCGAGGGTTGAACATTCATAATTCCCAAATTGAGCCAACGTTGCGCTCCCATACCCACATGCCCGAATAATGAAACGCCGATCAGCAATAAAATACCGCCGGCATAAATCCAATAGGCATATTTCATCCAAAATCTTAAATTGATTAAAGAAACAACATAAAACAGAGCAAAACTCAATAAAAACCGCATAAATTGTCTGTCAGCCCACGGTGAAAAATGTCCGTTTCCGGCAGAATATAAAATCCCGATGCCGATAAACACAACAAAACAAATAAGTGCGGCATATCGATAATTAAATTTCTTCATCTTATCCGTTAAAGACAGATTGTAATTTTTTAAATAACAGTTGCGTTCTTTGAAAAAAGACATTTTATTTTGCCGCCTTTCATGGTTGCTCAAAATCCGTTAAAAGAGCGGGACGACTCTGCTGCGTACTGCCGCTGACGGGATACAATCGAAGTGTTTCCTGCAAAACGGCCGAGGCAATCGGCGCCGCTTTTTTAGCTCCGCCACCGCCGTGTTCCACCGCAGCAATCACGGCAAAACGCGGATTATTCACCGGTGCGAACGCAGCAAACATGGCATGATCGCGATATTTCCACGGCAAATTATCTTGGGAAATGATGCCGCTTTTTCGTTCTTTCATGGTAATGCGCCGAACCTGCGTACTGGCCGTTTTTCCCGCCATTTTCTGTCCGTTTAAATCAAACCGCGCTTTATAACCCGTACCTCCCGCGCGATTGACAACCATATTCATGCCCGAACGCACCAAATCTAAATGTTCTTGTTTAAACAAAGGAAGTTTCGGAAAAGAAATTTGTAAATTTTTACTGCGCAACAAATGCGGATGAAAGGCATATCCTCCGTTGGCAATAACGGCTATGGCATAAACCAACTGTAACGGCGTGGCATTTAAATATCCCTGTCCGATGCTTAAATTCAATGTATCACCGATTCTCCAATTTTCTTTTCGTGTCCGCTGTTTCCACTCTTTAGAAGGCAGCAATCCCTCTTTTTCACCGGTTAAACCGATATCTGCTTTTTGCCCGAAACCGAGTCGCCGCGCAACGGAAAGAATTTTATCGGCACCGATTTCCTGCGCCAGCTGATAAAAATAAACATCACAAGAATGCATTAAAGCTTCTTCCACCGTTAAAGCCCCGTGCCCGGTATGTTTCCAGCAATGAAAATATTGCTGTCCGATTTGAATGCGTCCCGAGCAATAAACGGTTCTTTCTTTTGTAATATGCCCGCTTTCCAATCCGGCCAACGCCACCACCGTTTTAAAAATGGATCCCGGCGAATAAACACCGTTAATGGCCTTGTTTTGCAGCGGATTTTTTTCATTTTGAATCAGTTCGTTCCAAACTTTTTTCGAAATGGGCGCCGTAAAAATATTGGCATCGAACGCGGGCGCCGAAACAAGCGCTAAAATATCGCCCGTATAAATATCCAAAACAATAACCGAGCCGCTTTCCTCTCCCAACGCTTTTAAAGCGGCGTCCTGCAATCGCGAATCGATTGTCAGCGTCACATTTTTTCCTTTTTGCGCTTTATGTTCTTCCAATATTCGTACGGAACGCCCGAATGCGTTGATTTCCGTTTTTCGAATACCCGGCCGACCGCGCAACAACGGCTCATAGGCTTCTTCCGCACCGATTCGTCCGATTCGATATCCGGGCAAATCCAACAAACCGGCATCCCACTCGTTTTTAACATCTTTCTCCGTCATAAACGACACATAGCCCACCACGTGCGCCGTTAATTCTTTCAACGGATAATATCGACTGACTTCTTCTTCAATTTGAATACCCTGTAAATCGGGTGCGTTCACTTGAATGAGAGCGGCCTCCTCAAAGGTTAATCCGTTTTTAATTCGAACCGGCATAAAAGCCCGTTTTTGTTTAATTTCTTTTTGAATACGATCTAATTCCTCTTCATCCAACGGCAATAATTTTTGAATGTTTTGCAAGGTTTTTTGATAATCCGTTGTTTCTTCGCGAATTAAAACTGCTTGAAACGAGGTTTGATTTTCGGCAAGCTTAACACCGTTTCTGTCATAAATATATCCTCGCTTCGGCATGGTCAACCGCACGGATATTCTGTTTTTATCCGCCATTTTTAAATATAAATCACCGCAAATAATTTGCAAATAAAAAAGACGGCCGATTAAAATGAAGCCGAGCAGAAAAAAAATACCCGCCAACCCCAAAAGCCGATTGCTTAACACACGCTCTTTTTCATAAACCCACGGCGAACTCATGCGGACTGCCCCATTTTTTTATTCAGCCACCCGCACACGGCGGCAATGAACGGATAAAGCAAAATCAATCCGGCAAATTCTCCCGTCAGATAGAGCGGATGCGGCACGGCGCCGTAGGCCGTTTTCAAAAACACCATTCCGAACAAAAATACGGCTGTTATCGTTAACGAAAAAACCAACCATTGCCGATTAAAAGAAACCTGTTGCAAAAAACGCCGATTAAACTGCGCCACAAAAAACACAAAACAAAAAATAAAAGAAGAAAAACCCAACGGAAAAACAAGAATAATATCCGTTATCAGTCCTAACAAAAAAAGAAGAATACTGTTAAATGCCGTCACGCGAAAAACGGTAAAACAAAAAATAAAACCCAACGCATTTGTCAGAAAAGATTGAGAAAAGCCGAACAGACGAACGGAAAAATTATCAATCAACAAAATCAAACAAACACAGAAGAGCGGAATCAACCGAATGAAAAAAGGCTTTACATGATTTTTTTTCATGGAGTCGGCTCCTCGGCACACGAATCGGGCAGCAGCACCGTTGAACCGTAATCAATCACGCGCACAAACTCCAAATTATCGCTTTTTTCAAACAAATCAACCGTGATTTCTCCCTCTTGAACCGTTTTAACAACACCGACGGGAATGCCCGACGGATAAACCCCTGCCGTGCCGGACGTCATAATATAATCACCCGGCCGAACAACAGCTTCTTCGGGCAAAGCGGAAATATGCGGATAACGGGAATTATCACCGCTCATCAGGGCAGGATAGCGCTGATCACCGACATAAACGGGCAAGCGCGCATAATAATCCGTTACTTTCAAAGCCCGTGCCGTTGAAGAAGCCACACTTTGAACAATGCCGTACAATCCTTCTTTCGACACAAGAACATTGCCTTTTTTTAAACCGATATTTCGTCCGCCTTTAATAATCACCGATTGCGAAAAAGGGCTGTTGTAATCAATCAGTAACCGAACAACATATTCCTTTGTTTGCACAACCGATCGATAATTTAAAAGCTTGCTTAATTCCTGCTTTTCGAATGATAATTTTAAAGCCGTTCGCTGCCATGACTTTAATGTTTCGTTTTCCGCTTTCAATTGTTTATTTTCTTCAAACACGTTTAAATAGGCGCTGATGTTCGCAGCGGTTTCCCGCAAATATTGAATGGGGAACGAGGCCGCGCGCGTAACGGGCGTGAAAAAAAACAAAATTCTTTCCCGCACATGCGAAAAAGCCGGCATATTTAAAACGGCTCCGAGCAACAAGACCAATCCGATTAAAATAAACGGCAGAGCGACCAGCTTTTTAAGCTGTTTTTTCAGCCGCTGTATTCGGAAAAACTTGTTTATCATTTGAAATTAAAGTTTAATACATACTGGTCAAAACATTTTCAAATTTACCGATTCGTTCCACTGCTTCACCACACCCCAACGCAACGCATTGCAAAGCATTTTCGGCAACGGAAACCGGTAAACCCGTCGCTTCGCGCAACACATTATCCAAGCGCCGCAGCAAAGCACCGCCGCCGGTTAACATAATACCCTTGTCAACAATATCGGCAGCCACCTCCGGACTGACATTTTCCAATGCAAATTTAACGGCTTCCACAATTTGCACAACCGGATCCGACAAAGCCTCGGCAATTTGACGCTCGGTGACGGTAATTTCTTTCGGCACACCGTTCACCAAATCTCGCCCTTTTACGGGAATGATAAGCCCTTCGCCCTCCGTCGGTGCGGAAGCGGCGGCAATGGCTTTTTTAATTCGTTCGGCACTGGCCTCCCCGATGAGCAAATTATGATTTTTTCTCACATAAGAAATAATGGCTTCATCCATTTTATCGCCGCCGACTCGAATGGAACGTGCATAAACAATGCCGCCTAAGCTGATAACGGCCACTTCGGTCGTACCGCCGCCGATATCAACCACCATACTGCCGGAAGCTTCATTGACCGGCAAACCGGCCCCGATGGCCGCTGCCATGGGCTCTTCAATCAAAAACACTTTACGGGCGCGCGAATTATCGGCCGCATCTTGAATGGCACGCCGCTCCACGGCCGTTGAGCCGGACGGAACACAAATCACGATAACCGGTCGCGACATGGTTTTATGTCCCAACGCTTTTTGAACAAACCGTTTAATCATTTCATCAGCCACGTCAAAATCGGCAATCACGCCGTCTCTTAACGGGCGAATCGCATGAATTTGCCCCGGCGTTCTGCCCAACATTTGTTTCGCCTCGCTGCCGACGGCTATCACTTGCGTTTTTCCGTGAATTTCGGCAAGTGCCACAACGGAAGGCTCATTCAAAACAATGCCTTTTCCGTGCACATAAACCAGCGTATTGGCGGTTCCCAAATCAATGGCCACCCCTGACGAAAAAATATTGAGTATTTTCTTTAATCGTTGAATTCCTAACATAAAACTGCCTTTCTGTTAAATATGATTGACGGAACAATGTCTTTCTTTTTTCATACACGAATTTCAAAAAAAAAACAACTTTTTTTAACAGAATATTAACTTTTTTTTGTAAAAAAACAAGCCGACACCTTCAAACCCGCCTCTTTTGAAAAACAACCTTCATTTTGAAGATATTTAGACTCAAAAAAAGCCTTTTGAACCTGTTAAATTCCCATCATTAACTTAATATCATCGGACAATCGATCCAAAGTCCACGGCGGATTAAACGTTAATTCAACGGTCACCTTTCCGACTCCTTGTACCGATGAAACCGCATTGGCCACCATGGACGGCATATCGCCGGCAATCGGACACGTGGGCGAGGTTAACGTCATAATAATTTTCACATCGCCGTTTTCTGCCTGAATAATGTCATAAATCAAGCCCAATTCATAAATATCGAACATCAATTCCGGATCCTGCACGGCTCGCAAAGCACCGACAATGGTTTCTTTATCGGCTTTTTGAACGCCTTCGGGTAACGATTCGCCCACCGTGGCCGTTAAAGGCGGCAACTCTGATTCCGGCAAAAGAGATACATCATCCTGTTCCATTTTTTCCTCACTTCAACAACCGAATCGCTTTATGAAGCGCCGTTATAAACAACTCAATGTCTTGCGCGTCATTATACACCCCCAGCGATACCCGCACGGACACGCTTTGATGAAAGCATTTGTGAATGGGCATGGCGCAATGATGACCGACTCGCACGCAAATATGTTGTTGCGCCAACAAAAAAGCAATATCCGAGGGGTGAATTCCTTGAATCACAAACGAGACAATCCCTTTTTTCAAGGCGGGATTATTACCGATAAATTCAATGTTTTCAATTTCCTGCAATTGAGAAACCAACAGACGCGTTAATTCTTTTTCTCTTTGCTCAATTTGCGCCATACCGATTTGATTGACATAATCAACGGCGACCGCCAATCCGACAGCCTGCACAAACGGCGGCGTGCCGGCTTCAAACTTATTCGGCAAATCGGCAAACGTTGTTTTTTCAATGCTGACTTCCCGAATCATATCACCTCCGAACTGATAGGGCGATAAAGCGTTTAAAGCCGCTTCTTTACCGTATAAAACACCAATTCCCGTGGGACCGTAAAGTTTATGTCCCGAAAAAGCAAAATAATCACAATCCAATGCGCTAACGTCAACCGCCTGATGCGCCACGCTTTGCGCGCCGTCAACCAACACTTCGGCACCGACCGCATGCGCCTTTTGGGTTAAATCGCGTATATTATTTTCCACACCCGACACATTGGAAATATGCGTTAAAGCAACCATTTTGGTATGCGGCGTCAATTGCTTTTCAAAATCAGCCGTATCTGCTTCACCGGACGGTAAAATTTGAAACGTTTTAAACGTGGCTCCGCTTTCAAGGCATGCCTGTTGCCACGGTACGAAATTGGCATGATGCGCCGCAACGGAAACCAACACTTCATCACCTTTTTTCAAGCGCTTGGCATAACCGCTCGCTACCAGATTAATGCTTTCCGTTGCGCCTTTGGTAAAAATAACCTGCTTGGCGGGCGCGTGAATAAACGAAGCAATGCTTTCTCGGGCTTGTTCATAGCGTTCCGTTGCCCGATTAGCCAGCGCACAGCTGCCCCGATGAACATTGGCATAAGAAGAAGCATACATTTGATAAAGGGTATCGAGCACACACTTCGGTTTTTGCGTTGAAGCCGCCGAATCCAAAAACACCACGTTTTCATTTTGAAAAACGGGAAAATCTTTTTTATAATCGATCATGAAGCCACTCCCGAACAATAAAATGATAATCAGCGGGCAAAACATCTTGCAAAAAAGCCGTCAACAACAGTTGATACGCCGTTTTTTCATCAATGCCGCGCGATAAAAGATAAAACAGCTGATTTTTATCAACGGGTCCGACGGCAGAACCGTGCGAACAAATCACGTCATCGGCGTAAATTTCCAGCTCGGGCGTTGCCTGCACCTGCGCCGTATCCGACAACAAAACGGCACGATGATTTTGCGTTCCCTCACATTTTTGCGCATCGGGCAAAATGTGAATTGTTCCGGAAAAAGCGCATTTTGCTTTATCGGCAGCAACCCCTTTCACCGTTTGAGCTGATTTTGTTTTGCCTGCCGCATGCGTTACATCAAAAACCAGCGATTTTTGCTCGCTTTCGGCTCCGAAATAAACGCATTTTAAATCACACGAAGCCCCTTCTTCTTTTAACACGACTTTTAAAGCAATCGACTCGCCCGTTTGAATGAACAAACATTCAAAGCATTCATTTTTGCGCACTTCAATAACCGACGGCAGCGTTTTAAAATCCGCCGGTTCGTAAACGCCGTTTTTTTTGACCAGACAGATGTTATTTATATTCTTCATAACCCTTTTCTTCCACCTGCAACGCCAATGAGCGATCACCCGATTTGACAATGCGCCCGTTCACCAAAATATGCACAAAATCAGGCTGAATATAATCCAACAACAAATGATGATGCGTAATTAACAAAAACGAACGCGTGTTTGAGCGCAACACATTGATTCCGTCGGCAACCACTTTTAACGAATCAACATCTAACCCCGAATCCATTTCGTCCAAAATACAAAAATCAGGCTCCAAAAAGGCCATTTGAAACGTTTCCATTTTCTTTTTTTCACCGCCCGAAAATCCCACATTCACGGGACGTTTCAACATTTCATCGGTTACTTTTAACGCCAAAGATCTGAGTTTTAACCGTTTCATATATTGAACGGCATCCAGCTCCTTTTCTCCCAGATATTTTCGTTTGGCATTTAACGCCGTTTTTAAAAACAAAGCCGTACTCACCCCCGGTAATTCCGTCGGATGTTGAAACGCCAAAAACACGCCTTCATTGGCGCGCATATCCGGCGTCATAGCCAGCAAATTTTTATCTTTAAACGTGATATCACCTTGGCTGACCCGATAAGCCGGATTTCCTGCAATCACATTGGAAAGCGTGCTTTTGCCGGCCCCGTTCGGCCCCATAACGGCATGCACCTCCCCGGCATTGATTTTTAACGAAAGCCCTTTTAATATTTCTTTTTCGCCGATTCCGGCATATAAGTTTCGAATGTCTAAAAACGTCATCTTCAATCCTCTAACCTTCTAATCACTTTTTGCAATTTTATCGGTATGCGCTCCCGAACGGCCTGCTCGATTTGATAAATATGTTTCATTTGCGCCAACATAATTTCAACATCTGCCGTTTCATCAATCACGGCATCTAAATTATCTTTATTGCGATTGATGTTTTTAATCAATTCTTTTTGCAATTCGCTCATTTCCTCCAACAAGGTTAAAATCTGTGCCGATTTTCCCCATTTTTGAACGGCTTTCTCCATAATTTCCTTTGAAACAGCGCCCATTATCCGATACTCCCTTCCAGTTGAATGCCGATCAGACGTTGCGCTTCAATGGCAAACTCCATCGGCAATTTTTGCATCACTTCCCGACAAAAACCGTTCACAATCAGTCCGATAGCCTCTTCCGTCGACAACCCGCGCGATTGCGCATAAAACAATTGCTCCTCCGATATTTTACTCGTGGTGGCTTCGTGTTCGATAACGGCCGTTTGATTGGCACTTTTCATCACGGGAATAGTGTGCGCCCCGCACCTGTCACCGATTAACAAACTGTCGCATTTTGAAACGTTACGGGCATTTTGTGCCGTCGGTGCCATTTGTACCAACCCGCGATAGGTATTATCGGAACGGCCGGCGGAAATGCCTTTGGAAATAATGGTCGAAGAGGTATTTTTACCTAAATGAATCATTTTTGTTCCCGTGTCGGCCTGCTGATAATTGTTAGTCAGCGCAACCGAATAAAATTCGCCGACCGACTCGTCGCCTTTTAAAATGCAGGACGGATATTTCCATGTGATGGCAGAACCCGTTTCAACCTGCGTCCACGACAGCTTGGCTTTGCGATAACAAAGCCCGCGCTTGGTTACAAAATTATAAATACCGCCCTTCCCTTCTTTATCGCCCGGATACCAGTTTTGCACCGTGGAATATTTCACAAATGCCTTTTCATGCACAATAATTTCAACAATGGCGGCATGCAGTTGATTTTCATCGCGTTGCGGCGCCGTACACCCCTCCAAATAACTGACAGACGATTCGTCATCGGCAATGATGAGCGTTCGCTCAAACTGCCCCGTATTTTGGGTATTGATTCGAAAATAACTCGACAATTCCATCGGACACGTCACGCCTTTGGGAATGTAAACAAACGACCCGTCCGAAAAAACGGCACTGTTTAACGCCGCGAAAAAATTATCGGTATACGGCACAACACTGCCCAAATATTTTTGCACCAATTCGGGATAATCCCGCACCGCTTCGGAAATGGAACAAAACAAAATACCTTTTTCCTTTAAAGCGGCTTTATAAGTTGTGGCAACGGAAACACTGTCAAAAATGGCATCAACCGCCACGCCGGAAAGAATTTTCTGCTCTTTTAAAGGAATACCGAGCTTTTCATAGGTTTTTAACAACGCCGGATCAACCTCCTCCAAGCTTTTCGGCGCTTTTTTTGTTTTGGGCGCGGCATAATAATGCAAATTTTGATAATCAACCGGCGTATACGTTAATTTTCCCCAATGCGGCTCGGACAGCGTAAGCCAATGGCGATAAGCCTTTAACCGAAAGTTCAAAAGCCATTCGGGCTCGTGTTTTTGTGCCGATATATATCGAATCACCTCTTCCGATAAGCCTTTCGGCGCCACCTCGGAATCAATGTTTGTTTCAAACCCGTATTTATAAGGTTCCGTCACAAATCGGGCTATCTGATTATTTTCCTGTTTCATTTTTTCACTCATTTTTTGGAAAGAATGCACTTTTTTTGAAAAAAAGTCAAGAAAAAGCATTTTTTTACTTGTAATCCGATAAAAAAACGGTTAATCTGTTTTTATCTGTCAAGGAGAAAAAATATTTTATGCCTGAAAATGCGGATTATTTGTTTTTATTGCACACAATATTTTTTACGACAACAATTTTGTTTATGATTCTTTCATTTGCATTGGTTCGTCGAATCGCCCGATTACGGGCTAAAATAGATTATTTCCGCACACAAATCAACGAGCAAACCAAAGCCCTTTCCAAAAAAGAAAATCCGTTAAAATATTTAAAACCCTATGAATCCGAATCGTCAAAAAGCATTATCGTTTCGGTTGATTCGCATCACAAAATTACTTACGTTAACGACTATGCCGAAGAATTTTTCGGCTTTACGCGGGCAGAAATGATCGGGAAAAACGTGTTTCAAACCATTTATGCCGGCGAAAACGAATCCGATACAAGCGAACATAAAAACATTATCGATCAAATTTTAACCTATCCGCGCATGTATTTGGAAAACGAAAGCGAAGCTACCAAAAAAAACGGGGAAAAAGTTTGGATTTCATGGACGAATCGCATTATTTACGATGAAGATAACAAGCCCAAAGAAATTCGCTCGGTCGGATTTGATATTACCAAGCGCAAACAATTGGAACAACAGCTTTGTTCGCTTTCGTCATACGATTCGGTAACGCAGGTTTACAATCGCGAATCGTTTTTGCAGGCCGGTATTAAAGAATTAAAACGGGCGGAAAGATACAATCGGCAAATGAGCTTGATTATTATGCGATTCGATTTTTTCCACACGGTTCAATCCGATCAGGAATTCAGTGATGAAATTTTAAAAGATATTATTGATATTTGCGAAAAATCCATTCGCGAATCCGATATTATCGGGCGTTTAAATGATATTGAATTCGGCATTATTTTACCCGAAACGCCCATCGAAAATGCTCTGTTTTTTGCCGAACAACTCAAACGAAAAATTCAGGAACGCAATTTGAATAATAAAGACTTTTTTATCAATGCCTCATTCGGGGTTGCCGAAAAAACGAAAAACGCAACCATCGATACTCTGTTAACCAAAGCTTTTACGGCTTTAAAAGCCAATGAAAAATCATCTGCGCAACAAAAACGCAAAGGAGTCAGAAAATGAAAGAATTGATTTTGAAAAATACCAAAGTTCAATTGGGAATTTTGCCGGAACTCGGAGCGGCACTTTCTTTTTTAAAATACACGCAAAATAATACCGTTCGAGATATTCTCCGTCCCTATGAAGCCGGCGGAAAGGCCGATGCCAACAATGCCTCTCTTTTTCCGATGATTCCGTTTTGCGGACGCATTCGCGGCGGCAGTTTTGTTTATTTCGGCATTACCCGAAAAATGGCAAAAAATCATAACGGCATTGTTGATCCGATTCACGGTGACGGCTGGAAATCGGTTTGGCAAGTAAAATCACAACAAGATGACAAGGTTGTTTTAACGCTGGAACATAATAAAGACACCGGCGGATTTCCTTTTTCCTATAATGCCGAATTAACTTACACTTTAAAGAAAACACGTTTGGAAATTGAAATGAAAATCACCAATCCCGGCTCTTTACCAATGCCGTGCGGCATGGGAATTCATCCGTTTTTCGTGAAAACAAAAGAAGTTGAGCTTGATTTTGTCACGCAAATGGTATGGAGCAACGAATCCGATCCGATTTTCGATAAGCCTTATGAAACACCGTCCACTTGGCAGTTTCATGGGGGCAGACCGCTTAAAAATGCCGTTTTTGATACCTGTTTTGACGGGTTTGACGGCAAGGCTTCCATTTTATATCCCGATACGGGCATTACCGTGAATATTGAAGCCGATAATCAATTCAAACATGTGGTTTTATATGCGCCGCGCGGGAAAAACTTTTTCTGTTTGGAACCGGTTTCCAATGCCGTTAATGCTTTTAATTTGGCAGCCAACGGCACCATCGGCACCGGTATGAAAAGTATTGGTCCCGAACAAAGTATGAGCGGCAAAATTGCTCTTGAAATTCACGGATAAATTATTTATCTGTTCTCTGTTTTTTCAAAGGAGTCAAAATGGACAGACCTTTAACCAAAATTGTGGCCACACTCGGCCCCTCTTCCTCCGGCAAAGAAAATATTCGCGCTTTGGCAGCTGCCGGCGTGAGTGTTTTTCGGCTTAATTTCAGTCACGGCACGCATGAAACACATCAGGAAAATTTAACCTTTATTCGCGAAATTGCAAAGGAAAATCACACCCATTACAGCATTTTGGCCGATATGCAAGGGCCGAAATTGCGTGTCGGCGTGTTTCAAAACAAATCCATCACGCTTGTGAACGGGCAATCGTTTCGCATGGATATGTCCGATGCGGCGGGTGATGAAACACGCGTTTCCTTAATGCATCCGGAAATTTATGCCGTTTTAAAAGAAGGGATGATTTTACTTTTAAATGACGGACAAATTCAACTTTCCGTTAAAGATTTCGGGAAAGACTATGTGAATACAACCGTTTTGGTCGGCGGCGTGCTATCCGATCACAAGGGCGTGAACGTGCCCGATGTTGTTTTGCCCATTAACGCCTTAACACCCAAAGATATTGTTGATTTAAATTTTGCGTTGGAAATGGGAGCCGATTGGATTTGTCTTTCTTTCGTGCAACAACCCGATGATGTTCGTTTGGCTCGCAAAATTGTTCAGGATAAAGCCGGCATTATCGTAAAAATTGAAAAACCGGCGGCTTTAAAGCATATTGATGAAATTATCGGTTTATGTGACGGTATTATGGTAGCGCGCGGTGATTTGGGTGTGGAATGTCCGCTGGAATCCGTGCCGGGAATTCAACGCCAGCTGGTTGAAAAATGCCGCTTGCAGGGAAAACCCGTTATTGTGGCAACGCAAATGCTGGAAAGCATGATTCAGGCTCCTGTTCCGACACGTGCCGAAGTGTCCGATGTGGCAACCGCCGTTTTTGAAGGCACCGATGCCGTTATGTTGTCTGCCGAAACGGCGGCAGGGAAATACCCCGTTCAAGCCGTTCAAATGATGCGGCGGATTATTATGACCGTGCAAAAAGATCCGATTTATCGCCATGCCATGGAATCGTTTTCCATGCCGCCGGATAAAACCATTGCCAGCGCCATTACATCTTCCATGAAACAGCTGGTGAAAGTTTTGGAAAAACCGGCATTGATTGTCACTTATTCCGTTTCCGGCAAAACAACCATGCGCGCGGCCCGAGAACGCGTATTGGTTCCCATTCTCAACTTAACCATTGATGAAAAAGTAGCTAACAAACTGGCTTTAATCTGGGGTGTTTGTTCCGTTTTGACAAAGCAATTACAAGATATGACGCAGGTTACGCCGATTGCCATTCAGGAGGCTGTTCAATTAGGTCTTGCCAAAACAAATGATGAATTGATTATAACGGCCGGTATTCCTTTTGCCAAACAGGGAAACACCAACATTTTACATGTGACAAAAGTTGAATAAGGCGCCGTTTCATCCGCAAAAAAAACCGCTCCGATAAAGAGCGGCTTTTTTAACAGATTAAAAATTTACAAACCTTTTTTAGCTTTGGCACCGGCAATTCGATTGCGCAATTCTTTGCATTCTTCCGTTAATTTGGAAACGGGCGTATTTAACAAATACAAATCCAAACCGCCGTTTTTCTCAATGGTGCGTAAACCGTTTGAGCTGACACGCATATTGATTTGTTGATCCAAAATTTCGCTGTAAACCGAAACATTTTGCAAATTCGGCATAAACCGACGACGTGTTTTACGGTTTGATTTACTCACATTGTTTCCTGTTTGAACAGTTTTTCCCGTGACGATACATTTTTTTGTCATGGCATTTACCCTTTCTGATAATAAATAAAAAAAACGTTGGGAATGGTTATATCTGATTTTCAAATAAAAGTCAAGTGTTTTTTTTGATTTTATTAAAAGGGATATAAATCCGGTAACGGTTTTTTATGCGAATCGGCGGATTTAACATTTTTTTTCACCGATTGAAGCAATAAATCTTTATTATTTTGTCGCCGCCGTCTGGACAAGTAAATACCGCTGCCGATACAAATCAATAAAAACAAAAATCCGAAGCCGCCGATCAGAAAATACCGTACCGTCGGAGAAAGTGTCGGTTGAAGTGTTTTGGGAGTTTGATTTGGTGCTTGAATCGAGGCTTTCGGTTTTATCGCATCAGGTTGGCCGCTAGCGGGCGGTGTTTGATTTTGCGTTTGCATAACCCCGCCTTGCGAATCGGCTTCCACCGTTATTTCTTTGGCCGGTAAAAGAGCCGTTTCTCCCTTTTTCTCTTTTGTATTAAACCATGAAACTTTTATTTCCGGTATGGTCATTTTCCCCGATTCGGTCGGAACCAACACAAACGTCATTTCTTCATACCCCGTTAACCCTTCCGCGGTTGTCATTTGTCCGCGTTGATCGGGATTGGCATAAACTTTCAATCCCTGCCCGGCCGGCTGAACCAACAACGGCAACTGATGTCCTTCAACACCTGATGCCTGCAAACGAACGCGCCGTTCAATCGGCTGCCCGACTTTCACCGTTTGCGGCCATTGATACGTTTGAGAAAGCGTGACTTTTCGGGAAGGTAACCACCAGCCTTTCCAATTATCGGGCTTGGGCAGAACGGTTAAGCGAATTGGTTGTGACTGCCGATAAACTTCTTTTTGCGGCAATCCGAAAGCCGCATCAAAAAAAGGATCTTGCCCGAACAAGTCCGGAAATCCCAAACGGGAGGATTTAAAGTTTTTATCGGGTAAATAGCCGATAACCGCCGCCGGCGGAACGGTAAAATCACCGCTTTGTTTGGGCGTTAACAAAAAATTTCTTTCAAAAAAGCGTGCCGGCTGATTTTGAACGAGCGTTCGCCCCATTTTATCCTCACCGGACAAAGTAAACGTGAAATTTTCATCTTCCGGCATTTCAACCTGTGCCTGCGTTAAGCCGATATTTTCCGTAAACCGAACCGAATATAAAGCCGTTTCGCCGATATATATTTCTTTCGGCTCAATTTGCGCTTCTACCTGAAACAAAGAATCCGGCATTGTTTGTTGTGCGGCATCGGAGGCGTTTGAAGATGCGACAGGCATTGCCGCTTGTTCCGATACCGTCACCGTTTGTGCCGGCAATTGCGTTTGATTGATTTCAAACGGTCCGACGGAGAACGTTCCGACTTCTTTCGGAAAAACCGATAAAATCAAGCGGTGTGATTGCGATTGAACGCCGTTAATAATGCTGGTATTAAAAGCACTTTGCTGTCCGCGCACAACAAAATGCGTTTGCAAAGCGCTTAAATCGGGCAATTGTCCGATCGGTTGCGTATCTTCAAAAATAATTTGCATTTGTTCGCCGATTTGCGGCGTTTGCGTTGAAAGCGTCATTGTCGGCGCCGCCAAAGCCTGCCCCGACACAAGAAGTAATCCTAAAAATAATTTTTTCATGTTTGTCCTTTACATACTTAAATATTGCCGACGCAACCGATAGCGCAACACGCGCGCGGGATCTTTTTGCAACCGATTGATAATTTGCTGCGTTTCCTGATCCGGCTCATCGGACGGATTTTCCGCTTCTTCGCCGACGGCAGCACCGGCATCAGGCCTGTCCGATTGCGTTTCCTCACCGGTTGCGGCAGAAGACTCGCTTGCCTGATTTTCATCTGTTTCGTTTGATGGTGAATCGGCTTTTTGTTCTTGATTTTGTTCCTCTTTCAAATCGGAAGAATCGTCTTTGTTTTGCGACGCATTCTCTGATTGATTTTGCTGTTCATTTTGCTCATTTTTCTCTTTCTCCGATTGATTTTGCTGATTGTTTTGTTCGTTTTGCTCTTGCTCCGATTGATTTTGTTTCGACTCGTCAGGCTGTTCGTTTTTCTCATTTTGCTCGGCAGATTGATTTTGCGCCTTATCCGATTGATCGGACGAGTCGGATTGGTCTGATTGGTCTGATTGATTTGCTTCATCCGATTGATCCGATTTATCCGACTGATTTTTCTCTTGCGAATCGCTGTTTTGAGCGGTTGATTGCGCCTGATTTTGCTTTAATTGCTCTTCCAAATATTTTTTATTAAAAGCGGCGTCCTCATGATTGGGATTTTCTTTCAACACCTGCCCGTATAAATCAACAGCTTCCTGATACGACTTTAAATGTGCCAACGCATTAGCTTTATTATAAAGCGCTTCTGCCGAAGGCACCGTTTCATACTGCCGAAGTGCTTCTTCATACGATCCTTGACGATATAATTGATTGGCTTCTTTAAGCGCGCGATAATTTTCCTGATCCGCTCGAAGCCACAATCCCGCAAAAGCCTCACCCGACAAACCAAGCCCCAAAGCCGTTATCAGCAAAAAGAAAACGCCCTTTCGAAACAACAATGCCATAAACGGCAAAGCCGCGCAGACCACATAAACGCCTAAATCGTGCCAAACATCGGGCTTTAACAACGGCGATTCGGTTGATTTTGAAAATAAATCCGTAAGCGGATTTGTTTGATCAATCAATTGCTTAATTTCTTCCCCGCTCGGTGTTGTTTGCCGATAAACGCCTAATTTTTCCAGCTGCTTCTTATCGGGCGCGGCCAACACAAGCTGTCCGTTCAAATCTCGCAAAAAAGCACCGTCGCGCGTTAAAACGGGCGTGGGCGTTGCCTCTCCCAATCCCAAAATACCCACGGTATAGGGCTGATTTTGAAGCGCCGCTTTTGCTTTTTCAATATCGGGCGTACCGCCGGTTAAAATGAGAATGCGTCCCGATTTATTTTGTGTGTTTTGAAACAACTCTATGGCCTTTTCAATGCCTTTTTCCAACCGATTTCCCTGATCGGGCATAATATTTTGTTTTAACGAGGGAATGAGAGCCTTAATCAATTCTTTATCGGCCGTTAACGGAGCAGCAACATAACCTTTGGTATCATATAACACCAAGCCGACATTGTTTTCTTTCAATGCCTCCGTTAATTCATAGAGTTTAATTTGCAATAAGGTTGATTTTTCCTGATTAAGCGCATTTAAATCAACAATTAAAACCGTGGGCGATGCATTTTCGGTACCGGCAACGGGCAATTTTTCAAAAGCGGGGCCGGATAAAGCAACGGTCATTAAAATCCACACGAACGGCACAATATATTTCAGAGCCGATGACTGCCGAACACCCTTTTCGCCCACGGTTAAATATTTTAAAAATACGGCATCAACATATTTATGCCACGGGTTTGAAATTGTTTCATAACGCTTTGCCAACCGATATAAAACGGGCAAAACAAGTAACAACAAAAAGGCCCACGGGCGCAAAAATATCATACACCCCTCCTTTGAATAACGGCAAGCGTTAAAAATAAAAACGCCAATAAAAGCGGCACATAAAACAACTCCGTTCGCGGACGAAACAACACACCGTCATTTTGAACGGGCTCCAACGCGTTAATGGTTTCGTAAATTTCCTTTAAATCCTGACTTGTTTTCGCCCGAAAATATTTTCCGCCGGTTTGTTCGGCAATTTCCGTCAACGTTTGCTCATCTAAATCGGCTGCCGGATTTACCAACTGCCGAAACCCCATAAACGAGCGCATCATCACGGGCGAAGACCCCACACCGATGGTATAAACTTTCACACCGGCCTTTTTGGCCATTTTAACGGCTTCCTGCACATTGACAACACCTGCATTGGCCGTTCCGTCCGACAACAAAATCACAATCCGACTTTCCGCCGGCACTTTACCCGCATTGGCAACACTTAATGCCAACGCATCACCGATGGCCGTCATTTCACCCGCAATGCCGACATCAATTTCGCTCAACAACTGCCGCAAGGTTTTCATATCGTAGGTTAACGGCGTATAGGTATAAGCCTCACTGCCGAAAATAACCAGCGATATTTCATCACCCTGCCGTTTTTGCAAAAAATCATCAACCAACAGTTTCACCAAATTCAGCCGACTGACGGGATTGTTATTGATATCAAAATCCTGCTCCTGCATTGAGCCGGACGCATCAAGTGCCAACACAATGTTTCGCACGTTTTGCGTGATTGTTTGAGCCTGTCCGTACCAAACGGGTCGCGCAGCCGATAGCACGCAACAAATCCAAAACAAAATTAAAGGCCATTTTGCCGAGGCACGATGCGCCGTTTCGCCGGTTAAGGCAAAGGAGCGAATTTGTTGAAAAAACGGCACCCGCAACGCTTGAATACGGGCTTGTTGCGCGGATAAATCAGGCTTTAACAGCCACCGAAAAACAAGCGGCAGCGGTAACAGCAAAAAAACAACCGGCCATAAAAATTCCATGCCTTAAATATAAATGTTCTTCATTAAAAAATCAACTTTATTTTTTGAAAGAATCATTCATTCGATGCAAAGGCAATAAATTGATTACATTTTTCCTTTAATTGATTTCAGCTGACCGCAGGCAGCCATAATATCCTCCCCGCGCGACCGCCGAATCGGTGCGGCGAAATAATGGCTTTCCAAAATTTTGGCAAACCGATGAATTGCATTATTGCTTGACGGCTCAAACGGCGCTCCTTCCCAATAATGGAACGGAATTAAATTAAACTTCACTTCCAACCCGTCAACAAGTTTCATTAATTCTTCGGCATGTTTCGGTTGATCGTTAATATCTTTTAACAGCACATATTCCATGGTAATAAACTGCCGTCGTTCACACCGTTTTTGATATTCTTTACAAGCCTCAATCAACACTTCCAGCGGATATTTGCGATTGACGGGCATAATCTGACTGCGAATTTCGTTATTCGGCGCATGTAAACTCACCGCCAATTTAACGCCTAAATCGGCCAACTGCGGAATATAAGGCGCAATGCCCGATGTGGACACGGTTACGCGTCGTTTCGAAACGGATAATCCGTCACCGTTTGTGGCAATCAGAAGCGCGGTTTTTAAGTTTTCGAAATTACATAACGGTTCACCCATTCCCATCACGACAATATTTGATAAATACCGCGTTTCATCAGTCGGCGTCGGCCATTCGCCGTAACTGTCACGCGCCGACATAAATTGTCCGACAATTTCACCTGCCGTTAAATTCCGCATCATTTTTTGCGTGCCCGTATGACAAAAACGACACCCTTGCGCACAACCGACCTGCGTTGAAATACAAACAGCGCCGCGATCCGATTCGGGAATGTAAACACATTCGACTTGTTTTTCATCGGCAAATTCCATCAGCCATTTTCGAGTCCCGTCCACCGAATTTTGCTCGGTCACAATTTTCGGATGCGTAACCGTATATAATTCATTCAACCGACTTTGAAACGGCTTGGCCAGCGTTGTCATTTTAAAAAAATCCGTTTCGCCTTTATGATAAATCCAATGCCACAGCTGTTTAGCGCGAAACGGCTGCTCGCCCAAACTAACCAGTTCTTTTTTTAAATCGTCAAACCCCAATCCGATCAATTCTTTTTTCATTTTTCTCTCTTACGGACATTCTTTGGTAACGGCTTCAAGCGCCTTGGTAAAGCCTTTTAAAGAATAACTGTCTTTTAAAACGGTACCGCGCGCCGATTTACCGGTCACCCGAACAATATTCCCTTCAATCATTTTTGAAATTAAGTTGCTTTCATCGGTTGTTGATTTAACCCATGCCTTATCTCCCGACGGCACCAGCGCCACCGCTTTTTGATTGTCGACCCCGATTGTCGGCTGACTGTTTTTATGATACGGCGCCCCCAAATAAACAACAATTTCATTATATTTTTTGGCTTCCTTGTGACGGGCAATCATTAAATACGCATCCTCTCTTTTTTGACTGCTTCTTAAAGGCGTTGCCGCCATATAGCAGGTAGTTTGTCCGTTTTGCACGCCCTTATAAGCACGCCAGGCGGAAAAATGCCCGATCGGCGTTACTTCTTCCTCTGCAAAAGCGGAAAAACTGACGAATAACACCAAAATCAACAAAAATCTTTTCATTAAAAAAATCCTTTTTTTCAGATTACACAATTCTTTTGAAATTGGCAAGCAGAAAATTTAAAACAAAAGTCAAAAGAATAAAAAACACACCGAAAAAAATACAAAAAGGCTAAAAAAAGCTTGCGTTTTTGAGCGCTTTGCTTTATAAATAAGCCTTATGAGTATGGAAAACATTGAAAATATCCGTGAAACAAAACTGGCCGATGCGCTTTCGGAACGCTATTTGGCTTATGCCATGTCAACCATTGTGGCGCGCTCGCTTCCCGATGTGCGTGACGGCTTAAAACCGGTGCATCGCCGATTATTATATGCCATGCGCCAACTGAAACTGGATCCGGTTTCGGGCTTTAAAAAATGCGCGCGCGTGGTGGGAGATGTTATCGGTAAATATCACCCGCACGGTGATACGTCCGTTTACGAAGCCATGGTGCGTTTGGCGCAAGATTTTGCCGTACGTTATCCGTTGGTGGACGGGCAAGGCAATTTCGGCAACATTGACGGCGATAAAGCCGCCGCCATGCGTTATACGGAAGCGCGCTTAACGGCGGTTGCCGTTGCACTGATGGACGGCTTGGAGGATAACGCCGTTGATTTTGATAAAACGTATGACGGTGAAGAAGAAGAACCGTCGGTTATGCCGGCCGCCTTTCCGAATTTATTGGCGAACGGCTCATCGGGCATTGCCGTGGGTATGGCCACCAACATTCCGCCGCATAACGTGGGCGAAATTTGCGATGCGCTGTTGCATTTATTAAAATATCCCGAAGCCTCAACGGCCGATTTAATTCAATATATTCAAGGACCCGATTTTCCCACGGGCGGTATTTTGGCGGAAAGTCGTCAAAACATTATTAAAGTTTATCAAGAGGGGCGCGGCGCCATGAAAGTGCGTGCGAAATGGGAAAAAGAAGAGTTATCGCACGGGCAATATCAAATTGTTGTTACCGAAATTCCCTACGGCATTCAAAAATCAGATTTGGTGATGCGCATTGCAAAGCTGCTGTCCGAAAAAAAGCTGCCGCTGTTGGCTGATATTCGTGACGAATCGTCCGATGTCGTTCGTTTGGTGTTAGAGCCGAAATCCCGCTCCGTTCTGCCCGAACAGCTGATGGAACATTTGTTCAAAAACACCGATTTGCAAATTAACTTCAATCTCAACATGAATGTGCTTGATGCCGATCATACCCCGCGCGTTATGAGTTTAAAAGAAGTGTTGGTTGCCTACTTAAAACATCGGGATATTGTGTTGGTGCGTCGCTCGCAATATCGGCTGGACAAAATCAGGCACCGAATGGAGCTTTTGCAAGGCTTTTTAATCACTTATTTAAATTTAGATCGCGTGATTGAAATTATTCGCAATGAAGATGAACCGAAACCGCGGCTCATGCAAGAATTTTCATTAAGCGATATTCAAGCGGAAGCTGTTTTGAATATGCGGTTAAGAAGTTTGAGAAAGCTGGAAGAAGCGCAACTGAAAAACGAATATGAAACGCTGTCAAATGAAAAGCAGGAATTGGAAAAGCTTGTAAATAATACCGCTTTACGGGTTAAAAAGCTTGCCGAAGAAATTAAAGTCATTCAAAAAGCGTTCGGGCAAAAAACAGCGCTCGGAGCGCGTCGAACACAAGTGACCGATGCGCCCGAAGAAGTGAAAATTTCCATTGAAGCCATGATTGAGCGCGAACCGATTACGATTGTGTTATCCAAGCAAGGGTGGATTCGTGCCGTGAAAGGGCATGTTGACATTTCTTCCGACTTAAAGTTTAAAGAGGGCGATTCGCTTAAAGCCGTGTTAAAAACTTATACCACCGATAATATTTTAATTTTCACCACAAACGGACGGTTTTACACGCTGTTAGGCAATAACATAGCGGGCGGGCGCGGGTTTGGCGAGCCGTTGCGTCTGTCGGTCGATATTGCCCAAGAAGCCGACATTGTCGCGCTGTTGCCTTACGATGCCGCTCAAAAACTGTTGGTGGCCTCGCAAAACGGTAAAGGCTTTATTGTTGCCGCGTCCGATGTGATTGCGCAAACGCGTGCCGGTAAAATTATTCTCAATTTGTCCGATAACGATAAAGCCATCCTTTGCAAACCCGTTACGGGTGATCATATTGCCGTTATCGGCACCAATCGCAAAATGATTGTGTTTAAAACGGAAGAAATTCCCGTTATGGCGCGCTCCAACGGCGTGATTTTGCAACGCTATCAGGAGGCCAAGCTTTCCGATGTGAAATTCTTTAATTTGGCCGACGGATTATCTTTCCCCTCGGGCAACGGCACGCGTATTGAGCGCAACATTGAGCTTTGGCTTGCCAAGCGGGCAACGGTGGGTAAAATTCCGCCGGTCGGATTTCCGCGCAGCAACAAATTCGGCAATTAAAAATTTGTTTGAAGATCCGATTTCCGCACAACCACAAATTCGGCAATTAAAAATTTGTTTTGAGGAAGCATATTCGGCTTTTCATTTATTTTCGGCCGACATTTATTTTTTAAAGGTAATATATTCGGCTCTTCATTTATTTTCGGCCGACATTTATTTTTTGGAGCGGCGATTGTATTCGCTTTCTTTCTTAATTTTCGGCGGGAAGTGGCGGCGCGTGGAATATGCGCCGACGCGGTGTGCCGAAAATTAAGAAAGGCAGAGAACGGAAATTGTGTCTCTGTCTCTCATTCTCGGCGGATGTGGAGCGGCGCAACTGTGCCGCTCCGCTATGTGCCGAAAATCAGACAATTCGGTGGAGTAAAATGATAAAAGACATGTTGTTTTGACACTTTCTCTTATTTTCGGCGGGAAGTGCTATCCCGTGAAACGTGGGATAGCGCGGTGTGCCGAAAATAAGAAAATGGCAGGAAAACTATGCTTTTTTTAAATGTTGCTGACGATATTTCCCCTCTATCGGCGGGTGCAAGAAGTAATGCGGCACTCTTTTTTCCCCCTATCGGCGGGTGTGATGCGCTGCGAAAAGTAGCGCATCGCTATGGGCCGATAGGGGGAAAAATGAGAGAGGTGCCCCGCTGAATGGAAGCCGTAAAGGCGGGGCATCGGGAAAAGGACGGCCGGCGGGCTGGCCTCACTCACATAAGGCGTAGGTGTTGCCGGTGTAGCGATTGTAGTTGTAGACGCCACCGCTATAGAGGAGAACGTAGTACGCGGCGCAGGAAGAATCATTGCACATATCGTACAACCAAACATAACCGCTACCAAAATCCTCGTACAAATCCTTTCTTATCTGACTGTCACATGTGCCTCCGGACGACACCTCGCCACACCCGATGCTTGCCCGCGTTGCTTGTTTCCTTCCTAATGCCTCACAGAATCGCCCGGCGCTCCACCAATCCATATATTTAGAATTACTTTTCGTTTCTTCCGGCCAACCTAATGCAAAACCAGTCTTTTCTCCTATTACTGCATCTTTGCGCGCATTCCGGCATTCACTCGTATAATCGTATCTTCCAGCACCAAATTTGCCGGATTGAAATTCCTGGCCGTCATGACAATCATATCCATAATATATGTAACAATACTCTCCCGGCCCGCAATCGGCATTGCTCTCGCATTCTCCGACAATTTCTACACATTTATCTTCTCCACTCACTGATTCTTTCCAGACTTTATTACCTTCACATTTGCATTCGCCGGTTGTACTATCCCAAGTGCTGCCGTTCGGACACGCCGTACATTCGGTACCATTCCAATGCGGTTTCTCGGTACTGCACGCACATTCTTCGCCATCTTCTCCGGATTTTTCTGCTCCCGCCGGACAAACGCAATCATTACTACCTTCGTCCCATACCTTTCCGCCCGAACAACTCACGCACTCATCGCCTTTTAAATGGCTTCCTTCCGGACATTCACATACTCCTTCTTCGTTGCATTCTCCCGGGCATGTCTCCGGATCACATTCATGCGGCTCATCGCCTTGATCCGGGTCTGTTACCTCCGGCTCCTCTCCGCTTCCGCTGCTCGCCCCGCCTATATCTTTGGTTGAGAAGGCGACCATTACTTCATTCGTTTCACCGCAGAAATTATCCTGCTCATCATAATAACTTTTGTCACCTATTTTTATATCAGCCGTGTCGTCCATGTTATCTAACAAGGCTACCAACGGTTTACACACCCCTTCAGGAATGTTTGATAACGTAAACGAATAGCCCTTTTCCGTTTCACCCGGCGTGTCTGTTCCTATTTCCTCAAATTTAACCGCAACGCCATAATTTGCATTAAAATTCAAATGCCCGTCGTCACCGTCATACGGCTCACCGAGCAATAATTCCACGCCGCGCGCAACTTTCATTTTCGCATCGGTACGCATGAGATTGATTTCATTCGCAATTTGATTCGCTTGATATCGATTCATGGCCATTCTGTAACCGGCAATGCCACCGATTGAAATAACACCGATAATAGCCAGCACCCCGAGCATTTCAACCATTGAACGGCCTTGTTGAGTTTGATTTTCGATTTGTTTTTTTCTTGTTTTATTGCTCATTTTTCGCTTCCTTTCAATGCAAATAGCATAAATTAAACGTACCTTTAATGCAACGCGGATTCGGGGGTAAAATTACCCTTAAAAAGTGTTGAAACAAACTTTTTATAACCTGTTGATATTGCATTAAAATTACCTCCAAATAAATTTTTTTTGAAAAAATCAAAAAAAAGTGTTGCAAAAATCGTACGTTTTTTTGATGCATATTCAAAAAAAATCGCCTTGATGAGAGGCGACCGGAAGTTAAGAACTACTTAAAGGAAATAGCGCAGTATATTGACCAAAAGGTTTATTTTACTACCTTCCGGTCTTGTAACCGTTTCCTTTTTTTGACAATATCAAAAAAAGGCGCAAATATTTATCCTTTTTCAAGGATACCTTTAAAGAGGTTCTTAAGCCTCGGGGCACACATCACTTGCCTTGCCTTCAGCATAAAAACTTTTCATACCAATGTCAAGCAGAAAATTTGCATCATTTATTTTTCCCCCTATCGGCCCATAGCGGAGCGCCCCTTTCAGCAGCGCATCACACCCGCCGATAGAGGGAAAATTCGGCAATAACGTTAAAATTGCCACATTTTCACCGCCTCTTTTCTTATTTTCGGCACACCGCGCTATCCCACAAATGCGGGATAGCACTTCCCGCCGAAAATAAGAAAGAAGAATTATCACCTGCGAATGGGGAGAAAATAAAATCAGTCTTTATTCTGCCACCGTGCCAATTCACATTTCCCACACCGCCACTTCTCGCCGAAAATAAGAGAAAGTGCCACTCATAAACAAAGAGGCTAAAAATATCTCTTGTCTTTACCACTTTTACCAAAATGATAGCCTGCCGTTCCTTTCCCTCTATCGACCCATAGTTGAGCGGCACAATTGCGCCGCTCCACATCCGCCGATAGAGGAAAAAGAAAGTGCCATATACAGATAATAGAGTGATATCCTACCGAATCACATTATTTTCGGCACACCGCGCTATCCCACAAATGCGGGATAGCACTTCCCGCCGAAATAAGAGAAAAGAGTTATCGTCTGCAAATTAAAAGAGAAAGAAATATCGTTAATCTTTCTCTTTCCTGCTGTCCGTTCCCCCCCCTATCGGCTTATTTTTCGCAGTGCATCACACCCGCCCTTTTTTTATATACAGCAAAAAATATATTGCAATAAAAATTAAAAATGTGATAATAGTGATATGAAAAAAATTTTCTTGCTTTTATTTTTGTTGTGTGGTTGCCAAACCGTTACGGTGCCGCCTTCTTTTATATATAAAGAAATTCAAACGGATTCTTATCAATTGGCCTCATGGCAAAAAATAACAAATTCGTCTCAACCCGTTCGCATTTATATTGAAGGCGACGGAAACGCTTTCAATTATGCCGGTCAACCCACAGCGAATCCGACACCGCACGGCGTTTTTTTAAGAAAAATTGCTTTTAACGATCCGAATCCGAATGTGGTATATCTGGCACGCCCCTGTCAATTCGTAAACGATATGAAATGCAGCGAAAAAGACTGGACAACCGGCAGATTTTCACCGGAAATCATAGCCGCTGTCGCACAAGCCGTTCAAGACATATCAAAAAATCAACCCGTTATTTTAATCGGCTATTCCGGCGGGGCTTTGGTATCCGGTTTGGTGATGGAAAAAAATCCCGATTTACCCGTTAAAAAATGGATAACGCTGGCCGGCGTGTTAAATCACGGTCAATGGACGGAAAATTTAAAGTTGCCCCCCTTAACGGATTCTCTTGATTTGAAAAAATTACCTTCCGTTCCCCAAATTCATTTGATTGGTGATCAGGATCAGGTTATTTCATGGAAATTAACCGAATCGCTGGTTGATAAAAAGAATTTGATTGTCATTCCGAACGCAACGCATGATAACGGTTATAATACTTATTTGCCGGTTATTTACGAAAATTGATTTTTAAAAAAATTTAAACAACTTTTTCCATAAAAAAAACTCCCGTTCAAAAGGAGCTTTTTTAAATGGCTCCAGCGGTAGGGCTCGAACCTACGACCGATCGGTTAACAGCCGATTGCTCTACCACTGAGCTACGCTGGAACAACATTTTTTTCATATACCTTTTTTTTGAAAAAATCAAGTCTTTTTTTTAAAAAACTGCATTTTTCTTAAAAACATTCCGCAAAAGCACAAAAAAAACCGTTCGAAACAAGGGAACGGTTTCTTTTTTTATCAGATTTTTCAGCTTTTACCGCGTATTCACCAACGCTTCTTTCGGCAAACGCACCATTTTCATACGAGCGGCGGAATTTTTAATGGATTGCACTTCGCTTTCCCGCAACCGCACACCACTCATTTCATTTAAATATTGCCGCCACATGTTTGAACGGGCAAAACAGGTGAGATAAGTGGTAAATCGGCGTTTTTGCGCAAATGTCATCCGGGAAAAATCAATATTTCCGTCCGCCGATTTCGGTAAACGCGCCGCAAAATTTTGCTTTTCCATAATTGCTTTTTGATATTTCGTATAAGGGCCTTGTGCCGGTAAATTTTGATATGCCGGATCATTCAGTAACCAATTTTGCACCTGACGCGAAAGCTTTGCCGCCAAAGACACCTTTGTTAAGTTATTACTTTTTAAGTTATTTTCAATAAATGACTGACGTGTTGATTCCTCTTTTTTACGATTTTCTTTCATATTTTTACGCATTTGGTTCAAAGCATTTGTCATCATATCAATCGGCGATAACAACATAATTTCAAATAAAGCGAAAATCAAATCATCGGGATTTTTCACATTCATTTTTCTCAATCTCTCTAAACCTTTATCCAAAACCTGATCCCAATCAACCGTTGCCTTTTCTTCTTTGCCCAAAGACACATCATCTAAATAACCGTTTTGTCCCGTCGGTAAATCAAACACTTCGGAAAGTTTTCGTGCCTTTTCCTTTTCCGCCATATTTTCAAGCTTTTGCTTTTTCTCTTCCAAAGCCGTTTGATCGGTCTTGTTATTTGCTTTCATTTCTTCAATAGCCATGTGTTACCTCCGTGACAGATTAACCTTTATATCTTTATTATATCACATTTTTAAAAGAAGTCAATTCATTCTTGAAATAAAAAAAAGGCGCCTGCGAACAGGCGCCTCATGAAAGAGGAACTAAAAAAAAAGGGGGGGGACGTTCTCTCTTTCACTAGAAGATGTTGAACTAAAACATAGGGAGACTAACATGTTCAACATCATCATCTCAATCTCATAATTATTGTATAACACTGTATTCAAAAATTGTCAACATATTTTTAAAAAATATTTGACAAATGATTTAATTATTTTACAATCAATTGAAATATATGCGTTTTTTTATTTTATTTTTTACTTTTACTAAAATATTTTTGTGGCAAAACTTCGTTTTTTTCTGATTTTTTCCGAAAATTGAATTTTTTTTGCCCTTAAAAACACTTCTTGCAGGCAAAGAAAACGGATAATTGAGAATCATAAAAAACCAACAAAATACAACTATTTGAATTTTAAAATAAAAAACAAAATCAAGCGATTCGAAATGACTGAATTGTTTCTTTTTTTAAGCACCGACTAACAGATTGATTATTCGCATAAAAAACGGAAAAAGCGTCCCGATAAACCAGTCAATAACATTGATCCCCAAAAACGGTAAAACAAACAATAACAGCAATAAAATCATAAAGCCGTATTTCTCCGTCTCCTGATATTTTTCACTTAACCCTTTCGGTAAAAGCGCTGCCAAAACACGCCCGCCATCCAGCGGTAACACCGGAAATAAATTGAAAATGCCCAAAATAACACTGATTAACACGCCGTTATAAACATTTTGAGCAATCCATAATCCGGCAAACGAATCGGGATCACAAAACGGCAAAACCACACGCGCAAAAATAACAAAACAAATAGCCAATAAAAAGTTTGTTACCGGCCCTGCCAACGCAACCAACCCCATATCGCGTTTGGGGTGATTCAAGGCTGAAAAATTAACAGGCACCGGTTTTGCCCAACCAAATAATACCGGCGCTTGAACGGCTAACAAAAATAACGGAACGGCAACGGTTCCCATCCAATCAATATGATCAAACGGATTCAGGGTTAAGCGCCCTGCTCTCTCTGCCGTTTTATCACCCAGTTTTAAAGCAACATATCCGTGCGCCACTTCATGCAAAATCAAAGAAAGCAACAACGGCAAAATCCATGTTGTTATGGTATAAATTACATTATTTAAATTTAACATCTACTTGACCGGCATACAATCTTGCTTGCGTGCTTTGAGTTTACCGCATAAGTCGGCTGCCGATTCGCGAGAGGGGAAAGATCCGACTTTCAACCGATAAAACTTTCCTTTTCCGGCAATAGTGGCCGTTTCAATTTCATACGGCAACCCGGAAAGCAACGCTTTTTGTTGAGATTGAATTTTTGACCATGCTTTTTCAACAGCTGTTTTATTATTGGAAGCAAACAACTGCACGCGCCATGCTCCTTTTTGAACAGGTTTAGCAACATTTTCGGTCGTAATTTTTGCCTTCTCCGCCGGTTTTACCGTCGGTTGCGCTATTTGCACAGGTTCAACTTTCGGTTCCGGAATTTTAACCGGTTCAGCTTTTGGCGTTTGAACAACAACAGGAGCTTGTACGGGTTTTTCATCTTTAACAACCGGTGCCTGTACAACTTGCGGCTGAACGGGTTGCGGTTGAACAACAGGTATTTGCGGTTTTTCTTCAACGGGTTGTGCCGATGATGCCGTTTGCGTGCCCTCTAACGGATTAATGGGCTTAACGGCATTCATATCAACAAATTTCTGCTCGGGCGTGTTATCTTCAATGGCAAGAATTTGCGGCATAACAGGCTTTTCCGGTTCCGGGAACAAACTTTCCACTTTGGCCGTTACATTTTCTGACCGAATTCGATTATAGACCAACTTATCCTGATCGGGAATGTTAATACCGCCCGCCTGCTCCGGCAATTCCTTCACAACAACCGGTTCAGCCGTAATGGTTACCACTTCGCTCATATCTTCCGGTTCGTTGTTAAAAATGAAAAAGCCGGCCAAAACAACCGCTAAAATACCAACAAACAAAGTTAACCCGATTAAATGAATTTTCATTGACGGAAATTTTTTTTCTTCCATAAATGAATCATTTAAACCGGAATCGTTGGCAAACGGCGATGTAAACGGTTCTTCCCCGTCGGATTGCAAATCGGCAAAAGCACTTTTTAAAGCCGTATTATTTTGTTCCGTTCGATCAGATGACGGCATGGAAGCACTCGACGTATTCTCCGCCGTCGGTGATACCAAATTTTCAAATGAGGGTTCACGCCGATGGGTTAAATCTTCCGAAATCTCTCTGATTTTATCAAATTCATCCATAGAAAAGCTCCTTTTCATATAATTTAATTGAAAATAGCACAAAAAGGAAGGATGAATCAAGCATTATTTTCATTTTCAAAAAAAATTTTCATAAAATCGCAAAAAAACTCTTGACGATTTTTAAATTATAAGATATAACACAAATTGTTTTCTACCACGCGGATATGGCGGAACTGGTAGACGCAACAGACTTAAAATCTGTTGGGACTTTGCTCCCGTGCCGGTTCGATTCCGGCTTTCCGCACCATAAAAAAACCTTGGGAAAACCAAGGTTTTTTTTATGATACTCGTTTTTCGACACTTATTTCTTTGTTGATTTTTCTTTTGATTTATCCGACGTTTTCTTATCTTCCCATCCGTAAACATTACGGTTAATAATCTCGGCAGCCGTACTTCCATATGTATTAGGTGTATGCCCTTTACTCGATTTCGATGCCTCTGCTCGCTGCTTATCCAGCTTATCACGCATACGAGCATAACTTGCCGATACCGCACCGACAGCAGCACCTGCACCGGCAGCACCTAACCGCGACATGGAACCAATCCCTTTACCGGCAGCTTGAATACCGGCCATCATTTCTCCTTGCGGGTTGGCTTCTCTGTTAATCCAGGCATCTAAAATACGTTCAACAAAAAACGAAGTGTTGCTGACAATCGTAATGGACAAAATAGCATATGCAATCAGCAAAAGAATAGCATGCGTCGGTGACATACCGATTGCCTGATTAACGGCAAAATCAATGAGCTTATCCGTTAATCCCGAGAAAAATGAACCATCTCCTTCACTTTGAGATTGAAAAATTTCACCCCCCGTAAAAGCATCCATCACAGTTGTCGGCGAGCCGGAAATAATACCCCAACCGAGTGCCAAAGCAACTTTTCCGGATAACAATTCACTAAATCCGACCATTACCAGAGCAACGTTTAATGATAGCGAAATCAATGTTCCCATTGCATGCAAAACCAATATCCATGCATTTTTGGTATACTCCCGTGTGGCCTTAAAGACAAAAGCAACCATCCAAAACGGCAATAAAATAATAACAAACCCTAATTGTAACACCGATGAAATGATATAATAGGCAATCATAAACATCAAAAACGAGAAAATCAACACAATGGTTGTTCCGGCCAGCAAAGCGCCTATTCGGGGAACGCCGAATGAGGAAGTACCGCCGATTGTACTACTGTCACTGTTGGATTTTTGGGACATTCCCGAAAAACAGGAAAGCCCTTGCCCTAAACTGATCATCGGTGCAACCTGATGATAAACCGTACAAACGGTACACAATAAGCCGTTCACGGATCCTTGATCCAAAAATGACGGCGAATCATCAGCCATTGAACTGCTCATATTATCACAATATTTACATTTCGGATTTGTACCGCCGGTAATGATGTTTTGCAATATGTGTAATGTTTTACCTGCTTTTTTCGCGGCAGCTTCACCCTCTTGCGAAAACACCTGTGTCAATCCCGCCGTAAACTGCACAAACGGCGAAACGGTTTTACTATAAATTTCCGGAACCGGTAAATGCAAAAAGGCTGCCACAATTAAAACAAGAATCGCTTTATTTAAAACGTTTGTTAAATATTCGGAAATACGCGCAAAACCGAACTTACCGAAAAAGGCCAATGTTACATAAGCTAACCACAGCAAAAATAATCCGCCCATTAAATTAAGCGCTGCCTTTGTCATAACCTCATGTGAACTTTTTGCAACTTCCTGAATGGCGGTAATAACCAATGCCGTTACATCACATGGCCAACAGGAATTTTTATTCAATATGTTTTTAACGATACTGGCAATGGGACTGCATCCCGATCCCATACTGTTATAAACTTTTCCGACAACATCGGTATATTTTTTGGCATTTTCACACGTATCCTCATAAGAACCGGCCTCATTGCTGTCACTGTATTCAAGCATTTGACAAGCCAAATTGGCCCGCGAAGCTAACTGCGCAGTCTCGCCGTTAATAACGGGAATTTTTGTCCCGTCCATAATGCCGTCATAATCTTTCAACGTGTTATCATTTTTTAACGCGCTCTCAAAAGAAGAAACCCAGCTTTTATAATCATTCAGCTTATCTTGCTGTCCCAAATTACTCACCCTGACACTGTCCGCGTAACCGATTGAACCGGAAAATAAGCACACAGAAAAAAGAGCGACACCAATTAACAATAACAATTTATGATTTTTAACACGGATGAAGTAAAAACAAGCACTGCCGCCAATAATAAGCGTTAATCCGAAACAAACCCAAAACACCGCTTGTCCGTTACCCAAATTCAATTGAGAAAGAACAGCTCCCATACTGATTAAGCAAATAAAGAAGAAAAGTCGGATTATGTGTTTCATATTTTCTCCTTCTCCCTATTTCGGTTTGGCAGCAGCCTGTTGTGCCTGTTGCGCCTGTTCCGCCGTACTTAATCCGGAAGAACCGCCTTGTCCGTCAGGATTTCGCGTATTTTCCATCATACCTTTGCCGGCACTCATCATCATGGAAAGACCCACACCTCCGGCAACACCGGTTCCCGCCAAAGCGGCACCACCCAGCGCCATACCGATATTTTTACCTAAATTAATGGCTTTTGAAACACCGGCTAACATCATGGATCGGTTAAAGTCACCCAGCAGTTTGGAAGAAATGTTCGGAATATCTTTGGACATACGATACATAATATATGCCAACGCACAAAATGCCAAAAACTGATCTTTCATATTTTTCAAATTCATCATCAAAAGCGGATCGGACAAAATGCGACTCGGCGACAGAATATTATCCGAAAACACCTGCACCACATGAATCATCACCGCCATATAAACACCGGTCACCAAAATTTGTGCCATTGAAACAAACAACACCTTCCACATGGGAACCACATAAGCCTTTGTTGACGGGAAAACATACAGCACCAACGCCAGCGGGAAAAACACAATAACCGCACCCAACAAAGCAAAAGCCTCAATAAACAACAACGGAATAATCAGCATTAAATAAAAGAATATGGCTGTTACAAACAAACCCGTTACAACCAAAGACGGATCCGTTTGAAAAATTAAATTAACACCCAAACTCAAACCGCCGTGAAAGCCGACATAAATACGATAAATCAAGTCTTGTATTTGATGACCGATTTCGCTTGTAAAAAGAATATTCCCCGCACCGGAAGCGGTAGAAACAATATCACCCTCATACACATGCCCCGTTGCCAAACTTTTGGCAATGGTCTGACTTGAAAACATAATATTCAAGGTTAAATCCATAAATGCTTCCAATACATTCCTGACAATCAAATCCAAGAAATAAATCGTATAAGTATGAGCCGATAAAATAACGGCAATCACCATGGCTTTAAAAAGAACCGTTGCCATATTGCTGATAAAATCTTTTAAATTCGGCTCTTTTATTGAAACAACCAATTTCCCGACCGTAAAGCAAATCCAAAATAACAGACCGATACCCAAAAATACCAGGGCGTCACCGCACAACTCGGGATAAATATTCGAAACCAGCGTTCCGATACCCTCCCATATTACTTTATACATGGTACACGGCCAACAATTTTCTTCCTTTGCCAGCAACAGCTGGGTAATCATCATCGAATCAATATTCGTGGAACAGCCACCTAAAAACAGAAGGGACAATAAAAACATTCCTTTTGAAAGTTTTTCGATAGAACAACGGATTTTGTTCAAATAAATCATCGTCTGCCCTCTTTTTTATCGCGTTATCACTTTTTCGATGTTGTTTGTTGTTGCGATGCTTGCGCCGTTGAATTTGAGCTACCCGCCTGCGGTTGTTGATAAGTGTTTCTGTTTGCGGCTTTGGATCCGGAATCGGAGCTGCTGCTTGAACTACCGAACAAATATTTATCTTGCAAGCTCTTACCCTCTTCCAGACCAAACGTACCCCTGAACAATTCACTGCCTTTCTTGCCGACTGATTGAGCCGTTTCAAGACTCGTGCCGCCAAAGGCTTTTGCCAAACCGAACATGGTACCGCCGGCTGCCGCACCGCCCGCAATGGCGGCAGAAATGGACGAAGCCATTGACTCACCAACCTGAATACCGTAAACACTGGTAATACGGGAAGCCAATTCGGGTGCCGATTTTAAAAGCTCTTTGCACAAGAAGCCCAAAGCAAGCGTTAACAAAGTGCTTGAAGAGAAAGCACTGGCTTTTTTGCCGGCAAGCAAATCATAGCCCGGAATCATATCGCCCAAAATATCACTGCCGTTCGGCAACATATAATTCAGCAGATTTAACACCAAAGCCGCCAAAATACCGAAAATCATAATTGACAAGCAGGTTGTAACAAACATATCCCACGCTTTCTTGGTATATTGCGCCGTAACGGGGAAAACCCACAACACCACCCAGAACGGTAGCAAAGCCAGCACGAACACCAATTGAATTGCCAAATTGATCATTTGAAACGGTACCGTCACAATTAAGACCGCGAAGGACATAAAGATAACACCGCCGGATAACACGCTTTGCAAATCAGGGAAGACCAAAGAAGAAAGTCCGCTGAACACAATCAACACCAACCCGACAGCCAAGCCGATAACCAAATTTGCGGTGATTTTGGCAACGATGGCTTTCATACTTTGAATCAACGCACTGTTAATAAAGACACACGAATCGGAATTATCTTGTCCGGCCCAGGTAACAACAGCGGTTGCGGCAGCCTCTACTTGCTCGCGTGCCTGATCGTCATAATCGAGCATACCTTTAACTTTTTTATAAATTTTATTGCTCACATCAATATTTTTATCATCCAACGCTTTTAAAGCAAAATCGGTTGAATAAGCCACAAACGGCGTAATAATATTGTCAACAACAAACGGCGCAGAAGATAAAATAGCTGCCGCGATAATAACGCGACCCAAAACTTTAAACATTTCGCCCATAAATTGCATTAAGTCAACTTCCTGCAATTTAACAACCATGGCGCCCACTTTAAAGGCAATGAAAAACAACGTACCCACACCCAACAAGATTAAAAGTTCATCTTTGGTTCTAAGATAGATGTTGCACGAAATTGTGTTAGCCCCTTTCAACAAAGTCTCAATAATGGGACAAAACCAACACCACCCGTTCAATGAGTCACCAAAACCCAATATACTCATGACTCCTTGGAAAATAGAACCGGCAATTTTAGTTAGCCAACCCGCTGCTTGTACCGAAAAAGGAATAAAGCAGAAAAGTGTTGTTACACAAGCAGTTAAGATAAGAAAAAGGCGTTTTTTCATTGATTTTTCCCCTTAAATAATTAACCTTATACTACCATAATACACCATATTTTTAAAAAAGACAACACTTTTTAGTAGATTTTTTAAAATTTATGCTTATACTGAAAGAAACAACCGTTGAAACGGTCAAAAAATTTTTAAAAAATATCCGAGGGAGGAAAAAACAACATGGCGGCAAATGACATTCTTTACGGCTTATATTCCCGGCTCTATGCACAGCGCAGCGTTTTATCGGCGGCGCCGCAGCTCACCATTGACATAACGCAATACAACGTTCAAAATTTTCCCGTTGCGTTGGCTGAAAAAGAATCTGCTGCCATTGTTTCATATTTATGCAGTGTGAAAGATATTAATACCTGTGAGGTCAAAGATATTTTGCGAATTGTGCAGCAAAACTACAATGATCAACCGTTTTGGAAAGATATTATTTTGGATTATATGGAATATAAGCTCAAACAACAGGAAGAAACCATTTACAAACGTAACGTTGAATTATTGAAGGAAACAACTCGGGTTTTAAATGAAATCCGGCAGGAAGAAAACCGGCGGAAAGAACTGGTGCGCACGTTCGGTGATCAAATCAATGCGCAACATTTCCACATTGATGCCTATAAACTCATGTCCTGCTATTTTATTATGTATCGAAAAGATGCCAAAAAAGCTTATGATACACTCATTTCCAACCCGGCCTATTTTTCACCCATTATTACAATTGATTCATCGGGTAATTCCATTTTAACGCCGGAGGCCGCCAAAGAGGAAAACGCCAAAATTGCCAAATTTTTAAAAGGATTAAAAATATAGCGTTTGACAAGCCGTAAAAATGTGCTATAATAGAACCATATTTATGTCAAGGAGAATAAGTGATGGCAAAAGCGTTTATAAGTGATCAACAATTGGAACAACTGATTCAACAAAGTACGGTCGATTTAACGGAAGCAATGAAATACTTTCCGGAGGCGGCACGCAAAATACAGATTAAAAATGTGACCGAAGCCGTCAAATCGGGCGATAAAGGCAAACTCAAAGAATTGGCACTACAATCACCCGAAATGGGAAATCTGGTATCGGCCATTCAAAATCAGCAAAGCGTGCAACGGTTGGCACAGGTAATTCCCCTTATTAAACAAATTGATGACAAAAAGGAAAAAGGGAATGCATTATCGTTTCATGAAACCAACATTCTCGCTCAAAAATCGGCGTGGGTGGATTGGGCAAAAAGCAGATATCCGCAAGCTTTCAATTCTGAAAAAACAAGCACGAACAATTTACAAGCCGACAAGTTGCAACAAAACATAACGCCGACGGAAAAAGTACCGCAACAGAAGGTATCGCAGCCGCAGGAGCAACAAGCGCAGCCGCAACAACCGACGCAAGCGGCACAACAACCGACGAAGCCAGCGGCGCAGGTGCAAGAGCAACAAGTGCAGCCGCAACAACCGATGCAAACGGTACAACAACCGATAAAACAAGCGGCGCAGGTGCAAATGCCGCAGCCGCAACAAAAGGTATCACAGCCGCAAGAGCAACATGCGCAGCCGCAACAACCGGCGCAAGCGACACAACAACCGATGCCGCTCTCTCCGGAAGAAATAAAAGAAGAAGTGCAAAAAGGCAACGAGATTCATTCTGCCTTGAAAGAAGGCATTACCGAACCGGATAAACAGCAAGCCGATTTAGCCGAAATGCAAGAAGCTTTTAATGTCAAAACAAGTGACGGCAGCAGCGGTTATTTTGACAAAGCGCCTGTTAATAAAGATGATTTAAAAACCATTGACAGCTCAAAAATTTTTGAAAAAGGGTTAAGCCGTCTTGAAAAAGTCGGTTCCGGCAAAAATCCCGAAGATTTAATGTTTCAAGTAATGGAATTGGCTCTTTTGGCGCCCATTGACATGGCAACCGAATGGCTTAATCAAATTCACGCCAACATGAAAGAAAACGATAAAATTCGGCAATCAAAGCGAAATGAATTTATTGATACGAATTTAAGAAACAACGGGTTAAGCATGCCGAAACTGGCAGCCGTTTTAGCGCATGACACGCAAGAATGGTTATTAAACGATCCTGCTTATAAAAAAATCCCCTCCAAGGGGCCTTATTCAAAATATGAAGAGGCATTAAAGGAAAAACGCGATTTTGCGGCCGGTTTACCGAAAAATGAAAACGGCACGATTGATTTTAATAAAATGACACGAGCGCAAAAAAAACGCTATACCACCTATATGACTCATTATGCCCAAGTGCCTCCCTTTAAAAACGTTGCTTATGAAGCAACCGGCCTGGCTTTGATGGGAAAAGAATTAAAAGAAATAGCATCGCAAGCGGCGAAAATGCAAACGATTCAGGTGGCGCAACATCAACAACAAGCGCCGCAGCCGCAACAACAAGCACCGCAGCAACAACAAGCGCCGCAACCGCAACAACAGGCACCGCAGCCGCAACAACAGGCGCCGCAACCGCAACAGCAAGCGCCGCAGCCGCAACAACAGGCACCACAGCCGCAACAACAGGCGCCGCAACATCAACAGCAAGCACCGCAGCCGCAACAACAGGCACCGCAGCAACAACAAGCGCCGCAGCCGCAACAACAGGCACCCGTACCGAAAGCGGCAGCGCCCAAAACAGTGCAAACATCGGAGCAAGCCAAATTGCGCGACGAAGCTTTACAAGCAGCTAACCAATTAGATCCGTTAGATAAAGTAACCGTCAAAGGCAATTTAAAAAATCCCGTTGTGGAATTACCAAACGGTACCAAAGTTCCCGTTAACAATGAGAATAAAGACAAATTAACGGCAAAAGCTCAACAATTAGAAACCAAAAAGCGTGACAATGATGAGAAAAAACAACAAGTCTTACAACAACAACGACAGTTAAGCAATGCTCGAAACGGTGTTGAAAAGAATGTAAACACGCAAATGAACATACGCAACAACAATTCAAGAGGAAACTAAACGGGAAAAGCCATGGCAAAAGCAAAAACACAACCGATAAAACTGATATTAACATTCTTCTTGTGGGCCATTATATACGGTTACATTATTCTACCGCTGATCGGCTATTTTTTAGATTTCAATTTCCTGTCGGCGCAAGATTGGGAAAAACGATATACCGATTTTTTCAATTACAAATGGCGCATTAACACCCTGCCCGATACATTATTACTTTTCATGATGATTGCTTGGATTCCGCTTTGGCTTTGGGGCTGGCATTTTTTCTATCATTTGAATTGGAAAAAATTAAAGCCGAAAATAAAAATGAAAAAAGCAGTTCAGTCAAAATTCGAGTTAAAAGAATCGAAGCCGATTTATCATATGCCGCGCAAAATGCCTTCCACCATGCAAATCAATCGTTATGTGGCGCCGCGGTTGCCCAACCAAAAAGATGAAGTGGTTTCCGGTGAAAAGAGTCATGCCAATTTAGCGCAAATGATTAAACAAGCGGCGGCGTTGGCGCGAAAATATAAGGTGGAAATTTTTCAACACATTCTTCTGGAAGGCTTTCGGGTACCGATGGCCATTTCAACCGATGCGCGCGCCGTTTTAATTGAAATTGTCAACAAAAAGAAAGTGAATTGGTCGGTTGAATTTACCGACGATGTCACGGCCGGCGGATGGTATTCGGAGGGCGGCGTTATGGAACGTTTGGCGCAAGATTTAATCGGCGCTTCAAAATCATTGGCCAAATCCGAACCGAATTCCGAAGTGTTATCGGCCATATTGGTTACGGACGGACGCGTTTTAAATACCAAGCAAGCCGTTGAATATTTTCGCTCCAAAGGCATTTTTCTTTTAGGCTTTAATAATGCCGAACCCAAAGATGAATTGCCTGATTTGGCTTCGTTTTTAAGTGCGTATTTTGATTTAAAAGACGGCGAAACCGATCCGGCACCGCATCCGGTTGAAAAAGTGCCGTTAAAATCAAAACAAGCGCCTGCCGTTGAGGCAACACCGAGCGAATCGACCAAAACGCAACCCGAAGAGGCAAAAACACAAGAAAATTCAGCCGCAACGGAAGAAGCCGCTCAGGAAGAAACTTCCGATTTTGATGAGGAGCTTGAAAGAATTCGCGCCAGTTTAAGTGAAATTACAAATTCATCCGAAGACACGGAAGAAATTGCAACAACTGATGAAACACAAGCCGAGTCAACGGAAAAAGCCGCAGCTGCAACAACATCAGAGCCAGCGACATCACAAGCGACGCAACAAACGGAACAACAACCGGCGCCAGAAGAACAGCAAGAAAGTAAACAGCAAGTTGTTACCGGATTGCGTGCCCCGGCAATGCCCGCAAACCCCGCACCGAAGGCATAATCGGTTATGACAAAGCAACGCGTTCATTTTGCCGACATTAAAAATCAGCCGATGAAAATAAAAGCGGCTTTTGCCGTGGCAACATGGTTCTTTTCGGGGTTATCTCCCAAAGCGCCCGGCACGGCCGGTTCGTTTTTCACGTTACCGCTTGTTTTTGTGCTGGCACCGCTCGGTTTTTGGGGCATTCTCATTTCCGGTATTCTTTTGTTTTTCATCGGGCAGCAAGCAACAAGCGTTGTTTTAAAAGCGCAAAAAGCAACCGATCCGGGCTATGTGGTCATTGATGAAACAGTGGGGCAACTGCTCACCTTTTTATGGGTTGCACAAAGCGGTTTAATATGGTATGATTATTTTATCGGATTCGCGTTATTTCGTTTTTTTGACATTGTGAAAGTGTGGCCGGCCTCCATTATTGACAGAAAAACACATAATGCATTCGGTGTGATGGCAGATGATGTTATTGCCGGTCTATATGCTTCATTTGTTTTATACGGCATTCATTTTATATTATAATCAAGGAGAAAAAAAATGGAACAAGATGAAATTTTAAACAACAACAATCACTTTAAGCACGCCTTGGAACTTTATGCCAAAGCGAAAGGATATCAACTCACACCGTTTGCCGATAAAATTATCAATCGGTGCATTAACGCATGTCAGGGGCATTGCCCGTGTGATGTTTCACGCGGTTTTTGTCCGTGCGGCGAGCATGAGCAGGAAATTGCCACAATGGGGCATTGCCATTGCAATTTATTTAAAAAATAAAGCCTTAAAAAGCGATAAAAAATCCGGCATTATTGTCGGATTTTTTTAATGAAAACAAACACTAAAAGCAGTTATCTTTTTTTCGTTGACAGGGATTCTTTTTTGTGATACAATTATTAAGAATTTATTAAGGAGAGTGTAAATGCCATCAACCACGCAAGTCCTATCACGTTTAAATTTACCCAAAGCACCGATAATGTCTCAACCCAAGGCAACCGTTGTTTTAACAAACGAATCAATGGCAAAATTTCAAGCGCAAATGGCAGATTTAGCTTCTTTAATCGATTCGTATCACACAAATCCGAATGAAACAACCAAAACCGCCTGTGATGAAATGCTGCGTACGGCTTTGGCGGAATTGCCGGCAGGAAGCCGGGAAAATGCGATGCAGAATACCCCCCCCCAGGTATACTCTTACTACCAAGAATCGTTTAAAAGCGTAAAAACGTCGGGAAACGATAAAAAAGAAGCGTTAATACAAGCGCAAATTCATCAAGATCAGCAACAGGTTTTAACAGCGCAACAAATTGCACAAATTAAGTTGCAAGCCGCTAAAGATTACAGTGATTTTTGGAGCAAATATGATCATTTTGATTGGGAACACAGCTCCAAAGAAGAAATTTTGCGTCATATAAACGAAACGCCGCAAATGATGCTTAACTGGATGCAACAAATTGATAAAAATGCCGAAAAATTACCGCCGGAATTACAACAGGCATACAGATTACAATCATTGCAAGAAGGAATAGAGCAAAAAAAACAAGAAGCAGAAAAATTTCAGCGTTTAGAAGAAGAGGCGCGTGAGCGGGGAGATACAGAAGCTGCCGACAAATATCGTGTAGCTGCTCGGAACGCAAATATTCAGACAAAAGCCATGGCGGCCACAAGAGATAAAGTAGAGAAACAAGGCGGAAGCGTAGAAAAAAGCTATACTGAAAAAAATTCTAACGGTGAATCAATAGAGCAAAGAGTAGAAGAGGACAAAAACAACCTCATAGACACTATCAATTCAAATGATTTGAAAGCCATTGTCAAGACAGCAAAAATTTTGGGAGCTTCTGATGAAAATATTGCTAAAATGGATGAGATGCTGCACAAAAAAAAGCTTGAAGAATGGAAAGAATTGGCAAAAGAAAACAACTGGTCTTCGGAAGATATAGCTAAACTTGAGAAAATATCCCGAGAGAATTCCAAGAATGAAAAATCAACTAAATTATCCCCAAAAGAGCAAAAAGTTGAGGCATTAAAAAATGCAGCAAAAACTGTAAAGATTCTCAAAGAATGGTCAGAAAATACCAGTTTATCAGAACCAGAAAGAATAAAAGCGAGGAATATTTCTCAATCCATTGACACAAAAATAAAAGAAGTTGTTCAGAATAAAAATGTTGATCAAAAGATTGTTCAAATGGCCGGCATAGATGTCAGTAAATATCAAACACCTGATAATCAGGAAAAAGCACAAGATTCCAACGAACAATCTGCCACCGAACAAAAAGCTGCTACCGAACAAAAAGCCGACAAGGCAACTGACAAGGCGACTGACAATACCGAAAAAGCAGCAAACCCGGCCGCGCCGAAAGTGCCGAACGAAAACAAAATTGCTTCCGACAATACGGTCTCGCAACACGCTGATACGCATTCAAATGCCGAAGAATCCGGCAAAACAAACGAATCCGGCGGCGGGTTAACAACATTAAAACTGGCCGGTACTCAACTTGTTGAAACCAATGAAGAATCTAATTATCTGTTAAATCGCACAAACGGCGCAGAACTTGCGTAAATATGAAAAAAGCATCGATGAAAATTTTTTCACCGGTGCTTTTTTATGCATTCTTTTCCGCCTGATACAATTACTCGTGATATTTGAATTTTAAACCCTATTTATTATTCACCGAAGACGGCAAAGCATCTTCCGTCGGCGAAAATGCCGGCTTTACAGGCTCTTCAACAATCGGAATAAAATGTTTTATTTGCGGCCTTTTCTTTTCAAAAACCTGCGTTGTTTCTTTGGTTACATGCCTATCCGGCATGGCGCGAACGTGCATAATGGTTTCATGCGTTTCAACCGACCCGTCCGTGTTATGCAGCGTGTGCGTTAAAACACTTGTACCTTCGCGTAAAGTGGTATCGGCAATTAAATCATGATTGGCATTATAAACTCGGACGCTTGAAATTTGCCCGCCTTTCTTTAATACCTCAATATACAATTCTTCTTTATAAAAGGGAATTTCTTCTGACCCTGCATCTTCCGGCGATATTTCATTCGTCAGCGTTTCATCAGGCTCATTTTCATCTGTTGTTTCATCAATATCATCGTTTGTTTCCGAATCCGTTATATCATCAAATTCCGAATCGGTCGTTTGCCGCGGCTGAATGGACGCAATTAACGAATCGATATCTTTCGAAATATTTTCAAACGGATTCTCGCTCTCTTCCGCTTTCATTGTTTGAACAGGCTCTTTTGAAAGCGTTTTTTCCGAGAACGTTTGCTCTGTTATTGCAGAGGCTTCCACCGGTTTTGTCAGGGCTTTTGCCTGATTTTCCGACGGCGTTTTCACTTCTTCGGTTTTTACATCGGTTTTTTCTTCGGAATTGCCCTTTTCTTCCGTCACTGTTTTTTCGTTATCGGTTTTCTTTTCGACAGAAACATTTTTCTTTAAAACCTTACCGACAATCGGCATTAAAGCCGATCTTTTCTTATTCGTTTTTTTATTCGGAACAACAGCTTCTTTTTCGGACATAGCCTTAACAGCCAATCCGTTTTCTTTCATTGCTGTTTCTGTTCGTTTTTGATGATTTCCCGGCAACACATCATGTGCCTCGGCAATCAGCCGTATGACCGTAATTTCAGACGGCGCAAACAAACGCATTTGCGCGCCCCATTGCCCCGCTCCCGACGTTACATATAACTTTCCGTGCCGTGTTTGATACAAGCCGGATAAATATTTATTAAACAATTTAACCATAAAGTGATGCGGAAACACTTGCCCGCCATGCGTATGCCCCGACAATTGCAAATCAATTTGCTTGGGAACCAACGTATCGATTAACTTCGGCCGATGCGATAATAATATTTTATAATCACTCGGTTGCGCCGATGAAAGCGCCCGAATAATATCAACCGAATCGCTGATTTGTCGAACGGTGCGATAATCGGGAATACCGGCTAAATAAAGTTGCGGCGTTACCTGCACGCCTTCATTAAACAAATAGGTAAATTCTGCCTCTTTAAATGCTTCCTTGGCTTCTTCATGCCCCAAATAAAAATCATGATTACCGGCAACGGCATATTTTCCGAGCGGCGCCTTTAACTGGGATAATTCAAACAATTGCTGATGTAAATGATTGGTTCTCTCATCGGCAAAATCGCCCAAAAACACAATCATATCGGGTTGAATTGCATTGACTTTATCCACAATTTCCTGAATTTTTTTCAATGATAAATTATGATGTAAATGCAAATCGCTTAATGCCACAATAGTTATATTGGAAGGAAGCTTGGAAGTATAGATTTTTACTTCTTTCACATCCGGCGTTTTCAGCCCCGCATATAAGGCAAAGAGGGCTAAAACAAATGAACACCCCAACAACACTGCATTTGATTTTTTAATACGCGCTTCCCGCTTCCACGGAAACGGTTTTGAACTGCCTTTCAAAAAACGAATAATATATCTGATTCCCCAGAAAACATCTTGTATAAAAATAAAAATGAAAAACAAATAGGCCCAAAAAAACAAAAAGCCGAACAAATGATACGGAAATGTATAAACAATAGGCACCTGGAAGCCCAACTGCCGATAAATTAACGGCAAAAGCCATATAAACACAAAAAAAGTGTAAAATAGCGCCTTATAATGAGGTGATAAATTTTGCCCCTGCCATAACCGTGCTGCGGTCCATAAAGCGATGATAAAGGCCATAAAAAACATAATTAACGCCGTCATCTTATTTTTTTCCTTTTCCCTATAAAAACAATTCTAAGTTATTTTATCCGTAAAATATGAAAAAAACAAGATTTATTTATCTAATCGGCATAAAAAAATAATCAAATTCCCATTTTAAGACGCTGATGCCGCTTATAATGATAAAATAACTCAATTAAATAAACGCTGAAACTCATGACAAAACCGACAAGAAAAATACCGCGCCCGACATACGGCACCAAATAAAGACAGCCGCTTACATCACCGATCAGCAATAACAAAATAGCCTGCGTTAACCCGAAAACGTTTTTTTTGAGGGCACTATCTCGCATACGGCAAACTATTTTTAACATTAAACAGGCACACGCAAACACCGTTACCCCGGGTACATAGGCAATGGGTGACAGTAAAATTGTCATATGCCACGGCGTATTTTCAATAAGAGACAACGCATCACTCATCATTAAAATGAAAATCGGATAAACAAACGCTACCACATAAAAATAAAACTTTTCAACGGCCGGCAAATATTCCACGCACCGACGCATATTTTCATGAAAAATCAGCACCCAAAGCACAACCGATAATCCGCTGAACGCCGCATATAAACAATCCGTTCCCCAAAAAAAGCAACCGATCAGCAAAAAATAAACGGAATAGACAAATACAAAAATCAACGGATAATCTTTCACTTTTTCGCCGGGCAACAAATGTTTTTGCCGATAGCGACGCCACAAATGATTGGCTCCGAAAGCACAAACAAGGGCAATCCAAATCGTTACGCTTAAAAAAGGAAAAATATGCTCTTGCAAGAAGTTATTTCGCCCGCTGTAATCATCAAGCAAAAAGGTAGCGCAAATCATATAAAACGGCGGTGCAATCGAATAAACACTTAATAAAATAAAGCGACGTAACCAATCCATTTGTTATCCGATCATTTTGGTAAAAGAAATCACACGCCCTACCGTTTTAACGGTTTGATAATTTTCTGCCCGAATCGGCTGATATTTTGCATTGTCCGATAAAATCTGTACTGATTGATCAAACGGATTGATTTGTACGCGCTTGACAACCAACATATCCCCGATACAAAACAAATAAATACCGTCACCCGTCGGCGTATGACAGGAAATATCCACCCAAACAAAATCATTATTGCTGATGGTCGGTTCCATACTGTCGCCGACAACTTTTAAAATTTTAATATGCACCGGATTCACACTCGTTATTTGATGCAATGCCGAAACCGTTAACATTTGCTGACCGAGAATATGCGTTTCAAAATTTACATGTCCGTTTCCGCAACAGGCAACGGCATCAACCACATCAATGGAAACCGTATCGGCATATTTTTCCACTTCGCCGTAAAGTAACCACATCCAATCCACGTTAAAAATTTTAGCATAAGTAATGGCTGATTTTTCATTCAGCCGACGCTCACCGCTTTCATGCTTTTGATATTTCGGATAAGAAAACAATAAACCGTTCTGACTGAATTTTTTATAAAAATCCATGGCATCGCGACAACCGAGTTTCAGCCGACAGGAAATCATTCTTTCTGATTGCTTCAAATTTTTTTCATTTATTTCGGCCATTGCTCTTCCTTATGCATACGATTGTACGATATGTACTTATTTTACCATTATTTTAGAATAAGTCAATTCTTTTCTGCAAAAAAATATGATTACCTGATTAAAAAAAATAATAAAAAAACCCGCTGATACCTTCAACGGGTTTTTTGTTTTTGCAATTAAAAAAATTATTGAACCCAAACGGATTGTACCGGAATGGTAACCATTAACGGACCGGCAACACCCGGATTCGTTTGGCACGGTGCATGAGCACAACCGCATCTCGGGGCGCGCGCAGCACAATAAACACCACCGCACGGCAAAGCCGTTACCGGAGCCGGGGCAACAACCGGTGTTGCCGGTGCTTCCTGCGTAATGTTTTCATCAACAACCGTATAAGATTCCGGCGCTCCCAAATAGCTACAACCGCTGACAACGGAGCAAACAAGCGCCAAAGCTAAAAATTTTTTCATAGTAAACTCCTTTTCGGACACATAAAAATTAACACAAGTAAAACATTAACACATTCCTTTTCTTTTTTCAACCCTTTTTTTTTATAAATTTCATTTTTTTTATTTTTTAAGGAAAAACATTCCCAAAAATTCTATTTTTTCCTTACCGTCTTTTGACGCATTGCGTAAAACCGATACAAAACTTATTTTTTTACTGTTCAACACAACACAAAAGGAGGAAATTATGCCTGATTTTACAAACATCAACTCTGTTTACACGCCGCCGAAAAAATTAAATGCGGTTGAAACGCTGCGCGCCGTTAAATTTGCGCTTGCCTCGGAGTTTGAAGCCATACAATTATATCAGCAAATTATGGAAAGCACCGATAATGAAGGCGTTAAAAACGTTTTGGCGGAAATTGCCGAAGATGAAAAACACCACGTCGGCGGTTTATATAAATTGTTGGCGATTCTCTCGCCCGAAGATGCGGCAGAATACCGACACGGGGAAGAAGAAACAATTGAAAACATCAATCAATAAAATTAACGCTTGCTTTTTGCGTTCATCGGTGTTAAACCGGAACGTATGGATAATGCGTTTGAAAAATCGTTTGCCGAGCGGGTTTATTTGGTTACAAAGCAAATTCCCAAAGGACGTGTGGCAACTTACGGGCAAATAGCCCGCCTGATCGGGCAGCCGCGAGCCGCGCGTGCCGTCGGAAACGCATTGCACAACAACCCCTACCCCGTAACAACGCCGTGTCACCGTGTTGTAAACGGCAAGGGCGGATTGGCAAAGCATTTCGGGTTTGAAGGAATTGAACGGCAAAAGCAACTGTTAACCAATGAAAACGTTATTGTTTCAAAAGATTATCGCGTTGATTTAAAGCGTTGGCAATGGCGTCGATAACAAAGGGGGGAAAAATGATACAAGAATCTGCTATTTTAGCAGGCGGCTGTTTTTGGGGCGTGCAATCTGTTTTTGATTCATTGCCGGGCGTTATGAAAACCGAAGTCGGCTACATCGGCGGCACAACACAAAATCCGACTTATGCCGATGTTTGCACTGATTTAACGGGTCATGCCGAAGCGTTAAAAATAACGTTCGATTCCGAAAAAATCAGCTTTAACGAATTGTTGGACGTGTTTTTTCAATCGCATAATCCCACAACGAAAAATCGTCAGGGCGTTGACAGAGGCACGCAATATCGATCGGCCGTTTTTTATTTGAACGAGTCGCAAAAACAGGCGGCGGAGGAAAAAATAAAAGAATATCAGCCGTTTTTTAAAAATCCCATTGTGACAACGCTTGAAAAAGCGGGTGTTTTTTATCCGGCGGAGGAATATCATCAAAAATATTTTGAAAAACAAGGGCAAACAAGCTGTTTTCATGACACAAACGCCTTTGACAAAGAAGCTTATTATCGCGCCAAAATGACGCCCGCGCGCTATGAGGTAATGCGTCAAAAAGGAACGGAGCGGCCGTTTTCCGGCAAATATACCGTTTTTAATGAAAACGGCACATATTTCTGCGGTGCTTGCGGACAGCCGCTGTTCGATGCCGATTCGAAATTCGATTCGTCCTGCGGCTGGCCGAGTTTTGACAAAGCCCTGCCCCAAGCCGTTCATACAAAGCTTGATTTATCGCATTTTATGATTCGGAACGAAGTTGTTTGCGCGCGGTGCGGCAGTCATTTGGGGCATCTTTTCCCCGACGGGCCGACTGCAACCGGCAATCGGTATTGCATTAACTCCGTTGCATTGGATTTTAAGAAAAAGCAATAAAATCAATTGGTTAAAAAAACACTTTTCCGTGTCAAAAAGCAGCTTTTATTCATTTAACCCATTGAAAAACAACAATATTCGGCGTTGCATTAAACGTCCGTTTTTTGCAACACTTTTTTTTAATTTTTTTATCTTTTTTTCATTTTTTTTGTTTTTTTCATAATTTTTTGATTTTTATTGAGTTTTTGCTTTTCTGGTTCAACCCTTGTTTTTAAGGAAAGTTGTCTAAAAAAACGGTGAATTAAAGGGACGTTTATTTTATACTCATAAATGAGAGAAAAAAATCTCTCGATAGGGAAAATAAGGCAATAATGCCTTAAAAATAAACGTTTTTTGGCTCGGGGAGCTTAAAAAACAACATAAATGAAAGGACAAAAAATGAAAAGAACAAACGAATCAGGCCGGTCAATGGTTGAAATGCTGGGCGTTTTAGCCATTATCGGCGTTTTATCCATTGGCGGTATTGCCGGTTATTCCATGGCAATGAATCGTTATCGCGCCAATGAAGCACTGGATATGGCCAATAAATTTGCCGTGGTTATTTATTCCAGCTATCAAACGGCGAGCGCCATGGGCAATAATTGGTCAACCCCCACGTTAGCCAGTTCCGGTTTAATTAATTCCGGCAGCAGTACAACCCCCGGTGGCGCTAAAATTACTTATACCTCTTCTTCAGAAGAAGATTTGAAAAAAGGTATTGTAAAATTAGATATTGAATTTCCGACAGATGCCGTTTGCAAAGCCGGTGCCAGCATTTTGGGTAAAAATGACGGATGCGCCTCTGCAAAAATGAGCGCTGTTGAATTCAAACAAAGCTAACCTCTTATTTGCTTTAAAAAGTGCATTTTTTAAAGCAAAGAACGGCGGGCAGAGCGGTTTTTCTTGAGTTTCCGCCCTGCCTGTTGTTTTTTTTACTTCCGATTCTCTCTGCCGGTTTATCAAAATCAAATACGGTTTTTTATTGTCGCAACTCAATTAAAGCTTTTATTTTTGCTTGAATACGTTCATTTTCATCGGCCGGCGCTTCATAAAAGGGATTTAACCGCTTCATCAGGGCATTTTTTGCCGATATTGATTTTGTCAGCACCTCGGCATATTTTTGGGCATCGCGCTTTTGAGGCGGTGTTTGCCTCCAAGCGACTTCAATTTCTTCAAAATATCTGTCCCACAAATCATGAACGGCCGCATTTGATTGTATTTTCATTGACGGAAAATGCATTTGATCAGCCCAAGATATCCATCGTAAAATCGCATCGGCATAGGTTTGTGCCAAGCGAGAATCACATATTTCACCGGTTGCCACAGCCTGCAACAGACTATCGGTCGTGTTATAATCACGCGAATATTGCGGATTATGTTCTTCACTGCATCCTTTAATGCCGGTCACGCGTTTTTCCGACCAATTTGCCAACCGATCCGTATCGCGAATAACATACCCGTAAAACAAAACACGTTCTTTTTCTTTATCGGAGAGTTTTTGAAACCGAAAATCTTGATTTAAACTCTCTTCAAAATTTAAAACACCGTGATATTGAACGGGCAATATAATTTCCTCTCTTGTATAGCCCATTCTTTCCAAAAGGACACCGCTTTCAAAAGCATGATTATATCCTTTGCCGTAAACGGCTGCCAGGTCAACAAGCTTTCCCGATAACAAATCAACTTCTCCGAGCCGGCCGATATCATGCAAGTGCGCAATAATCAACAAATCCTGCGTGACTTAATCTCTATCAAAACCCAGTTTTACAAGCGGTTCCAGCGATTGGAAATTATCGGCAAAAGTGCGCGTTTCCATAACAACTTCTGCCGGATGTTTTTTTGCCTTTTTATCAATCCAAGCCAAAAGTTTTCTTTTTTCGGCAATCGCTTCCTCATTTGTAAGTTGATTTAATTTTATTTCTAAAGCATTGCCGACAGACCTACTCAAAAAAGCCGCCTCTTCGGCTGTGTTAATTTCAAGCTGTTGTGCATTTGACAAAACATAAATCGGTAACCGACACCGTTGCATTGACCCGTCTTTTTGCACAATATCAACCGATTTATAATCAACTTTAATTTCCGGCTTCATAATAATCTCCTTTTGAAATACGCCATATAATGCATATTGTTACAAAAACAGATGATTTTTGCAAACTTTTTTTATGTTTTTTCAAAAAAATTTGTTTTTAATTATTTAAGGTTGACAGAAAGCATAATTTGACGTTGTTTCCCCCCAAGCCGGAAAATCCGAATCTATATTTGTGTTATTTTTTGTACCAAAACTGATAGCTCGTCCATATAATCTGTCAGTCGGATCTGTAACTAACTCTAACCAAACAGGGACACGCGGAAAATGATGTTCATCAAGATATTCAAGTTTTTCATTTTTACAACAATCTATAGTAGCACAATCAGTATCAGTTATTGTATTTTCACAACCGAAATCTCTTCGTGAGGCGGTTCTCATATGAAGTACTTCACAAAAACGCTGTGCAGACCACCAATCCATTTTTTCTTGAGAAACCACATAGGGAACATCATCAGGCGTCGTCATTTTGCTTTGACTGGCATTTTTGCATTTCCCGCCGAGATATTGTCCCGGTTTGTCTATCCATTCGGAATAGTTCGTGCCTCCGTCAGACGTGCGATCTCCGTCTTCGGCATGACAATAATAGCCATCACCTTTATCAGCGCAATCTTCGTTGGTGCGACATTCATATTCATAGCATTCGCCCTCATAAAAGACCGATTTCGGCGGACACGCTACGCACTTGTTTGTAGTTTGCTCACATTTGGGTTTTTCGGGATCTGTGCAATCTTCATATGTTAAACATTCCACACAACCTTTTCCTGCACCGCCCCATATTTGATTATCGGGACACGTTTGACAAGCATTTCCTTCACAATATTGTGTGTTATAGGGGCAATCTTCATCCGTTTCACACTCCACACACAAATGTTCATGACAAATCGGTAAGTTATCGGGACAATCGGGATCATCATTACACTTAATCGCCTCCGAATCCGAATCGGCACCGAAGATCACCGTTAATATATTCTCTTCTCCAAGGCAAGCGCCTTTTTCTCCCTCTGCCGCATCAACCGATTTCCCATTGATATAAAAAGCAATTTCGTTATCCATTTTATCAATTAAATTCGCCAGCGGTTTGCAAATGCCTTCGGGAATTTTTTGCATTTCAATATAATAGGCATTTGCAACGGCACAGGAAGCAAGTTCGGGTTCTGACGTTTCCGTTTCCATATAAAGACAATCAAAATCGGTTTTATATCCGTTAAATTGAATATTTCCGCTGTCATACGGATCACCGAGGGTTAATTCCTCCGCGCCTTGGGCGATTTTTATCTGCGCATCGGTGCGCATGATATTCATTTCATGGGCAATTTGATTGGCTTGATAATAATTCATTGCCAATCGGAATCCGACAATCCCGCCGATGGACAGAATAGCAATAATCGCCAACACACCCAGCATTTCAACCATTGAACGGCCACTTTGGGATTGATTTTGAATTTGTTTTTTTGATTGCATGGTCATTTTCCGACTCCCTTTCATTATACGAACAGTATACAATTAAACGTACCTTTAATGCAACGCGGATTCAGGGGTCAAAATTGCCTTCAAAAGGCAAAAAATCACCCTTAAAAAACAGTCGAAAAATCAATCATTTCCACTTAAAATAAATTTTTTTTACAAAAATCAAAAAAAAGTGTTGCAAAAAACGTACGTTTAATTTGTGCAACACTCTTAAAAATAAACCGTTACTTTTCCCCTTTCACCCATAGCACCAGACGACATAAAGCCGTCTGTCACACCCGCCGATAGAGGGAAAAGTGTTAATACTCTATTCCTTCCAACATTCATCAATAAAGAAAACAAGAGGTATTTCCGGTGGCCTTTCCTTAATTAACTCGCTAAAAAAAACAATAAAAAAGCGCCCCGGAAAAAGAGCGCTCTTTTGTTTTAAAAATACCTTTTTTATTCCGATTCGCGTTGCCGTTCACGCGGTGCATTCACACGCGCGGCTTGCGAGTCGATTTTTCTTGCTTGTGCGCCTTTTGCTTTTGAATTTGACTCTTGAATCAAGTCTTTCATATCAAAAATTTGACCGTTTTTATTGCCGCTGATCACTTTCGGCAAAGCACCGTCCCAATTTTCAATGGCACGCAGCTTTAAAATATCGTCATTCAATGCCGCCGCCTTCACTTTTAACGCCGCTGCTTCGGCATCGGCTTCAATTTTAATGGCTTTGGCCTTCGCTTCGGCCGTTAACGTGATTTTTTGAGCATCGGCCTGCGCCCGAATAACGGCTTGATGCGCTTTTTCTTTTTCCTGCTCGCTGCGATTCCGTTCCGTCAACACCTTTTGTCCGGCCGTGACTTTTTCTTCAATGGCTTTTTCAAATTCGTCACTGAAATCAATATCTCTGTACCTGAAATCAATCACGTTCACATGTTTTTTCGCCAATTCCCGCCGTAACGTTTCTTCAATGCTGCGCGAACTCTTTTCCCGATTCTCAATCAGTTGCGCCGCTTCCCATTTGCCCAAATCGTTTTTCACTTCATCTAACATTGTGGGAATAATAACCAATTCTTCAATACGACTGCCATATTGCTTGTAAACCTTTGTAACGGCTTCGGGCATAATGCTGTAATTCATAATCATATCAAGCTGCACATTTTGAATATCTTTCGTAAAGGCCGATGTTTTTTGTTCCAATTTTTGCGTACGAATCGAATACGGCACAATTTTTTGAAAAACCGGCAATCTGAAATTAAGCCCTTCCGTTAACACTTCATCTTCATTCACTTTTCCCAATGTGATGCGAACACCGCGTTCACCCGCATCAATGGTTTTGATAGACGATAACCCGCCCACAATGGCGAGAAAACCGACCACACCACCGATAATATATTTTTTCATTGTCTTTTCCTCCTGTTTTTTAATAAAAAATAACCGTTAACGAAAATTTATTATATAACGAGTCGTTTTGTTTGTCAATATTTTTTTAACATTTTAATTAAGGCATAAAAAAACGCGCCTTTTGCAAGACGCGTTTCTTTAATTTTAAATAAAATTATTTATATGTAACGACAACCGCACGACGGTTTTGTTGACGACCGGCAGCCGTTGCGTTGGAAGCAACCGGATCGGCTTCACCATAACCGTGTGTTGTAATGCGATCAGCAGCAATACCGTTGGCTTCCAAATAAGCGGCAACGGCGTTGGCACGACGTTCGGATAACTTCAAATTGTAGCCTTCCGGACCTGTGCTGTCTGTATAACCGGAAATTTTAACATATTCCGTCGGTTCTGCTTTTAATCTGTCGATAACAGTTGCCAAAGCCGTATCATCAGCAATTGTTAATTTAGCCGAATCAAACGCAAATAACGTTGATGTCGGTAAAACAACTTTGGATGTGACAACTTCGCAAGAGCCGTCGGCACATTCGTCGCACCAGCTGGCGCAACCGGATAATAAAAGTGTTGAAGACAACACGATTGTAGCGATTTGTTTTTTCATAATGAAACTCCTTCAATAAAATGAATTACAAGCAGTAGTATGGCGCTTTTTTTTTATAAAATCAAGAGAAAAATGTGCGAAAGTTTATCTTTTTTTAAAAATAAGGTTTTGAAGCCCCTTTGCAATCAAAGCAAACCATTGATTTTAAATAAAAAAACAAAAAAGTTAAGCTCTTTTCGTTTTTTTATAAAAATATGTAAAAAAAGCTCTCCGAAACGCTTTGAAAAACTTTTTTCGGCTTATAAAATAAACGTTGTGATTAAAAATAATGTTCCGACGGTACTTAACGCCGAAAGAACCAAGAAAATAAAATCACTGAATAAATCAATCAACCGCATTTTAATATTATAAAACGTGGCTTTATCGGAAAAAATCCAATAAATAAAATTAAGAGCAAACACAATTAAAAAGCCGATAATATATAAATCGGGCGTGGTTAAAATCACATTAAGCGGATTCGTTTCGGAATGAACATTATAAACAATACATCCGATAATCACTCCTAAAACGGTAATGAAGTGATACCCGAAAAAGAATTTTAAAAACCGACTGAATAACGAATTGCTGCCTTCGGCAGATAAACCGTTTGATATTGAAAAACGCGAATCAACCATTTTTATCTCCTCCGTCTGCGTAAAACACGCCGTTTTGCATTACCGGAATTGCCGCCGGCCGAACTGGCACTTCCGCCATACACGGAAATGGCACCCTGACCGGAAGCAGCACCTGTTGCCTCGACCACTTGCGGAACCGGATCCGGCTTTAACGGGGCCTCAATTTTACCCATTTCATTTTGCTGAATAAGTACCACCTGGCGCCGCGCCATATCCAAATCGGATAACGACATATTTTTAATTAAACGTTGTTGCGCATCGGCAGCACTGGTTAAATTTTGCTCGGCAGCTAAATGAAACCACGCATAAGCCTTATAAACATCTTTTGAAACACCTTCACCGTTTGCGTAAATAATACCCAACATATACTGTGCCGAACTGTAATTTTGCGAAGCGGCATATTTATAATAGGTGAGAGCTTGTGACATATCCTGATCAACACCCAATCCTTTGCGATACATTTCACCCAAACTGAAATAGGCACTTAAATCTTTTTGTTTGGCCGATAATTCATAATATTGCAACGCTTTGCTGTAATCACGCAAAGAAGCATTATTCAGGTAAATATCGCCCAAATATCGGCTGACAACCGGGTTTTGATCAAGCGGCACCTTTTGGAAATATTCCAATGCGGTTTGATAGTTCCGCGGCACCGAATCGCCTTTATAATACATAACCCCCAAATTTAAATTAGCGGAAATATTGTTTTGATCAGCCGCCAGTTGATAAAGCTCGATGGCTTTTTCTTTATCCTCCGGAACAATTTTCCCTTCAGAATATAAATAAGCCATTAAAGCTTGTGCCATATCATAATTTTGATCAACGGCCTGCTGCAAATATTTTAACCCTTCTTTGGCGTTTTGTGTGACACCGTATCCGTTAATGTATAAATAAGCCACATAATACTGCGACCGAAAATCACCCTCGTTCGCTAACGGTAAAAATTCGTTAAAGGCTTGAGAATAGCGTTGTTCGTTAAAAGCTTGTTCCCCCTCTACAAAACCGGCAAAAGCAGGCAACGAAACTGTTAACGCAAGCAAAAACAAACTGATTTTTTTCATGGCACACTCCTTTAAATTACATTTATTATAACAATATCAAAAAAAAACACAATCATTTTTTCAGAAAAATCAAAAAAAATATTTTTCTTTTTCCGAAAATTTTAAAAAATACCGTTATTTTACGGGGAAAATCGAATTATTTTTCAATGAATTATTTTTTTTGCGGTTCAATTAAACACGCATCACCGTATGAAAAAAAGCGATACCGGTTTTGAATGGCATAAGCATAAGCCGCTTTCATTCTGTCAATACCGGCAAATGCACAAACCAGCATAAACAGCGTTGAACCGGACAAATGAAAATTGGTAAACATCACATCGGTCGCCTTAAAACGATACCCCGGTGTAATAAAAATATCCGTTTCGCCCTCAAAAGCGTGAACAATACCGTTTTCATCGGTTGCCGATTCCAACAAACGCAACGAAGTGGTCCCGACCGTCACGATTCGACGTCCCTGCTTTTTGGCAGCATTGATTTTATCAGCCGTTTCCTGCGTTAAAATACCGATTTCCGAATGCATTTTATGATCTTTGGTGTCTTGAACCTTCACCGGCAAAAACGTTCCGCCGCCCACATGAAGCGTAACAAACAATCTTTCAATGCCTTTTTCGTCCAAGCGCCGAAATAAATCATCCGTAAAATGCAAACCGGCCGTCGGCGCGGCAACAGCCCCTTCCGCGCGGGCATAAATGGTTTGATAATCGGCTTTATCCGATTCTTTTCCGCCGCGCGCCCGCTTAATATACGGCGGCAACGGCATCACACCCGTTAAGTGAAAAGCCGCCATTAAATCAGCGCCGCTTTTGTTAAATCGAAGCACCACGGCACCCGTTTCTTTTTTTGCCGTCACAACGGCTCGAAAATCATCTTGAAACACAATTTCATCATTTATTTTGAGCCGACGCGCATTTTTAATCAACGTTTCCCAACAAGACAAGTCAATTTGTTTGAAAAGCGTCACTTCAATTTTTGCTTCTCCCCGCACACCGTATAAACGGGCCGGAATCACCTTTGTATCATTAAAAATCAACACATCATCGGGACGCAACAGCTGATCCAAATCAGACACATGCTGATCACCGAAAGAACCATCAGCCTTTATATGCAACAATCGAGCCGAATCGCGCGGCGTGACAGGCTCGTTGGCAATTAAAGAAGTCGGCATATCAAACATAAAAATTTTTGTTTCCATTTTTGTTTCCTTGTTGAAGGACTTTATAGCCCGATTGATTTCATTTGTCAAGCCGATTAAAAAAGACGTTTGACATTTTATTCACTCTGTGATAGGGTAAGAAAAAAGGAGTTTAAAATTATGAAAAAAATCAATGCCGTTCTTTTATGTTCTCTGTTGCTGTGTGCCTGTTCCGAAAGCGAATATGTTCACTCATCGGAACCGCGTTCACAGGTTTATTACGGTCAACCCGTTGCCGATGTTTACGAAAATTTCGGCACACCGACAAAAGGGATTCGGCTTTCCGATAATGAACGAATTTTAATTTGGATATCGCAAGAAGTTGAAAAAGATTGGGCTTATCGTTATTTACGCGCCTGTACCGTTAAAATTCATTTACGGGACGAACGGGTCATCAATTGGTCGGCCGAAGGACAAGGCTGTGTGATTTCTTCCAACTCCGACGGCGAAGAAATTAATCAGCTCATCGAATCGCAAAAATCAGGCACCTCTTCCACCCCTTCTTTACCGGCAGATGCGTTCGGCAGCACGCCACAAACAAATGTATTCGGCGGTACTTTACCGGCAGATGCGTTCGGCAACAATGCTTCACTCACATATACTGCTCCCCAAAGGGGTCTTATTATTCCCAATCCGGCAAGCGGTCGGCAACCCTCTTTTACCACCGGCAGTACCGTAAAAAGAACAGACACCTCTGCTCTTCCGGCAGATGCTTTTGAAAGCGGCTGGTTTTCTTCGGGCAATACATCGTCCGCACCGGCTTATAACGCACCGCTTCCGCAACAACCGTCGACCCCGCGCGTTATTCAAAAAAAATCAGATGACTCATCATGGTTTTCAACAGATGATTCCGATGACGAATGGGGACTGTTTGACAGTTAAATAAACTTTTTTGAATGATTTGAACCCTATATTGCCTTGAAAAAATATTTTTTTCAAAAACATCTATATTCTGCTTGCATTCTATTAAAAAAAATCTTACACTGCACCCGAAAATAAAAAAAAGGTCTGCACAAAAATGATGAAACCCATGACACAGGGTAATCCGATAACCTTGATTATCCTGTTTGCAATTCCCGTTTTTCTCGGAAACCTGTTTCAACAGGCGTATATTTTGTCTGATGTCTATATTCTGGGGCATTTTCTGGGATTACACGCTTTGGCGGTCATCGGAGCCATGGCGCCTGTCTTTATGATGATTATCATGGCAGCGGTCGGCTTTACCAACGGCTTATGCATTATTACCGCCCAACGCTACGGCGCCAACGATATGCGCGGTGTCAGAAAATCATTCAGCGGCGGCTTGATGCTTTCCGTTATCTGCTGCGCGATTTTTGTCGGAACGGTGCTTTTGTTTGAAGATTTTATTTTGGAAAAAATGAGTGTACCGGCCGATATTTATGATGATGCCAAACGTTTTTTAACCGTGATGACTTATTCCTCGTTTGCCACCATGTTTTATAACTATTTTGCCGGCATTATGCGCGCCTTGGGCGACAGTAAAACACCGCTTTATTTTTTAATCTTTTCCTCGGTGTTAAATGCAATCATTAACATTATTTTTATTGTTTATTATCATTTTGACGTGTTAGGCGTGGCGTTCGGAACAACATTAACGCAATGTATTTCCGTCGTGCTTTGTTTAATCTGGCTGTTTTGGAAATTTCCGGTGTTTCGCTTAAAAAAAGAAGATTGGAAAGTGCCGATGGGCTTTTTAATCGAACATTTAAAAATTGCCGTGCCGATGACATTAAACTTTTCCATTCTCGGATTAAGCATGACAATTGTTCAAAGCATTTGCAATCAATTCGGCTCGGATACCATTGCCGCTTTTACGGCCGCTTCCCGCATTGAGCAGGTGATGACCATGCCGCTGTTTGCTTTCGGACCGGCCGTTACAACTTATGTGGCACAAAACTTCGGTGCCTGCCTCATTCGGCGCATTCGGCAAGGCGTTCTGCAAAGTTTTATTACCGTGACCGGTATGAGTATTATCATGGCTTTAATGGCCTATGAATGGAGCGATGTTTTGGCCGGATTGTTTTTAAACAATCCGCCGCCGGAGGTTTTGGAAAAATCCATTACATACATTCGCATTACCATGATGTTTTACACCTTTTTGGGGCTGATTTTTGTTTTCCGCCAAGCTCTGCAAGGCATGGGCTACTCGCTGATTCCGCTGTTTGCCGCCGTTTTGGAGCTTTGTTCCCGAACAACCGCTGCTCTTTATTTGGTTACCGTTTTCGGCTATATCGGCATTTGTTATTCGGGCCCGATTGCATGGACAGCCGGCGCAACCGTTGCCGTTACGGGTTATCTAATCGTGATTTCCCGCTATAAAACAAAATTATTCGGCAAACTCAATCAAAAAACACCCGTACCGCGCGAACGCAAAATTCGGGCATAAAATTTAAAGCACACAAATCAAATTAAACTTAACGGATAGGTTTCTTCCACCGTATAATATTTGCCCTCACCGTTTTCCCGCGCATGACTTTGAAACAAACAAAACGAATCGACCAAAAACGATTTTCCGTGAAACAAATTGTTGCGTCCGATATATTCAAACACCTCATCCATGGACGTACCCTGCAATTTTGCCAACGATACATGCGGCACGAACTTAAATTTATCGGCATTGCCGCCGCCGGCGCGAATAACGGCTTTATCAATTTTTTCCTGCAACTCGCCGATGAGTTTCGGTGCATCAACACCCGTCCATATATGGTGCGGTTGATTTCCCACGGCAAAATAGCCGACCTCTTTAAAAGCCATATGAAAAGCCGGAAAGCGAATATAGCGCAATTCTTTTAAAATATCGGCGGCAACAGGCTCTTCCACATTGCCGATAAAGCGTAAATTTAAATTCAAGTGATCTTTTGTATGCCATCGGGCACCAAACAAACCGCCTCTTAACGCATAAAGCTCTTCTTTGATTTCTTCGGGCAAATCCAAACCGACAAAAAGACGTAACATAAAAAACTCCTTTGCAAATTGATAAAAAGAGTATATAATAAAAAAACAAGAAAGGAAACGAAAAAATGACAAAGTTAAAAGTTTTTGAAATTCCGGCGCCGATTTTACACGAAAAAGCCCTTCCGGTTGAAGCGGTAACCCCCGAAATTCGGCAAACATTGGCCGATATGCTTGAAACCATGTATGCCTCGAACGGCGTCGGGTTAGCGGGTAATCAGGTGGGTCTTTTAAAACGCTTGGTTGTGATGGATTGCGCGGGAAAAGATGAAGATCCCTGCCCCATTCAAATGGTCAATCCGAAAATTATTCACAAATCGGCCGAAATGATTTGTCACAACGAGGGGTGTTTATCCGTTCCGCTGGAATATGCCGATGTGGAACGTCACGCGGAAGTTACCGTTCAATATTTGGATGAAAACGGGCAGGAAAAAACGTTAACGGCAACGGGGCTTCTTTCCGTTTGCATTCAACACGAAACCGATCACTTGGACGGACGCTTATTTATTGATTATCTTTCACCGCTCAAACGCGCGCGCTTGGTTAAACATTTGGAAAAACGCCGGCGGCGCGAAACGGAAGAATAAGGAGAAAAAATGAGAGTTATTTTTATGGGAACACCCGATTTTGCGGTTCCCGTTTTAGAATCGCTGATAACAAAACACACGGTTATTGCCGTTTATACGCAACCGCCGCGTCCTGCCGGCAAGGGTTATCATTTAACACCCTCCCCCGTTCATCAAAAAGCCGAAAGTTTCGGTATTCCCGTTTACACGCCGAAATCGCTTAAAAATGAAGAAGAGCAAAAAAAGTTTGCTGCTTTAAATGCCGATGTGGCCGTTGTTTGCGCCTACGGGCTTATTTTACCGGCTGCCGTTTTAAACGCGCCGCGAAAGGGCTGCATAAACATTCACGCCTCGTTATTACCGCGGTGGCGCGGCGCTGCTCCCGTTCAACGCGCCGTTGAAGCCGGCGATTCGGAATCGGGCGTAACGATTATGCAAATGGATATCGGCTTGGATACGGGCGATATGTTACTGAAAAAAAGCTGTCCGATCACACCCGAAACAACGGGCGAATCGCTGCATGACGCATTAAGCGCCATGGGCGCCGAACTGATTTTAAAAGCGTTGGAAGAAAACCCGCAACCGCAACCGCAACCCGCACAAGGCGTTACCTATGCCGAAAAAATTCAAAAAGACGAATCGTTACTCGATTGGAATTGTTCTGCCGATCAACTGGCACATAAAATTATGGCATTTTATTCGTATCCCGCTACTTTTTCCTTTTATCACGGCGAACGCGTTAAAATATTAAAAGCACACGCAACGCCATTATCAACCGATCAAACGCCCGGCACAATTTTAGATTCAAATTTACACATTGCCTGCGGGAACGGCACGGTTTTGCAAATCGATTTTTTGCAACGCGCCGGCAAAAAAGCGCTTTCAACGGCTGATTTTATGCAAAGTGCCTTTTTAAAAATCGGAGAGAAGTTTTGCGCTACAAACTGATTATTGAATATGACGGCACACCGTTTGTCGGCTGGCAACGGCAAAAATCGGGGCTATCCGTTCAAGGCGTTTTGGAAAAAGCCTTAAAAATTGCCTTGCGTCAGGAAATTGAATTATTCGGAAGCGGGCGAACCGATGCCGGCGTGCATGCGCTGGGGCAAACGGCGCATTTTGACTATGCCCGATCCGTTGATTTATTCAAACTGCGCGAATCGCTAAATGCTTTGGTGCGTCCTTATCCGATCAGTGTGCGGGAAATATTGTCGGTTGCCGATTCGTTTCATGCGCGATTCAGTGCCAAACAACGCACTTATATTTATCGTATTTTAAACACCCGTTTTCCGCCGGCATTGAACAAAAATCGCGTGTGGTGGTATGCCAAAGAGCTTGATGTGGCGCAAATGAACAAAGCCGCCGCCCTGTTAATCGGCAAACACGATTTTTCAACGTTTCGCGCATCGGAATGTCAGGCAAAATCCCCCGTTAAAACACTTGATTTTATTGAGCTCAAACGCAACGGTGATGAAATTATCATGACAATTAAAGCCAAATCGTTTTTGCATCATCAGGTACGCAACATTATCGGAACGCTCATCAATGTCGGCAACGGCAGTTGGAGCATATCCGATTTTCAAGCGGCCTTTGAGAAAAAAGACAGAACCTGCGGCGGACAAACAGCGCCCGCGGCCGGATTATATTTTGTTTCCGTGCAATATGAATGAGCGTTTCTTTTAAGTATGCTCCCGCGATAAATTGAAGCCTAACCCCGTTCGTATGAGTTGATTTAGGTGCTGATCCGACATAATTTTAACGGGTTTATTTTGCATAGAGATTGTTTCTGTTTTTTCGGTCATTTCGGCCGATTGATGTTTTTCATTTTTTTGATCGGCATAATAGTGAATCATTTCCAAAACATTTTCAAAATTTCTTTTTTCAAAATCTTCTTTCTTATCCGTTGACATCCGATACATTTTTCCTTTTCGAGCCAAAGCCGCTAATTTTTCGGGATCTTCAAACCGCGCACCGTTCATCAGCAACAATCCCATCATATCGGCATATCCGCAAAAAGCAGCCTCCTGTAAAGGCGTTCTGCCGGTTTTATAATCCGGACACTCTTTATCAATTTCATCACTCATCAGTAAGGATTGAACAATTTCATAACGCCCCCATTGCACCGATAAATGAAGCGGTAAATTTAAATCACTGTCGGGAAAATTCACATCGGCATTTAATCTTTGAAGCTTATGAACCAAGCTCGAATCATTAACCTTGCAAGCAAAAGTTAACGGCGTCAAATCTCCGAAAACCGTATAAGGTGATTTGATATAAAACTCCGTTGTGTCGCATTTTTCAAGCAGGGAATAAACCGCATTCGTCGATATCGGCTTTTTCAAAAGAATGTTTTTAAGATACTCATCATATAACCGATCGGCAATTATTTTTTGATAATCCGCCGGTGTTTTTTTGCGGAATAAATTTGTAAGAAACGTTTTGCCTTTTTGCAAAAACGATGGTTTTTCCTGAACCTTTTTTTCTGTTTTTTCGTCAATAAAAAGCATAAACTGCTCTTGCAATTGCTCTGTTTCAACCAGTTTTTGATAATAATCGGCAAAGACTTTATGCGAAAAATGTTCCGGATGCGATTTTTTAAATTGTTGAATCAAATAAGACAGGAACAGTCGTTTAATGACAAAAATTTTTTCTTCCTGCTTATTTTTCCGCACCTGTGATTCCACGCTCTCTTCACTCTCTGTCATGCATAAACCCTTTCTTTTTGAAAACGAAGCAAAATTTTCGGTTTTTGAGAAGAAATTCGAACAGGTTCAACTTTTTGCATTTGCTTGGAATTGATTAAAATGCGATACATTTCATCAAGCTGTTGCCGGCTGATATTTTTGCGACCGTATTTTCTTGATTCTTTAAGTAAAGCAATCAATTTAAGCGGTGTTCGCCCGCTTTTATCGGATAAAAATATATTGGCTCCCATTTCACACAACAGTTGAACCATTTTTTGTTGTCCTGACCGAATGGCCACATGCAGCGGGGTTTCACCGAACAAATTACGCGCATCAATTTTACTGCCCTCCTGAACAAGTTTTTGCGCCAAAGCACAAAACCCGTTTGCCGATGCAAAATAAAGTGCCGAACATCTGTAAATATTGGGAATTTCACAACCGGCACCCGCTTTTTTTAAAAGCGTGATAATTTCATCGGAAACTTTTTCATTAAAAGCTTGATTTAACGGCAAATTTAACACGGCACATTCCACGGTATGCATATTATCATCCAATAAAACAACTCCCGACAAATGAGCTCCTCTGTCTAATGCCGTTCGAACACCGACAATATCATCAGAGCATATTGATTCACTCAATAATCTGTTACTGTTTAAAAAATCATTCATTATTTTTGCCTTTATTTAAGAACGTGTATTTTGATTTTGCAAATTTTTAATCACTTGAATATCGAAAGCGGGTTCAACAATGGCTAAGCCCGTTATTTCTTTCGGCTTCGGCGTTTTATCAACGTTAAATCCCTTTTCTTTCAATTCTTGCAAAATCATGTCAACTCTTTCAAAATTCGTATGTGCAAACTTGCCGAAAACTTCTTTTCCTTTTTCCGCCAAATGCGTTAAAGAAGAGGCTGTTGTTAATTCTGCTTCAATATCGGCACCCATACGCACCAAAATGCGCATACAACGACCCATTCCGTGATAAACGGCATTTTGCAACGGCGTTAATCCGTTTTTATTGCGATGTTCTTTATCAGCACCCGCTCGAATTAAAACGGAAACCATAAACGGATCATCTTTTTCCAATGCCATTTCCAACGGTGTTTGCTTATAACGATTTAAACAATCCATATCGGCGCCTAATTCTTTCATTTGCGCCAATACGTTTTCATCGGGTTCCGGGGGTAAATGAAACGCCTTCAACTCACGTGCCGGCACATGAACATAAGCCGCAACATAGTAATGCAAAAAAGTGTTTCCTTCAAAATTTTTGGCATTGGGATTGGCGCCTTTTTGCGCATAATGCAATGCCTTTTGATAGAAGCCTTTTTCAAAAGCCCGTACAAAAGCTTTATTTAAATCTTTTGAAAAAAATTTTTTTATAAAACGCATTTTATATTCCTTATTTAATTATTTTTTATATCATTTTTTTTTAAATAAGTCAATAAAAAGCTTTTCGGCACTCATGAAGAGCAATCAAACCGGAAAGGCAGTTTCAAAAAACGGCAGACAATTCCATTGAATCATCTGCCGAAAAAAGGACGGGAGTGCCTTTTTATTTGTCTGTTTCGTCTGCAATTTCCAGTTTATCACCTTTGACAAACAATTTTGCAACGGAACAGTCTTTCACGCGGCCTTCCAAAAGTGCCGTTGCAAGCGGATTTTCAACCTCTTGTTGAATCAACCGTTTCAACGGCCGGGCGCCGAATTCGGTATCATAACCGTTTTCGGCCAACCAATCTTTTGCCGCATCATCTAATTTAAGTTCTATTTTGTGATCTTTCAACCGCTCCTGAAGTCGATGAATTTGAATATCGACAATTTTTCGAATATCTTCTTTTTGAAGTGCCCGAAACACGATAATTTCATCTAATCGATTGATAAACTCGGGTTTAAAGAAACTTTTGAGTTTCGGCAATATCTCCTTTTCGTTTCCGCCCGATATTAAGTTAGATGTCATAATTAAAAACGTGTTTTTAAAGTCAACCGTGCGCCCTTGTCCGTCAGTTAAACGCCCGTCATCAAGCACCTGCAACAAAACGTTAAAAACATCAGGGTGCGCTTTTTCCACTTCATCAAACAAAATCACCTGATACGGACGCCGGCGAACAGCCTCGGTTAAAACACCGCCTTCGTCATAGCCCACATAGCCCGGCGGCGCGCCGATTAAACGAGCCACGGCATGCTTTTCCATATATTCCGACATATCAATACGCAAATAGGCTGCTTCTTCATCGAACAAAAACGCTGCCAACGCTTTTGCCAGCTCTGTTTTACCCACCCCCGTGGGGCCTAAAAACAAAAAGGAACCGATGGGGCGATTCGGATCGTTCAAGCCGGCGCGTGAACGCCGAACGGCATCGGCCACCGCCTTGACGGCTTTTTCCTGCCCGATAACCCGTTTGGCAATTTCTTCCTCCAAATGCAAGAGTTTTTCGCGCTCGCTGCCCATCAGTTTTTGGGTTGGAATGCCTGTCCATTTTGACACGACAGATGCCACAATATCCGGCGTAACGATTTCAAGAGAGGGCAAGTTTTGATTTTGCCTGTCCAGCGCCGCCAACCGTTTTTCCATTTCCGGTATTTCTTTATATTGCAATTCACCGGCTTTTTCATAAGCCCCGTCACGCAAGGCTTTTTCAACCTCTGTTTTGGCTCTATCCAAACTTTCCCGAATGCGATTGGCCTCCTGCAAACTGTTTTTGCGCAAATTCCAAACATTTGTTTCCTCTTGCGATTCTTTTTCCAACGCTCGAATTTGCTCTTCAATTTTTTGCAACCGTTCGTGAGAAGCCGAATCCGTTTCTTTTTTCAAAGCCTCCCGTTCAATTTTAAGCTGCAACAAATGGCGATCGATTTCATCTAAATGCTCGGGTTTCGAATCAATGGAAAGACGCAGTTTACTTGCCGCCTCATCGATTAAGTCAATAGCTTTATCGGGTAAAAAGCGATCGGTAATGTAGCGATCGGATAAAACCGCTGCCGAAACCAACGCCGCATCGGCAATTCTGACACCGTGATGCAATTCATATTTCTCTTTCAATCCCCGTAAAATGGAAACCGTTTCTTCAATTTGCGGTTCGCCCACATAAACGGGTTGAAACCGCCTTGCAAAAGCGGCATCTTTTTCAATATATTTTTGATATTCCTTCAACGTGGTTGCCCCTACGCAATGCAACTCTCCGCGCGCCAACGCCGGCTTCAATAAATTGGAGGCATCCATTGAACCGCCCGTTGCACCGGCACCCACCACGGTATGCATTTCATCGATGAAAAGAATAATGCCGCCGTTCGATGCCGCTACCTCCTCCAACACGGCTTTCAAGCGCTCTTCAAACTCGCCCCGATATTTGGCACCCGCAATAAGCGCCCCCATATCCAACGCCATCAGTTTTTTATGCATTAACGCTTCCGGCATATCTTTATTGACAATGCGCAACGCCAATCCTTCCACAATGGCCGTTTTACCGACGCCCGGTTCTCCGATCAGAATCGGATTATTTTTCGTGCGTCGCGATAAAACTTGAATTGTCCGCCGAATTTCTTCATCACGACCGATAACCGGATCTAACTTACCCTCCGCCGCGCGTTTGGTATAATCCGTGGCATATTTTTGAAGCGCTTCAAAATTATCTTCCGCCGTGGGCGATTGAGCCGTTCGTCCCTGCCGCATTTCATTAATAACGGCATTTAATTTTTTCTCATCAACGCCGTATGATTTAAAAACAATCAGCGCCTGCAACAAACGTTCCGTCGTTACATAGGAATCTTTGGCCTTTTGCGCCATTTGTTCGGCCATATCCAACACTTTCAAAAAATCTTGCGCAGCCGCCGTTTGCACACCGCTTCCCGACACGCGCGGTAATGCCGTTACTTCTTCATTCACCCGTTCACGCAAAGCATTTACGTCAACACCAGCCGACATCAGTAATGTTGAGGCCTGTCCCTCCTTATCATCTAACAACACTTTCAATAAATGAACCGGCATTAAAAACTGGTTACCGTTTCGAACGGCCAGCGACTGTGCACTTTGTATAAATCCTTGTGATTTTTCCGTTAAATTTTCCTGCATTGTTTTTTTCTCCTTTGCATATATAGGTGTGTTGTGCCTTGTTTAATTTCAAGAGGCATTCAAAAATTTTTTCAAAATAAAAAACGCCTGCTTTTTTTCAAGCAGACGCTTTTTTCAAACAATCTTTTTTTATTTCTTTTCAAAAATCAATTTTTGCCCGTCGCTTGTGATTAAAATCAGCTGATTTGACTGCAACTGATATTCCGCGACTTTGTCAAGAACCGTATAATAATCTCTTTCCGCCTGCATTTCTTCGGGCGCGCCGGCCATCATGGTAGAGCCGCCCAAATTAAACTTAATTTGTTGCCCGTTTACATCATAAGTACCGAAATAATTATTCAATGCCCGTCCGTGATATCGATTGCCTTCTGCGTCAAACGCCAACGTAACGGGCATCGGCGCATTTGTTAATTGATAAGTCTGTCCGGTAAATGATTCGGCATAACAGCCGCTAAATGATAAAAAAACACTTATCAAAGCAAATAAATATTTCATTTTTTCCTCCTTATTTTTTATTAAAATAAATGTTTTTTTAAAAAAAAGCAATAAATATCTTTCAAGAAACAAAATGATTGACGATTTCATAAAATATGTTATAATGTTTTTACATTTAACCGAAGGAAAATGGGATGAAAAAGTTTTTAATTGCCGCTCTTGTGTTTTTATCGGCCTGTCAATCAAATACGGCACCGCAACCCACGGAAGACGGTTACCGCGCTTTATTAAACGAATGGCTCGGTCAGGAAAAAAGCGCCTTATATGCCGTTTGGGGCGAACCGCAACACGATTATTGGAAAGCAAACACAAATTATGTTTTATATATAAAATCCGATGTCAAAGAAGCATCAAACGGCGCTGCTATTGACAGAATGCCCCGCATTGCCAAGGAACATGCCTTCTATCAATCCCCGCAAGGATTGGTCACGCAAACTTGTACAACGCTTTTCAAAGTTGAAGACGGCATTATTACCTCTTGGCGATTTGAAGGAAACAATTGCACGGCTCTTTAAAACTTTTCATTTTCATCCTATAAAAAAGCACCCGTCAATCGAGTGCTTTTTTTTGGTTAATTTTTAAAAAATTACATACCGGCTTTTTCAACAACCAATGTCACGTTTGTAATAAAAACTTTAAAAGCAATTGCCAACAAAATAATACCGAACAGTTTTTGAAGCATATAAATAATACTGCGCCCCAATACCTGCTCTATCTTTTCCACAAACCGCATGACAAACCAAATAATAAACACATTGCAAATAGCAGCCAATAACACGTTTAAATCACCGAATTGCGCCCGAATGGTCAATAATGTTGTTAAAACACCGGCACCGGTTAACAACGGAAACGTAATCGGAATTAAAGTGACATCACGTCCGCTTTCGGCATCGGATGATTTAAATATTTCCACATTTAAAATCATTTCCAAACCGAACAGGAAAATAATAATCGATCCGCCGATGGCAAACGTGGAAATATCTAATCCGAACAAAGACAAAAAAGCTTCTCCGATATAGAAAAAACCGAACATCATCAGCGTGGAATAAATAGCACCCGTTTTGGGATTAACAATTCGCCCCATAGACTTGGCTCTTAATATAACGGGAATGGAGCCGACCGCATCAATAGCCGCAAACAAAACCAAAAAAGCACTTAAAAAAGCCTGAAATTCAAATTGTTGTAATAATGAAAGCATAACCATTCCCTCAAATAACAGGCAGAGAGAATAAGCCTCTTTTTCTCTTTTGTCAAGAGGTTTTTTTTCGAATAAGAAAAATAAAGATATTCGGCTGACAAAAATTAACGACCGCCGCCCAAGCCCATACCGTTGACCATTTGCTCTTGCATATCAAATGTTCCCATAACGGCCCAAGCCACAATACCGGCAATCAACAAAATAGCCACACCGTTTAACACCCCGGCTTTTTTCTCAATATCTTTAATAGAGCTTTCCAACCAATCATCGGATAAACGCGTTAAGGCTTCCGGGAAGTTATCCAACTCGGCATAAATTCTTAAATCACCGACAACTTCTTCATCAGGAAAATTCAATTTTGTTTTATACAATGAATCACCCAAGTTATCACCGTTGTTCACATAGCTCAATGCTCTGTCAATTCGATAAAGCAAATAAGGAGAAGCATCACCTCTTAACGAACGCATGGCTTTTGAAACAGGTGTTCCTGCCCGAACAAGCGCCGATAATGATAACAACCAACCGACACCGATAAAAATTCGATAAATCGACCATGGCGGAAACTTATCGGCAACCGCACGTGATTCTCGTTTCCAACGCGGGAAAGTCAGAATAATAAGAAAAATTATAATCGGTAATGTTAAAAACAGAGGAAGCGGATGATCCCGCACAAAATAAGACAAATCAACCAACGATTTTGCCGTTCCCGTCCAGATCAGGTTCGGAACGGCATCAACCATCGGCGGCACCATATAAGCACCGACACCGTAAATAAGCAAAATAACCATAACCATCAAGAATAACGGGTAAGAAACCGCTGAAAACACCGGTTCTTTCATTCGGTTCATTCCTTCCACAACCTTAATGGTATTCGCCAACGCATCTTCCAAATTCGAAACATCACCCACGGATAACATTAACACTTCCGTTGACGGCGCCCACCCGCGCAAAGCCACGGAAAATGTTTCACCGTTTCGAATTTGATGCATCCACGTTGTAATGGCAACCGCCATGGATTCCGTTGGTTTTTTCCCTTCCTTCGAATAAATTTGATACATACGCTCCAAAGCATCCATTAAAGAAAAACGGTTGTGCAACAAAGCTTTTAATTTATAATAAAAAGCCAATCTGTCCGAGGTGTATAACCGCACCATCATTCTTGAAAAGAAAATATCACCCGAACCGATTGCTGCCGAAGCTTTCGTATCTTTCTTTTTTGCATTTTCAGCCATTTATCTCTCCTTATTTATCAGGCGTTTACAATCTGATTTAAGAAGCCCGTCCACCGTTCGACTTCATCAACATCAATAATTCCTTTAAACATATGGGAAATGGCAACCTCCCGCAATGTCATACCGTTTAAATCATTAATCCAATAGTTAATTGCTTTCTTCGTTTCCCCTTTCATAACCAAATCAAGGAAAGTCGCATCCGGCAAAATAATTTCCGCAACGGACATTCGTCCTTTAACCCCTCTGAAATCACAATATTTACACCCTTTTCCGCGCAAATAAGAACTTTCAACACCAATATCACCAAAGGCCTCCCGCAACCGTTGCACAGACGGCACATTCAGCCGTTGTGTTGCCGGCACACGACACTTGGGGCAAAGCCGACGAAACAACCGCTGAGCCAACAAACCTTTGACAATATCCGGGTCACGCAATTTAAAATCTTCCACACCCAAATCTTTTAAACGCATTAAAATGGCCGGCGCACTGTTGGCATGAAGCGTTGTCCACACGTTATGTCCGGATAAAGCGCCACGGAAAGCCAAATCGGCCGCCGACAAGGTACGCACCTCTCCGATCATCAAACTGTCCGGGTCGGAACGAAGAGCCGCAGACAAGGCTTTTGTAAACTCACGTTCTTTGGCCTCTTCAATGGATGCGTTGGTCACCGGCATTTGTCGGGCACCCGGAATCGGATATTCCGGCGGATCTTCCACCGTAATTAAGTTAATTTCATAATTGCGTTCCTGCAACATTTGAATCATATTTCGTTGCAAGGTTGTTGATTTACCGGAACCCGTCGGTCCGGAAATAATGGTAATACCGGTCGGTGCCCCCCGCAGCTGATAGAAAAAATCAAGCTCCCGTTCCGTAAACCCGAGCGCTTCCAAACCGGTGGAAGCATTTGATGATTCTTCGGCATATAATAACCGCATAACCACATAGCGTGTACCAAATGCAATCGGGTTAAACTGTAAACGAATACCTAAAATATTTCGCGGCAACACTAACTTTCCGTGCGATCCTCTGAGCGGCGTTCGCCCCAACTTTTGAGCTGCCTGATATTCATTTTGCGCATAGTTTGAATCGGAAATATCGGAAGAAGCAAAAGCCGCCCGCACAAAACTTTCACCCCAATCTTTGTTGTATTCCATTTCCGTTTGCATTAACCCGTTCGCCCGAAACATAACCGTTGTATGATCAGCAACCACAATATGAATATCGGAAACATGCATGGCAGCCGCACGCGAAACAATGGTCACAAAGTCACGCTGCATACGCGCCTGTGCTTGCTCCTGCTCTTCATTTTTATCGCTTTCGGAAACTTCCGTTAAACCGTTACGCGTGGCATATTCATAAATGCTTTGCAAAATCGGCATCGGCACATATTCCGGCTTTCCGATCTGCAAATGCCGTTTTTTTGCTAAATATTCAAATCCTAAAACTTTTCCGTCAAACTTATATGTTTCGCAAACAAAAAAACGCCCGTTTGAAAATAACGCCAATAACATACGCGTTTCATCTTTAATCGGTAATGAACCGCCGGAAGCCGTAATACACACATTGCCGTTATCAAATAAATCTTTTAAAAATGAGGGAGAATTAAAATCTTTATTAACGGCAATAGTCGGCTGCGGTGTAGCCGCGGCTTGCGTTTCATTCGTCGGTTTATCGCTTTTTAAAAAAGCTTCCTGCACAACTTTATGCAAATTTTCCCGATTATTTTCTTCTTTTTGAACAGAGGAAGACAACGGTTCCGTCATTTTTACAAAATTTCGTGCTTTGGGCGGGGTAAATAAATTACTGCGTGCCTGCGCCGCTTCACTCATATTGCTGACATCAACATTTTCCTCTGATGTTTTTTTTCTGTATGACGGAGCTGTAACGGCAGCATTCCGATAAGGAGCTTCCTGTGCCGCATTATAATTGCCCGCTGATTGAGTAACGGGTGTTTGCCCCATAACCCCATTATTTTTTTCCGCTTGATTATTTCTGCCAACAGAATTTTCTTTACCGGATGTTTCACCAATAAATGAAGGAAAAGGGGAAACTTCTGAAATAACAGGTAACTCTTCTTCCGCAAAACCGCCTGCTTCCGGAATCTCAATATGAGAAACATCAAGATATTCTCTGGACATTCCGTCCGTTTCCTGATGACTCTCATGTGACTCCGGAAGTTTATTCGGTCTGTTTCCGAAAAAAGGCGGTCTCATCAATAATCCCCTTTATGCTTTTTTATTTATTTGCTCCAACGGTTCCCGACTCATCATCTGTTTTTGCTTCAACAGCAAAAAGAAGAATATCTTTTCTATTCTCTATTTCAGCAATAAGTGATTCTTTGGTTATTTCAATCACATGATGTCCGGAAGGTAACACATCACCCTTTTTCACAACCGATAAAGAACCGTCCTTTTTGTTTTTCAATGAGGCAGATAAATTTGATTTCATGCCGCGCACACTGATAAGTGAATATGTATCACTTAAAATCGGAAGTTTATCTCCGAGCGTTTCATTTTGTTCATTCGCTTTTGTTTGTTCGGCCACAACGGGTGTTTCAACAGTATTTAATGCTTTTGCTGCCTCTGCCGCCGCTTTTTCAATGGCTTTTTTCTTGGCAGCTTCTTTTTCGGCAATGGCTTCTTCTCTTAACTTATTCCGCAACTCTTCCGCTTCGGTAATTTGTTGCTCAATAGCTTCCGTTTCGGCTTTTTTCTTTTCCATTTCCAAACGAGCGGCCTCCTGCTCTTGCCACCAAGCAATACGCGAACGCACCACATCTTCCCGTTTAGCAATTTCTTCCAACCGATTTTGACGATATGTTGCTTTTAATTTTTCCAAATCATTTTTCAATTGCTCTTTTTGCATTTGTAATTTCAAGAACACATTACCCCGTTCCAAATCAGCCATTTCCTGAAAAACTTCGGAAGTAATACGTCCCAATAATTGTTCGCTGGGCAAATCTTTTGTTGAAACGGAAGGTGCCATCGAGGCAGGACCGTTGATTAACGATTCCTTGACACCCGGTAACGTTGCCATTTCAATTTCTCCCAATGAAGTCCGTGCCGGAAAGTCCAAAATTTCCGTTGAATCAACATCGGTGTTATTCAATTCGGCTTCCAACAGCTTCCGTTCTTCTTCCTTTGCGGCATTATTTTCGGCCGGTTGCGCACCGTTACTTTTATCGGCAGCTTGCGCCTGTCCGGTTTCGGCCGGTTTAGCATTTGCCTTTTTATCGGCGGCTTGCCCTTGTCCGTTTGCAGCCGGTTTGGCATTCGCCTTTTTATCAGCGGCCTGCCCTTGATTGTTTACGGCATTTTTGGCCTGAGCCTGAGCCGTCGGTTGAGCATCATTGGTTTTCGCCGTCGCATTCTGCGCAGAGGCCGGTGCGACAAACAAAGCGGTTGACAAACAAAGCGTTGCCAATAATGATAATGAACTATTTTGCATATATTCTTCCCTCATATTTCCATTTATCTTGAGCGTCCAGACCCGGATTAAAGCTGATAGCCGTTAATTCCAAGCCCGGGAATTTTTCAAAGAACGTCTTCCATTCAAACGGGGTGTATGGCGACGAAATTGAAAACTGGTAAAAAACATACTCTTGCTGATTGGCAGGTTTTGTTCCGTCAGGATTATCCGGCGGATCCAACACTGCTTGTTTTGAAAAATTCAATTGTATGTTTGTAGCTTGTTTAATATCGGTTAATTCTTCCCACAATTTCCGATCTTCAATGGTCGGAACGGAAGCAACCAACGGAATATCCGTAAATGCCAATTGCCCGCTGGCGGTTGCGCCGTCATCATTCAATTTAACATCTACCCTTGACATTTTATATTCGTTTAAGGCAGCTTTGAGCCACGCAATTCGGCCGGCTTTGTCCCATGATTTATGCCAACCGGTCGTCAAACCCTGAAAGTTACAGTTCACGGCACCGATTTGCCAACCGGGAATGGTTAAAGCCGTCAACTGATAAGCATTATTCCAACACTTATGCAGAAAAACATCCAACTGCGGCACTTTTTCCCAGGGTTTCGGTTTTTCGGGAGTCGGTTCAACCGGTTGAATAGCCTCGGGAATCGGAACAGCTTCAATTTTTTCTTCCGTAAACACCGAATTCCATAACGAAACAAGGAAATAAATCAACACACCGATTAAAATTAAAAACCCGATGGCGATAACGGTTAAGAACTGCGTTTTCTTTGCAGCTCCCAACTCTTCCAACGCCACTTTGGTTCCTGATTTTTTAATCAATGTTTCCAAAGAGATTTGACGCGCTTTTTCAACACCCCAATGCTCCGGTGCAATTTTTAAATCCCAGTCAGGCAAAGCCATTAAAGCATAAAAAGCTTCCTGTGCCTCTTGCTCGGTATCAAAAAGCATATCTTCTTCGGACAGAATTAAATCATTTCTGACCGCCAGAAGCCACCACCCCTCTTTAACGGGGAACACGGCAGCAACGGAAACATATTCATTCAAAGCTGAAGCAACGGCTGCCGCCGCGGACGGCTCACCCGAATGATGCCCCATGGCTTTTTTGCCGATACCGTATTGCGGGGTTGATGTGGACCGCAGGCAATATAAATCGGCATCGGGATCACTGTCAATGGCTTCCCGAATTTCCGGCAGCGGATCATCTGAATTTTGCAACGGCTGCCACAGCAACCCGACGGCATATACGCGCCGTCCGATTGTAATTGAGCCATGCGCGGCCGGATTGATTTCCGGTACCGTTCCGGCGGGATTATTCATTGCCTCTTCTGCCATTCGTCAACTCCTTAAAAGTCTCTCATGCGCGATTCGGGAGATAACGGCGATTCCAACACTTCCGGTGTTAATAAAATCACCATCACGTCACGATTATTGCCACTATAAGCTTGTCCGCCCAAAATACCCATCTTGGCTTGTCCGATACCGCCTGTCGTCGTGGTATTTTGAACTTGCTCGAAACCTGTTAACACCAATGTTGAACCCGAACGCATGGCAATTTCCTGAACAAAGCCGCGGGTTTGCATTTTCGGCAATTGGACAACCGTTTTTTCCTGGTCACCCGTTGATGTACCCGTATCCTCCGAATCGGATTCATCGCTGTAATCATATGTACCGCCCGAAGAAGAACCGTCAGACGAGAATGTTTCCAACGAAACCAAATCGGTTAAGTTCATTGAGAACATCACAATCAACCGACCGTGATCCAAAATACGCGGCAACACTTCCAGCATAAAGCCGTAATTCAACGTATCCGTTTCCATATCGGTATCAACGCTTCTGTCGGAACCGGTACCGGATGTTGACACGTTCGATTCTTTCACATAGTTTTGTTGTGTGGTAATTTGAATCGGTGCCACTTTATTATTAAGTGTGGTCACACTGGCTGAGGTAACCAACGCCGTTTTACCTTGCGACGAGAAAGCCTGAATAACGGCATTACTGTCTTTCCACTTGGAGCTGGGTTTTAACAACGTCATGGAAAGCATACCTGCTGCCGCACCCGTACTGCCGGAGGCAATGGTAAACGGACTGGTATAGTTTGCCTGAATGGTATCGTTTGTAAAGACACCGGTTAAATCCAACCCGTAGTTATCGGCATTCGTAACGGAAACCGATAACACTTTCACGGAAATGGCAACCTGCCGTGATAATTTTTCGTTAAACTTGGCAATCCAGTCGGCGGCTTCGCGAATAACAAACGGACTGCCGGTCACGGTCACCGTACCGGCAACGCGGCTGAACGATAACTGCCCGTTTTCACCGACAACCTGTTGTAAGCCTTGTTCAATGTTATCCCACAAAGCCAGATTGGCCGATTGCGACAAGGTTGAACTGGAACTGCCGCCCGTATCGCCCATGGAGGCACCGCTTAACGAGTTAGAAATAGAAGTTTCCGTCGGCAACGCATATATATTAAAGACACGCGTTTCTTTCGTATAGAACGTAATGATGCCCGCTTTATACCGCCACCACACGCCGTACCGGTTTGAAGCATAATTTAACAAGCCGCTGAGCGAACCGGTATAATTAAACGGAACGGTTTCCGTGGGAATGGCATTTTCGGCTTTTAAATTATCCAGTCGAACGGTAATGCCCGTCATATCGGTAATTTCCTGCGCCAAAGTAGGTAACGTGGTTGCTTCGGCAATGGAGAGCGTGACGGAATCTTTTTCTTCCATATTTGCCGGCAACGCATCGCCTTCGGAAATTTTCACGCTTTGAGTACCCAACCAAATATCGTTTTTGGTACGCACCGTATCAACGGGTTCCGGTAAATCGGGAATTTGTGCCTGTTGCAAATGATCTTCCACACGTTCCAACGTGGTTTCAATTTTTTCATTTGTTTTGGCAACATAATCATTACAAGCCGACAGCGTCATGGCGGCGGCGGCTAAAAGACCCATTAAACTCCATTTCATTGATTTATTCAGCATTATCATTCTCCTGCGTGTTAATGACTAAAACTCTGTTTCCTTTATAGAACGTGCCGATCGGCGCGGGTGTTGCCCGAGCAAACGAGCGAATGAAAGCGGCGGCCACTTCCGTAAACTTACCGCGGAAAACAACGCCGGCTTCCAAATTATAATCGCGATCCATTTTCCAAACAACCGTCCAACCGGATTGTTCACCCCATTGCATTAACAAATTCCGCAATGTTTCTCCGGCAGGCGCATCCCAATCATGCACTTCTTCGCCGTAAGCAATTCGTTCTTTCAAGGACATAACGGGCGGTTCCGCCGGTTGTGCCGGCTGTACCGTTTGTACCGCTTGTACCGCTTGTACCGGTTGAACTGCTTGTCCCACCTGAGCCGCTTGTGCCGTTTGTCCTGCCGGAGCGGCCATAACCGTTTGTCCGTTAACCGTTACGGGAACGGGTTGACTTTCCAACACGGTTGTTTGAATGGTTTTTTCAATTTCCGTTTTAAACAATGCCTGCTCACAATCGGCACCCGCGCAAAGAACATCGGCGCTTAAAACGGGCTGCAAGGCCAAATCGGCTCGTTGTTGCGCCAATTCTTTTTGACGCGTTCTGTCTTTAACCGACGTGCCGGCAATCGTGTTCGGTGCAGATAACGAAATCGGCGCACTGCCGCTTTGATATGAAGCGTTCGTACTCATGGCATAACCGGCATACGCTTGCGACAAATTCAAATCAGGCTCTTCATAAGTCACAATACAATTAACGTCATGTTCCGATGTGCAAACCGGTTTGGATGCGGCGGCCGATGTTGTTTCGCTGACAACAACTTCTTTTTCGGACGATCCCAAAGACGTACAAGCGCTTAAAACGCCGAATGCGCAAGCGGCAATACCGATTGTCAGTGTGTTTTTAAGTAAGTTTTGCTTCATTTAGACTCCTTTTTGTTATGTCCCGAGAAGGGCGTTACCAGATAATTGTTTCATTTTCCTTTACTTTACCGTTTTTCATTTCAATTTTGCGTTTTTGAACCGTTTCAACCTTTTCCACGGTTCGCAAAATTAAACTGTCTGCCGGACGATTCACATAATCGACCACAATTTGATGTGCCGATAAGCCGCTGTTCATTAAAAGCCGTTGGACAACGGAAAGTCGTTTTTGCTGCATGATCGGATTATATTGACTGAGCCGAATTTCCACCACCCGACGCGGATCATTCAACGCCTGCAAAGCAAAAGCTTTAATCCATTTCACGGTTTGTCCGGAAAATTCTGCCGAATCGGGATAAAACGTCACTTTAATATCTTGCGGCATCAAAAGCGAGCTGCGCGTTTGATCTTGCGCATCTTTCAACACCTGATCCGCCATGGTGGAAGAAACAACTTTAAAGAGCGGTTCCGTTCCCGACAAATCTTCGGCGGGCGGTGTTTTTGAAGGCAACGGACGCAACGGCAACAACAACCGTTTTTTGGGCTTTTTCGCCTCTTTTGACGTTTCATCTTCAAGTAAAGCGTCAATATCATTATTTTGTGTTGCATCCGCTTTATTTTCACTGCCGTTTGCGGCATTTTCACTTGCGCCGTTCTCTTTCGTTTGCGCTTTCTCGGCTTTTTGAGCCGCTTTTTGACGCGCCAACGCTTCTTTATAAGCTTTCATGGTTTTGGTGGTTTTACCGGTTAAAAACCGCTCGACGGCCATTTGTTCGGCAACGGGCGTTAACTCCGTTTGCGTGATTTTAACCGTTGATTGATGCAAAACTTTATTGACAGGCGCGTTTTGCGCGGCATCCGGTGCGTTTTGAGGTGCCTCCGATGCCTTATTTTCGGCGGGATTATTTTGCGGCGCCGTTTCCAAATCTTCCTTAGCGGGAAGCATATAGGTCGGCACAATAAAATCGCCCTCGGCGGTAACGGTGGCTATGTTTTCTTCTTTAACATCAGCTTTTTCTTCTTTGGCATCAACTTTTGAAGCTGCCGTTTTTTGACTTTCCTTTGTTTGTGCCGATTCGGTTTTCGGTTGGTTGTTTTTTTGAGAATCGGTTTGTTGCTGCTTATTTTTTTGAGGGTCTGCCTGCTGATTTTGCGGTTTCTTTTCCGCTTTTTGATTGCTTGCTTGTTTTTTTTCGAGTTCTTTTAATTCTTTTTCGACCGTTTCTTCAATTTTTAAGATTTCTTCGGGAGAAACTTCTGCCGAATCGGCATTTTTTTTCACGGATTGCTTTTGATTCTGATTCGTTTCTTGGGCAAAACCGATTGAAATAACCATCGAATTTGCCATAAAAAGAGCAATTAAACCAACAAATATTTTCCGTAAACTCATTAGCTATCCTATTGAAATCTATACACAAACCTACTCTACTCCAACAGGCATACGCTTTTATTTATCACGCATAACCCATTCGAATATGCTCTATCTTACAACTTTGAAAAAGAACTTGCAAGAAAAAAAAGTACTGGACAAATGAAAAAATATGATTTATACTTAAAAGTGAGAGGAAGCGATAGACTTTTTTATCGTGAAAATCTCAAAATATGCATATTTTAAAAAGGAGTAATAATAATGAATAAATATTTCAAATATTTTTTAATCTTTGCCGTTGTGGCGCTTGCATTTACAGCGACATGCGGTTACGCGGAAGGTAACGTGTTCAGTACGGTTACAAATCGTTTAACATCAACATTCAAAAGTGTTCGTACCGTTATTTTCGTTGTCGGCGGCTTCGGCTTAATCGGTCTGGGTTTTGCAGCTATTTTCGGCAAAATCAAATGGCCGTGGTTGGCAGCGTTGGCTTGCGGCTTAGCCATTGTGGCTTTGGCCGGTGCCATGGTTGAATACGTTACAAAAGATACAGGCGGTAGTGATTCCGGCTATACAGAAATGAGCGAATTTGAAAACGCTAACAGTCTTTTGGGCGAACAATAAAAAAAACTAAAAAAAGCGCGTCTTTCTTTGAAAGGCGCGTTTTTTTTATGCGCTTTTATCTCTTGCCTTTCTTAACAAACAGGCTTATTTGGTTTTAAAGGGAGGGCAATCATGCAAAATCAAGCAGCACAAAAACACATCGGCGTTCTGATCGGCAGTTTAAGAAAAGAAAGTCTTAACAAAAAATTGGCGCAAGCGTTTATAAAAACGGCGCCGAACACGCTTTCGTTTCATATCATTGATATATCTTCTCTGCCTTTATATAATGAAGATTTGGAAACACCCGTTTTTCCCGAATCGGTCATTACTTTTCAAAAAGAACTTTTAAAAGCCGATTTACTGTTATTCATCACGCCCGAATATAACCGTTCTTTCTCGGGTGTTTTAAAAAATGCGCTGGATTGGGCCTCACGCCCCGTCAATTCCGCCGCCAAAAGCCCGTTATTTGGCAAAAAAGCTGCCATTGCCGGTGTTTCAACGGGTTCCGTCGGCACGGCGGTGGCGCAATCGCATTTACGTTCCGTTTTGCAGGTATTGGGCATGCAACTGATTTTTCAACCCGAATTTTATTTAAAATTTTCGCCGCTTCTTTTCGATGAAGCCTTTTTACCGCAAGAGGCCTCGTTAAAAGCCTTATTTTCCGCCTTTTTAGACGCTCTTTCCCGATAATTTTTTTGCCGAAACGTGTTTTTTTTGCTTGATTTTTTTCGGATAAAGGTATAAAAAAAAGAAAAGCGAGTATAAAAAACACAAAAAAAATATAAGGAAATAAAATGGTTTTACCGGTTACATCTGTTGTTTTTTTCATTCCCAAAGGCGATAAATTTCTTTTTTTAAAAGACGAATCGAACAATACTTATGTTTTCCCGCGCGGGCTTGTTGAAACAAAAGAACAAATCACTGCGGCCGCGTTGCGCATTTTATGGGAAAAGTTTCACATTACGGCGGAAAAAGATATTTTACAACTGAAATTCATTCATCAAACGCCGTCTCAATTCTACTTTGTTTTCGGTGTGCATATTGACCCGCACATTTTTGAAGATCGTTATTTTCCCGTTCGTCGGCGTGTGGCTTTTTTAAAGCAAGACAACCCGCAATTAGGCCCCGAAACCAAAAACTTCCTGTCCATTATTCGCCGCACCGTTCGGTAATGCCCTGCTCTGTGGCGGGGTGGTAATTGTTCGCAATGCCCGGCTCCGTGGTGTTTGCGCCGGAATTATATTTGCATCTCCGCCCGCTATACCGTGCGGCAATACCCAGCTCTGTGGCGGCGAGGTGATAATTGTTCGCAATGACCGCCCGCGTGGTGATTCATTATTGAAAAACGCTCTTTCCCGTTCGGCAAACCCCGCCCCGTGGCAGTGAGGGGGCAAAAGAGGCAAATATTTTTTATTCCTGCCGACTTTTCCGTCTTTTTTATTGGTTTTTATGTTTTTTACTAACTTTTACACCCCTTTTTATTGTTTTTCTTATATTTCCTGCCACCATTTATACTTTTTTTGTTGATTTTCTTATGTTTTCTGCTGACCTTTACGCTCTTTTTTGTTAATTTTCTTATGTTTCCTGCCAACCTTTACGCTCTTTTTTACTGGTTTTGACTCTCCCTTTTTCAATTTTTTAACTGTTTTTTGCTTTTTTATGTTTTTTGTCAATGTTTTTGTCTGTTTTATGGCGATCCCGGCAGGATTGCACACCCTTTGGGTGTGTCTTCACTTCGTTCAGACCGCCTCCGGCGTCCGCTTCGCGACCGAACAAGTTCTCATCCCTGCCGACTTTCGCATAAAAAAAATCTCCGTTTCTCTCGGAGATTTTTCTTATGGCGATCCCGGCAGGATTGCACACCTTTCAGGTGTGTCTTCACTCCGTTTAGACCGCCTCCGGCGTCCGCTTCGCGACCGAACAAGTTCTCATCCCTGCCGACTTTCGCATAAAAAAAATCTCCGCTTCTCTCGGAGATTTTTCTTATGGCGATCCCGGCAGGATTCGAACTTGCGACCCACAGCTTAGAAGGCTGTTGCTCTATCCGACTGAGCTACGGGACCATTTTCCTGAACTTATACCCTTTTTTGCCCGCCTTGTCAACACTTTTATTCGTTTCCCCTCAAATATTTGCTTTTCCTCACGCGATTTCAATGCCGTTTCGCAAAATATCTTCCGCCGTTTGCGTCCGCTCACCCGTTTGCGTGTGCATAATCAGCGGACTTTGAAGCGTTAACCCCTTTTTCGACCCCATTTTGCCCCGAATAATCACCCGTTTCGCACATTCCCCCGCTTTACCGCATATCGGAATCACCTCCAACGCCCCCACCGCCGTTTTGCTTAAAAACGCCAAAATCGCCGGTAACATTTCCGTTCGCTGAATCACCGTTAACGTTCCTTTGGCACGAATATGCCGCACACAAAACGCCAGCCACTTTTCCGCATCAAGTTGCTGATGATAAGCCAGCGCTGTTTGCTTTTCTTTGCGCACTCGTCCCTCCGTGTAAAACGGCGGATTCGTAACAACATGATGAAATTGAACACCTTGTATTTCCGGCACTTTCTTTGATATATCCGCCTCAATGATTTTCATGTTCGCCTGATTTAAAAGAGCGTTTTCCCGCGCCAAAGCGCATAAATCCGCCTGCATTTCCACCCCCGTTAACGCCAACCGCGCCGCACGGGCATTTAAACACAATAAAATAATGCCGCTTCCCGTGCCGACATCAAGCACGCTTTCCCCCGCCCGCACCGGCACCGCCGCCGCCGTTAAAACAGAATCGGACGTTGCCCGATACCCCGTTTTTCCTTGCTTTAAGCGCACTTTTCCGCCTAAAAAATCATCAATTGTCATATCCATATTTTTATTATACAAAAAATCAGATGATAATCAATCAAAAATAATTCTTGACCTGAATTTCTTTTAATGATATTATTTAAATACACTTAAAAAAGGAGGTCATTTTATGAAATCTTTTTTGAAAAAAGCAGGTTTATTGGCTTCTGCCGTTATAACAACGGGATGTCAATCCGAAAATCTGGCGGTGCGCTCTTTGGATTCGTCCGAATTTGCACCCGATGAAACAGGTGTTGTCTCCAAAACTTATATGCTTCAATCTTGCGACGGCGCCGAAAAATTTTACTCGGTTGAAATTGATACCGACGGCAAATTAAATCGTCCCGAATATGTCGGCACGACTGATGCTTTCAAAACAAAAGAACTTCAAAAAACAATCAAAAATTATCCGGTCGGCAAACACGTCTCCCTGCAAAAAGCCGCCGATCATTTTCAATGGTTCGTAAGGGAAAGAGAATAAAAAATGCAATCAAATATCCCGCGTCTGTTTGACGAAAATTTAAGCGGCGCTTCTGTTGAGGCCTCATTGGATTATAAAGCCGAAAATTTGCCCGATAATGCCAAAACAGTGCAAAAAGCCCGATTATTTTTCGCTTTTTTAAAGCAAAATATTCAACAGGTACGCTTACTGAAAGACTTTTTAGGCATTAAAAATGTGGTGCAAATGCATGACACGCTGCTGAAATGGCGCGAATCGGCCGATAATAAAAATATGGCGGTTTATTTTCTCTATCCCAAAGGCGAAAAAAATTGTGTCGGGTGTATGACCGTTAAACAAACGGCCTCCTATGTTGAACTCGGCGGTTGGTTAACCGAAAATGCCACCGGTAAAGGCTATATGCAGGAAGCCATGCGATTGGCGGAAAAATCATTGTTTGAAAAAAACGCCTCCGAAATCGTGCGCAAGTTTTATATTAAAAATCCCAATAAAGAAGCCGTGCGACACAGTTTGTTAAAGGCAGGATATCAGCCCTGCGAAGGCAAAGGAAGCGAAAAAGAAAATAAGGTGTTTCAAACCTTTCACTTAACAAAAGAAATGTATCAAAAAATTGAACGATAAAAAAATTTTCAACGCAAAAAAGCGGCTCTTTTCGTAAAAAGGGCTGTTTTTTTTATAAAAGCGCGCAAAAAGTGCTTGACAAGCACAAAAATATTCTATACAATGCGTTTTATGACCTTTTGGGGGTATAGCTCAGCTGGGAGAGCGCTTGAATGGCATTCAAGAGGTCAGCGGTTCGATCCCGCTTACCTCCACCAATAAAAAAGAGAGTTTTAAAACTCTCTTTTTTATTTTTTCATTCCGTTTTCCTATTTTGCCGATAACGCCATATCGATGGCACGGGCTAATTGATCGGCACAGGAAGTTCCTTTGCCGCGACAATCGTTATGCCGTAAAATATCGGCAATTTCGCGCGCATTTTTACCCTCCGCCAACTTGGCAACCGCTTGTAAATTCCCCGGACAACCGCCGACAAAACAAATATTATGTATTAAATTATTTTCAATATCAAAACTGATTTGTTTTGCGCAAACACCTTGCGGTTCATAGTTAAAACGGGTCATTTCTTTTCTCCTGTTTGTATATATAAACAATTGTACGGCTGATTTTCAAAAAAATCAAGTCTGTTTTTTAAAACTTCAAACACGTTCTAAACGAAACAACCCGTTTTGATTGAAATCATCAAAACGGGCTGCAGCTGTTTATTTTTTTAATTGCATGCCGATTTATTTCGTGACAATACTCACCAGTTTATTCGGCACATAAATTGTTTTAACAATTTTTTGCCCTTCCGGAATGTAAGATTGCACTTTTTGAACGGCCAAGGCTTCAATTTCTTCTTTGGTGGCCTGAACGCCGACTTTTATTTCACCGCGTAACTTACCGTTAACCTGAATAACAATGACCTTATCACGATTTTTTAAAACCTCTTCATTCGCATTCGGCCACGGTTCGTTAAAGACAGACCCCTGATGCCCCAACATTTCCCATAATTCTTCCGACAAATGCGGTGCAAAAGGCGCCAGCAATACAACATAATATTCCAAACACGTTTTAACAAAGCGTTTATCGGGCTTCGCCTGATGCAAATAGGCATTCAAGGCATTTAAATATTCCATTAACCGCGCCAAAGACGTGTTGAATTGAAACAAATCAACATCATGCGTTACAGCCTTGACGGTACTTTCACGCACAAATTCCAATTCTTTTTCGGCTTCACCGTAATCGGTTGACGTTTCTTCCAGTTTTTCAAAAGCATCGAACAAACTTTCAATTCGATTGACAAACCGCGCCATTGCTTCAATGCCCGCATCACTCCACGGGCCGCCCTCCGTATAAGAAAAAGCAAACTCCAAATACATTCTCAACACATCGGAACCGTATTTTTGAATATATCCGTCCGGATTGATGGTGTTGCCTTTCGATTTTGACATTTTTTGTCCGTCCGGCCCCAAAATAATGCCTTGATGAACCAGTGATTGAAACGGTTCGTCAAAATCAAGATAACCCATATCTCTCAATGCTTTTGTAAAGAAGCGCGCATACAGCAAATGCATGGTGGCATGTTCCTGCCCGCCGACATATTTATCAACCGGCAACATTTGATTGATTTTTTCCCGATTAAACGGCTCTTTGTCGTTTTTATTATCGGGGAACCGTAAAAAATACCACGAAGAATCAACAAATGTATCCATCGTATCGGGATCGCGTTTGGCATCGGCTCCGCATTTCGGACACTTCACGTTCATAAATTCGGCACAGCGCGCCAACGGTGACTCACCGTCCGGCCGGAACTCAACATTATAAGGCAATTTAACCGGCAAATCGCTTTCCGGCACCAACACGTTACCGCAGTGCGGACAGTGAATAATCGGAATGGGCGCCCCCCAGTAGCGTTGCCGCGAAATTAACCAATCGCGCAACCGATACATTGTTGTTAATTTTCCTTTACCGACTTTTTCCAATTTTTTAACAATGGCAGGAACAGCCTCCTCCGTTGTTAAGCCGTTGAATTCCTCACTGTTAATGAGCTTACCGTGTTCACAAAACGGCAGCTCTTTTTCCGCACCGTTTTTATCAACAATCACGCGGGAAATCGGCAAGTGATATTTTTGTGCAAAATCAAAATCTCTTTCATCATGCGCGGGAACCGCCATCACAAAACCCGTTCCGTAGGTGGCAATCACATAATCGGCAATCCAAACCGGCACTTTTTTGCCGTTCACGGGATTATAGGCATAAGACCCCGTAAAAACACCCGTTCTTTCCCGCACCGTGGAAATACGATCTATTTCGCTGATTTTACCGGCTTGCTCCAAATATTTTTGAACGGCCTCTTTATATTCCGGCTTTACCAATTTCATCACATCTTCATGCTCGGGGGCAATCACAACATAGCTTAAACCGTAAAGCGTGTCGGCACGCGTGGTAAAGGCTTGCAGTTGCATACCGTTATCAATATCAAACGTGATTAAAGAACCGGTGGATTTTCCGATCCAGTTTTTTTGAATTTTTTTGGTTTTTTCGGGCCAATCCAGCTGATCGATGCATTTTAACAATTCATCGGCATATTCGGTGATTTTAAAAAACCATTGTTTCATTTTGCGTTGCGTGACCTCCGAACCGCACCGCTCGCATTTTCCGTCAATCACCTGTTCGTTTGCCAAAACGGTTTTACAGGAGGGACACCAGTTAATGGGCGCCTCTTTTTGATAGGCCAAATTCCGTTCATATAATTTTTCAAAAATCCATTGCGTCCATTTATAATAACTTTCATCGCACGTGGATAAAAAATAATTCAAATCGTAACTGCCGCCCAAACGCTTATATTGCTCTAACATGGTGGCAATGCATTTATCCGTTGAATCTTTCGGATGAATGCCCGTTTTAATGGCATAGTTTTCGGCCGGCAATCCGAACGCATCAAACCCCTGCGGGTGAAAAACGTTAAACCCTTGCATGCGTTTAAATCTCGCCCATGTATCGGTCACGCCGTAATTATACCAATGGCCGCAATGCAAACTGGCCGCCGAAGGGTATGAAAACATTTCAAGACAGTAAAGTTTTTTATTCATTTTGCTTTCATCAAAACGATATAAATTTTCTTCGGCCCATTTTTTTTGCCATTTTTCATCTGTATGTATTGAGTATTTCATTTTTTTCTTTTCTTTTTTTAAATGGATAATAAAAACTGAAAAATGCAAACCGATTGACACATTTTAATGTTCTTCAAACAGGTTGCATTCTTTTTTTAAATTACATCAATCAAAATTTAAAGTCAAGAAATATTTATGAAGATTTTATCTTTTCATCTCCTGCCCGAACGGGTCGGAAAAAGCCTTTAAAAAAATTATTTTTTCATTTTAAAGCCCCGTTAAACACCTTAAAAATTTTTCTTGCAATTTTCAAACAAACGCTATACCTTAAAACAGATGTCAATAAAAACACTTTATCTTTATTTATTCGCTTTATTGTTTTTCCTGCCACACCCTTTATCGGCTGATGAATTGAAAGGAACACCCATGCCTTACATTACACTTAATAATTCAACTAAAATGCCCGTTCTGGGATTGGGCACTTGGACTTTTGATGACAATTTAGCTGCCGAAAGTGTTTATACGGCCCTTAAAAACGGCTATCGGCTTATTGATACCGCCCGTTATTACGGCAATGAAACAGGTGTGGGAATCGGCGTGCGAAAAGCTGTTAATGAAGGCATTTGCAAACGGGAAGATGTGTTCATTACCACCAAAATCGCGCCGTTTTCTTTTGAAAACTTTGATGCGCTTATTTCAGAAGCCAACGAAAAACTGGGATTGGGCTATATTGATTTAATGCTGATTCATCAACAAGGGCCGGGAGATAAAGAACTTTATCGCGCCATTGAACGCGCCGTTCAAAAAGGAATTGTTAAAACGCTCGGCATTTCAAATTTTTATACTTTGATCGATTACGAACGCATCACACAGGGAGCTGAAATTTTACCGGCCGTTATTCAAAACGAAAATCATTTATATTATCAAAATACGGCGTTACAACAAGCGCTTCAAAAAGACGGCGTAATCATTGAATCTTATTATCCTTTGGGTGGCAGAGAACATACGAAAGACCATTTACAAAACAAAATTGTTGCAGCACTTTCAAAAAAATATCAAAAATCGCCCGCACAAATTATTTTAAGATGGCATATTCAAGCCGGTTATGTTGCCATTCCGGGAGCTTCAAATCCCGATTATATTGCCGAAAACATCAACATTTTCGATTTTCGTTTAACCGATGATGAAATGAAACAATTAGCTGATTTAAACACGGGGGAAAGATATGAAAACTGGTAATAAAGAAATGCAATGTCCCGCCTCTGCTCCCGTTAAAGTGTTGTTTGTCTGTTTGGGAAACATTTGCCGTTCGCCCATGGCGGAAATGGTGTTTCGACATATGGTGAACGAAAAAAATCTGTCCGATTTTTTTGAAATCAACTCTGCCGGCACGGAAGAATATAATGCTTTAACAAGAGCCGGCATACACCCCGGCACCAAGGCCGTTTTACGGCAAAATCACATTCCTTTTACGGAACACATTGCCCGTTATTTTACAAAAAAGGATTATGAATATTATGATTATATTTTGGTGATGGATCATCAAAACAAACGCGATGTTTTGAATATCATCGGCAAAGAGGTAAGTGATAAGGTTTTTTGTTTAATGGATTTTACGTCGCACCCGGGTGATGTGCAAGATCCGTGGTACACCGGCCGTTTTGAAGAAACGTATCACGCTGTTTTTGAAGGATGTTCCGGCTTTTTAAAATGGCTTAATCAACATGCCGATTTAAAACTTTAAATTTTGATACGGCGAATTGTTTTTCTTCAATAACGGTAAAATATATTTTTTATAAAGTTCTAATTCTTTCTCATTAAGCGGTTGCGTTTCCTTTTGCGACACTTTTTCTTTATCTTCCGTTTTATATCCTCTTAATTGTTTCATATAATGGAACCAATATAAATCAGACGGTATTTTTAAGCGTAACCCGCTCACATATTGCATGACTTCATATCGAGCAGATTGCGCAAAGGGTTTTATATATTTTCTTTTTAACGCAAAACTGTCTTGCCCGCCGTTCACGCTATGACCTTTCAAAAAAACAAGCCGATTATGCCATGAAAATGTATTATATCCTCTAAATCCGTATCGTATTTTATCGGTTATGGCATCATTACGTTTAATCATATCAATAAATGCTTTCAGTCGCGGCTTTATGTAAATTTGATCGCCGTCTATTTTAACCACATATTCTTCGGGCGAAAATTTTTCCAACCCGAAATCATAATAGGCCGCCAAAGAGTTTTCTTTTTTCCATTTTCTCGTAAAATAGTCTTTATGCGCTGCCGGTAAAACAGCATGCGGATATTCATACATTTCACAATACTTGCGCTTATCGCACCACTCATGCATGGCTGCAACCGATCCGTCATCTTTTTCGTTGGAATGAATAATCACAATGCGATAAAAAAGCCTGTCAATACTGTCCAATGTGGAAATAACGGTTTTTATTTCATTTTTCACACGCAAAAACGCACTGACTTTCACCTTCGGCTCCGGCGGCGGAACGATATGCGCTAAAAGCGCATAAGTGGCCAGGCAACAACATAAATAAATAAATAAATAAATAAATAAATAAATAAATAAATAAGCTTTTCTTTTTAATTTGTTCATCTGTCATTTTTTTCCCCTTCGTTTTATTATGCATAAAAAAATAATTGAATGCAAGCTAAAAAAACTTTAAAACTTTAAAAATATTTGCTATATTTCATTATCAACAGTTAAAAAAGGAAAAAACATGAAAAAATCATTCTCCGTTACCGAAAGAAATAAAGCTGCCATGCGCCGCTTTGAAACCATGATTAACACAAACGATAAAGCCTTGGCCGATGAATTGATCTGCGCCGATGCGTTGTTTCAAACGCCCGTTTCTCCCACGCCGTTAAAAGGGGGGACGGGGTATTTATCCGTTGTCGATTTTATGCGTTCCGGCTTTTCCGATGTTCAATGGAAAGCGCAACAAATGATTGCCGAAAAAAACATTGTTGCCGTTCTTTGGCATTTGACCGGCACGCATAACGGCACGTTTCTGGGGGTGAAACCAACCCATCAAAAAATATCAACAACGGTGATGAACTTTTATTATTTTAATGAGAACGGGCAAATTATCAATGATATTGCCGCCGATGGTATGATCGGCATTTTGCGCCCGCTGGGATTATGTCAATAAAACGAACAACAGCCCTTTGCAAACGCTTTTTTTAGCCTCATATAAAAAAAAGTCTGGTAATTTTCATTCATTTTTGATATAGTAAAAGAAAGGGCAGAAAAATGACAGAAAATCAATATATTCCCGATATTTTCAAAAAAGCAACACTCGGAACGGAAGTTCAAACGAAAAATTTGGAAAAAAGAGCCGATCAAGTGATTCACGATTTAACAAATACCTTTCTTGTCGGTGCAAAAGAAAATATTTCTCGCTTAAAAGAATTGATTTCTGTTTTGCAAACGCAATCCCAACCGGCTGTTGCAAAAAAAGAACTTTATCAAACGGCACATGACCTGAAAGGACAAGGCTCGGTGTTCGGTTACAATTTAATAACGGCACTCGGCAGCGATATATGCAAAATTTTGCAAAAAAACAAAATCTTATCAAATGAAGAGCTTGATATTGTGGAACAAGATATTGCCGATATGGCGCTTGTATTGACTTTTCCGCCACATACGCAAAACGAAACTTTACGCCATATTCAAAAACGATTGGATAACAAGTCATGACAGATATCAATAAACCGCACTTGCTTGTGATTGATGATGATACACGGTTGAGAAAACTTCTCAACAAATATTTAAGCGAAAACGGCTTTCAAATTTCCCAAGCGGCCAACGCGCTTGAAACAAAAGAACTTTTAAAACTCTTTACGTTCGATTTATTGATTATGGATGTGATGATGCCGGGACAAAACGGACAGGAACTCACGAAAGAATTGCGCGTGTCGGGGTTTGAAACACCCATTTTAATGTTAACGGCCATGGGCGATATTGATAATCGCATTTCGGGACTGGAAGCCGGTGCCGATGATTATTTATCAAAACCCTTTGAGCCCAAAGAACTCTTGTTGCGCATTAACAATATTTTAAAACGGCAAACACCTTTTAAAACCACCGATATTTATTTCGGCTCGTGTCGCTATAATACCAAAACGGGGCAATTATATCAAAAAAATGAACCGATTTTGCTCACAAATACCGAACAGGATTTATTGAAAATTTTGATTCGGCATATCGGGAATCCTGTCACACGCGAAGAGATTGCTCAACAAATTCAAACCGAAAACGAACGCGCCGTTGATGTGCAAATCACACGTCTGCGCAAAAAAATTGAAACAGATATTAAAAAACCGCTGTGCATTCAAACCGTGCGCGGACAAGGGTATGTATTGGTGCCGAAATGACAAAACGAAAATCTTATAAACGCAAAAAATCATTGCGACAAAAACTGCTGTTTCACTGGCAACACAGCTTTTATCGGTATGTTTTTCAAAACATATTATCTTATGTGCGTTACGGTATTCGCCAAATGAAACTGCACTTTATGCCGCGCAGTTTATTTTATCGATTCGTGCTGATTATTTTATTGCCGCTCATTATTTTACAAACCATTTTATTTATTTTCTTTTATGATCGCCATTGGGATACGGTCAGTCGTCGGTTGGCAGCCGATATTGCCGGTGAAATTCAAACCGTTGCCGATTATATCAACTATCAAAACCCGACGCCTGATGAATTAAGTATGACGTTGAAACGAATACAAAAAAATTTGGGAGTGAATATTACTTTTTCATACGATTCCAAATTGGAACAACAAAATCTTTATTATCACGGTACGGCGTTTCATTTGGCCAGTGCCGTTTTAGCACTCAAATATCCCGTAGATATGCACGAACTGTCCAATCGATATCAACAAATTTCACTGCAACTGCCAAACGGCGTTTTAACAACCGTTGTTCCGCGAAAACGCTTTTTCAGCTCAACCGTTCATGTGTTTGTGATTTGGATGGTCGGCTCGTCCGTTTTGTTGTTCTGGATTGCCTTCTTGTTTATGAAAAATCAGGTGCGCTCAATCGAACGGCTTTCCAAAGCTTCCGAATTATTCGGTATGGGGCATGATGTTCCCTTTAAACCGGGCGGCGCAACGGAAGTGAAACAAGCCGGTTATTCGTTTGTTTTAATGAAAAACAGAATTCAAAAATATTTAAGCGAACGAACGGCCATGCTGGCCGGTGTGTCACACGATTTACGCACGCCGCTCACGCGCATGAAACTGCAACTGTCCATGATGAAAGATGATGAAACGGCAGCCGATTTACAAACCGATGTGGCGGAAATGGAACAAATGCTTAACGGTTATTTGGCCTTCGCCCGCGGTGACGGCAAAGAAGAACCGCAAAACATTCTGTTAGATTCTTTGTTGGCTGATTTAATTGAAAAGCAGCGCAAAATCGGGCAAAAAATTGATTTTCACACCGAAGAAAGCATTTGCATTTCAGCGCGGTTAAATGATATTTCGCGCGCCATTACCAACATTTTAAGCAATGCCGATCGCTATGCTTCCAAAACAAGCGTATCGCTCGGTGTGCGTGCGCAAACAGCTCGTATTGTCATTGACGATAACGGGCCGGGTATTCCCGAAAATAAACGTCGCGACGTTTTCAAGGCTTTTTATCGGCTTGATGCCTCCCGCAACAAGGCAACGGGCGGTGTGGGATTGGGCATGACAATCACGCGCGATATTTTGCTCTCCCACGGCGGCGATATTACGCTTTCCAAAAGTCCGCTCGGCGGGTTACGCGTTATTATCACCATTCCGACACTGGTTGAAAATAAAAAATAACAACGCCTTGACACTTTTTTAAAAACAGATTATAATTTTAACATTTAAAAGAAAGGATCGGCATATCAATGGGCATTAATGTGAAAAAAATTATTCGAAATCATTTACCGGAACTCATTTCGAATAATGCCGATCAGGCTCTTTGGATTGTGTTAACAGCAACCGGAAAAGAAAATAAAAAGTCAACGGCTCAAAAAGTGCAAGCATTGGAAACAATTTTAAAAAACGGCGCTTTTGTTGATGCCCTGCTGCCTCATCGCTCTATAACGCCGCTGCTTTACGCCGTCACAACGCGTCAAACGGAATGTGCAAAACTTTTTATGGATTACGGCGCCGATGTTCAATATCGCACTCCCACCGACATAACGCCTTTAAGCGTTGCCATCAGGCTCAATGAAAATGAAACCGTGCAAGAACTGTTAAATCATAAAGCCGTTCCCGATATTGATTTAATAATAACGGCTTTACACACTAAAAACATAAAAGCCGTTCGTCTTTTAATTCAGGCCGGCATGGATATTAACGCCTTATGGAATAAAAAAATCACGCCGTTGGGAATAGCCGTTATCAGGGAAAGCCATAAAGAAGTGGAATATTTGTTAAGTTTGGGCGCCGATCCGAATAAGCCGAATGCAAACGGCCTCACACCGTTAGGAGCAGCCTTGAGCGGCAATCATATCGAGTCATTTCAAACCCTGATTGAAGGTGGCGCCGATGTCAATCAGCCGATTATGGGAAAACCTTTGCTTTTCTATGCGGCCGATGAGGGGAAAACGGCATTTGTTAAAGCCTTAATTCAAGCCGGTGCCGATATTAAATATACCGATGCAAACGGTAACACGGCCTTACACTATGCCGCAACGCCGGAAATTCGACAACTGCTTTTAAATGCCCGTACCGATAAAAATGCTCAACCCAAAAGCGGACGAACGAATTTGAAACCGATACAACGAGCTTCATTGCCTCACCGTTTCAAACAGGCAATTAAAACCATATTGAATGATCGTCAACGTTCATAACGGTGCCTCCCAAAAGTGTTGCAAAAATCGTACGTTTAATTGAGGACAAGTAATTGGGAAAATATGTTTGTTTTCGCTATTATTTGGGGGATAAATTCACATTATTGCTAATCTTTTCCCCCTATCGGCGGGTGGGATGCGCCGCTGAAAGGGGCGCATCGCTATGTGCCGATAGGGGGAAAAGGGTAAAATTCGGCACTTTTTCTTATTTTTTGGCAATATTTATTTTTTTATGGCGATTGTATTTGCTTTCTTTCTTAATTTTCGGCGGGAAGTGCCGGCGTGTAGAATATGCGCCGGCGCGGTGACAGAATTAAAGCTGAATTTATTTTTTCCTAATTATAAGCAATGACTTTTCTTTCTTAATTTTCGGCGCGGTGTGCCGAAAATTAGGCAATTCGGTGCAAAACAATAAGTTTGCTGTAAACTTTTTTCCCTCTATCGGCGGGTGGGACAGACGGCTTTATGTCGTCTGTCGCTATGTGCCGATAGGGGGAAAAATGAGAGAGGTGCCCCGCTGAATGGAAGCCGTAAAGGCGGGGCATCGGAGGGGCGATGGCTTCGTCCTCTCAAAAGCTGGCTTCACTTATCGACACATAAGGCGCCGGTGCTGGTGTAGTGGTTGCTGAGGCTGCGACTGCTGCTGCTGACACGACCACTGCTAAGGCCGACGTAGTACGCGCTGCGGGAATTTCCATAGTCTTCCAACCAGACACAATCGCTTGTTTTACTAAAATCATCTTTCAAATCCGTCCTTGTCTGACTGCTACATGTGTCTCCAGACGCCACACTACCACACCCGATACTCTCTCGCGTTGCCTGGGGCCTTTCTAACGCCTTACAGAACCGATCCGCACTCCACCAGGTCATAGAATGATTACCATTCACTTCCGGCGGCCAACCTAATGCAAAGCCGGTCTTTTTTCCTATTATTTTATCTTTGCTCGCATTCCGGCATTCACTTTTATAATAGCCTATCCCCGCACCAAAACCTTTGTTTTTATTAAATTCACTAGAAACATTAAGCCCGTAATATAAATAGCAATACTCTCCCGACCCGCAATCGGCATTGCTTTCGCATTCGCCGACTTTGCACCCGTGTGTTTCATCCCAACCATAAGTACATATTTTGCATGTGCCATAATTACCAAAAGAATCTGTATCGCAATAATAATGCTCCTCGTCTTCTTTTTCACAATCTTCATTCTTCAAGCATTCAACACATTGAGAATTACTATACAAAAACGGCTTATCTGTCGGACATTCGGAAACACATTCACTGCCGGTCCAATTCGGTTTTTCCGGATAAACATTTTTGCAATAATCGCATTTTTGCGCTGTTTCATTCCAAACAGCAGCTGGCGCTGAAGTACCACACGTTATACATTGACCTGTGGAAATTTTACAATGCTTATTTTGTGCCGTATCACATTGTGATTCTTCCGTGCACTTACTACATACACCTTCTATGCAAGCAGGCTTAGTTGAACTGGTGCAATGGCTGTTATCACCGCACGCCGCACATTCTTCTATTTCTTTATTCCAATGCTGACTTGATGAGTTACATTTGCATTGCTTTGTCGCTTCATTCCATGGCGCATCTTCCGGGCACTCTTTACACGCACCCTCTGCACTGCAATAGCCCTCACATGTTGCCTCATCGCATGCTTCTTCTTTTCCGCCGCCCGAAACGCCTAAATCTTTGGTCGAAAAATCAACTTCTAACGCATTGCTTTCTTCGGTGCATAAATCTGCGCTCGAATCGGCATCATTTTCCGGATCATTATTCACCACTACTGCTATTGCATCGTCCATGCCCTCTAATAAAGTCACCAGCGGTTTACACACCCCCGCCGGCACGCCCGACACTTTTATATAATATCCCGATTCTTCAGGCTCTCCCGCTTCGCTAAAAACGGCAAAATCAAACTCAACACCGTAATGACTGTTCAAATTTAAATGTCCCGAATCGTACGGTTCCCCCAACATCAACTTTTCCGCCCCTTGTGCCGTTTTCATTTTCGCATCGGTGCGCATGAGATTGATTTCATTCGCTATTTGATTCGCTTGATATCGATTCATTGCCATTCTATACCCGGCAATGCCGCCGATTGAGATAACCCCGATTATGGCCAAAACACCCAGCATTTCAACCATTGAACGGCCTTGTTGAGTTTGATTTTGAACTTGTTTTAATTGGTTTTTCTGTTGTTTTTTCATGAACTTTCCTCCCGTGTTCTATATTTCAATTGTATAAATTAAACGTACCTTTAATGCAACGCTGATTCCGGGGTCAAAATTGCCCCCAAAACGCCAAAAACGACCCTTCAAAAACAGTCACAAAATCAATTATTTCTGCTTAAACTAAATTTTTTTTACAAAAATCAAAAAAAAGTGTTGCAAAAAACGTACGTTTAATTGATGAATAATTGTCAACGTTCATAAGGTATAAAAAATTATTGTAACGCCTTGTTTTAAAAAATTATTCCTGCCGCTTTCGACCTGATATTTTTTTAATGCGGCATTATTTTTTCAAAATATAATTTTTTGTCAATTTTTGTTTTTATTTCTTGACATCTTTTTAAAATTTGTTATAATAAAGTTGTTTTATAAAAGGAGAAAAATATGGATAATCTGCTTTGGACAGCGCTTCGCAAAAATTTTTTTCGGGATAATCCCGCTCAACGGTTACAATTATTAAAACACGCTTTAAATCAAGGAGCAAACCCGAATAAACCGCATGCCAAAAAAGGCTTTACGCCGCTGGTTTATGCCATTTTGGGGCATCAGCCGAAAATGGCGGAGGCTTTAATTCAACAAGGAGCCGACATTCATCTGGCCTGTCAGGGGCTCACGCCGTTGGAAGCAGCTATTCAATCCCATTCGCATGATTGTTTGAGTTTGTTAATCAATCATAAGGCGCATCTTGATTTAACCGATATCAATCCCATTACTTATGCCCTTAGTTGCCATAATTTAACGGCCATTTGGCGATTGGAAGATGCCGGTGTTGATATTAACAAACCGTCGGGGCTCAATCAAAACACGCCGTTAATGTGTGCCGTTTTATTTGAAGATGATGCCCGATATACTTATAATTTATTGCAATTAAAACCGAATGTTAATTTGGCGGACAGTGACGGGGATACGCCTCTTTTGGCGGCGATTTATAAACAATCGATTGAAAAAATCGATTTATTGCTTGATGCCAAAGCCGATGTGAACATTGCCAATAACCGGGGGCATACACCCTTGGCGCTTGCGGCCTATGTGGGTAATGCGCGCATTGTTTCCATGCTGTTAAATGCCGGTGCCGATGTGCATCATCGGGATAATGACGGCGATACGGCTTTACACGTTGCCGCCAATATGGAGGTTGCCGATTTATTGATGAAAGCCGGTGCCGATAAAGAAGCCAAAAATAGCCACGGTTGGTCACCGTTTATAACCGCCGTTCAAAACGGTGCTGCCGATATTATTCAATATTATATTCAAAACGGCAAAAATGCAAACCTAAAAGATCCGTACGGGCAGCCCCTTTTAATGACGGCCATTTTTTGCCAACAGGAAAAAGCGCTTCATGCTTTAATTCGGGCAAATGCTGATCTCAACACGCAGGATCGAGACGGATATTCCCCGCTCATGTATGCCGTTATGACCAATCAACCGCAAATGGTTTATCAATTAACGAAAGCCGGTGCAAATATTCATTTAACCGATCGAAAAGGGAACAACGCCCTCATTTATGCGCTTCATCAAAAAAGTCCGGCCTCGGCAAAAATTTTACTGGAAAACGGAGCCGATCCGAACAGCTATGATTTTATGGGCAGTTCTGCTTTAATGTTGGCTCTTGTGAACACGCCGGAGGTTGTGCCGTTCTTAATTCAAAAAGGCGCCGATGTGAATCGTAAAGATGAAAAAGGTTCAACGCCGCTGATGATTGCCGCTTATTTGAAAGATAAAGAAAATGTTAAACGGCTTTTAAATGCCGGTGCCGATGCAACGGCCGTTAATCAAGACGGGCAAACTTTCCGAAACCTCAGCAATTTGGTGCTGAAACTTACCTATTGTCAACACACGTTAACTCAAAAAATCAAACAGGCATTTCATGCGCAAAATCAACGCTCGTGTTAAGCGTTTATTTGATAAAGGATTTAACATGTTCGATCAATCTGACATCAATGCCGTGAAACAGGCTTTAAAAGCAGAAAAAGTTAAGCTTTTAACAGCCCGAAAATCGGCATGCGCTTTTTTAACAAAAGATTCTCAATCATTAAAAGAAGAAACCGAAAAATATGCCGATCAATTGGTGCAAAGCGTAACGGCTGTTTCTTCTGTAACGCATTCAACGGTGCAATTGTTCCATAAGCAAACCGCAGCTGAAAAACCGACCGAATCCGGCTCGTTAAGAAACGGTTTTCAAGCTCTTTTCGGCGGTATGGGAAATATTTTCTCCGGCAGTGTCTCTCACACGCCGCGTTTCATTCAAAAAAATCAGAGGCAAATAAAGCCCGTCTCTTTTGAACGCACAAGAGAAGATTAAAAATTCACGCCGCATCCGTCGCCTTGCCAAAGTGCTTTTTTAATGATTCCCGATTGTACGACAAACGTTGTTTGGCAAAAAAGATTGCCTTGCGGTGAGGCTTGCGGATATCCGTTAATCATTGTCATCGGCCCGACACCGACTTCTCCTTCATCGTCACCGAAAGTGATATTTTCGGCACGCATGTAAATTAAATATTGATATCCCTCGTTATTGATTACTTGTGTCGGTGTTCCCCACGCATTTATTAAAGCCGTCGGTGATTCGCCGACCCAATCCGACGGACTTTCGGTTGCATGAAACGTTTCCGTTATTCCCCCTTGATTACAAGCGGTTAAAGCAAGCATTGACAAAAAAAGAAGGATTAAATTTTTCATTCGTCATACTCTTTTTGTAAATCGGGAAACAAAATGCGTTTCAACACACTGCCGATAAAGCGAAACGTTAAGCGCGTCGGCGCCGTATGAGCCAGCGGTTCCAGCATTAAAAAGTCGTGAATGGTGCCGTTTATGCGAACGGAAACGGCATTCACGCCGGCATCGGAGAGTTTACGGGCATAAGTTTCGCCGTCATCGCGCGCGGGATCATTTTCGGCGGTAATGATAAGCGTTTCGGGCAATCCTTTCAATTCGTTTTCGGGAATCAGCAGCGGACTGACCATTGCCTGATTCCGCAAGGAAATATCGGGCAAATAATTTTCCCAAAACCAACGCATGGTCGCTTTTGTCATCCACGGACCCCGACAAAACGTTTCATAAGAATCCATATTTACATTTGCATCCAACGAGGGATATAACAAAAGCTGATAATTGATGAAAACACCTTGTTTTCGGGCATAATTTGTTAAAACGGCAGCCATGGCGGCACCGGTTCCGTCTCCGGCAATTACAATTTTATAGGGATCCACCCGATAAATACCGGGATTGTTTAAAATATGATTAAATGCCGTCCACAATTCTTCCAACTGTGTGGGAAAACGCGCCGTCGGAACAGACGTATATTCGGGAAAAATAACGGCAGCCTCTGTTTCTTTCGCCAACTTTCGTAATAAACGGTCGTATGTCATGGCATCGCCCGTCACCCAACCGCCGCCGTGAACATAGAAAATAATCGGCAGGGAATTTGTTTCTTCGGTTTTGCGAACAATCCGCACGGGAATGAAGCCTTTGGCAGAAACGGGTACGTCAAAATCGCTGCGAGACACATCATCTTTAAATGTTTGAGCGGATTGTATTTTTGAAATAAACGCTCGGGCAGCTTCAAAGGTATCATCTTGCAGGGGGCGTTTGTCTTTCACGGAGTCGACAAATTCTTTAACGCCCAGTGTTAAATTCGGGTTTTCAAACGTTGCTTGCATAAAAAATCCTTTCAGTAATGAGGGAACTATCCGAAAAAAAGGTGTGACTTTACGGGCAAAAATGCAAGGAAACCGCGACTTTTGAACAAAAAAAAGCATAGATTGATATTTTCACTCAATTTTTTCTTGCCAAAACGAAAAAAAAAGAGTATAAAGGCGTTTATCAGGATGGGTGGCCGAGTGGTTGAAGGCGCACGCCTGGAAAGTGTGTTTAGGTCTAAAGCCTAACGCGAGTTCGAATCTCGCCCCATCCGCCATTTAAAAAGCCCCGTTTCGGGGCTTTTTTGGTGGCGGAGCGAGTTCGAACTCGCGTTGAAAGCGAGGAAAGGAAACCTAAAAAAGGCGGATGAAAAGACGCCGGTTTTTTATTGACGACAGTCAAAAAAAATTTTTAGGTTTAATGTCGAGCAACGCGAGACAGGCCTTCGGCTGAGCCGATTTTTCGGCGAATAATCTCGCCCCATCCGCCATTTAAAAAGCCCCGTTCTGGGGCTTTTTTGGTGGCGGAGCGAGTTCGAACTCGCGTTGAGAGCGAGTTCGAAAACCTAAAAAAGGCGGATGAAAAGACGCCGGTTTTTTATTGACGACAATCAAAAAAAATTTTTAGGTTTAATGTCGAGCAACGCGAGACAGGCCTTTGGCTGAGCCGATTTTCGGCGAATAATCTCGCCCCATCCGCCATTAAAAAAGCCCCGTTTTGGGGCTTTTTTAATGGCGGTGCGAGTTCGAGCTCGCGTTAAAAGCGAGTTCGGAACCCTAAAAAAGGCGGATGAAAAAAAATCATCCGCCCGGTCGTTGTACGCACGATTCTTCTTGAATGGCTTCATTCAATGCATTGTTAATATCATTATTTAAATCGTTAATATTATTTAAATTGAAATTACCGGCAGCACCCGCATAAGGTTTACCGCTTAAAGCAACATTATAAATTTTCGTTTGAGGACATTTTTGAAGCAATGTATCCATACGCGTATTAACACCTCCGTCATTATTATCCCAATAAATAATAACAATAAATTTTTCTCCTCCCGTTTTACATAAAGGAATAATTTCGTCCCTGACGGCATATCCTACTCCGGAACATTGTCCACGGGATGTTTTCTTATCTAACTCATCTATTTTAAGAGCTGCTTGAATTTCCGAAGCGCTATGCTTTCCCCAAGTTAAATGTGAATTGGTAATTTTCAGTCCATCACATGATCCGTAACAACTTTTTGTGGGGTCACTTGATTGATTCGAACAGCCTGCTAAATATACGGCCGCATTTATTTCTTCCGGAATGGTAAGTTTTCCAACTGCCTCTTCAAGCATTTCAATTGCCCTATCATATCTTGCTCCACCGGTAATACCAGCTTCTGTAACTATATCACTCATTGATCCGCTCTGATCAATCAAAATAATCAATCCGCTTTCTTCCTTCTCTTTACAATAAGGCAAACACATTTTCTTACCTGATGTTGTTTCGGAAACGCCATAACCCTCGGGACAGATGCATTCGCTACCATTCCACGTCATGAGCAGATCATCGCAACAAGCACCGCTGCCCATGTCGCAAACAGGTTTGTTCACGTTAGCTCTTTGACATTCATCATCGCCCACGCACCCGATACAGGTTGCCGCTTCTGTATCGCAAATCGGGCGCGGATTCAAACAATCCGAATCTTTTGTGCATTCCCCGCAGGTATAATCGCCTCGACATACATTTGAGGCGCAATCAGCGTTTTTCATACACTCTACACATGTATTGTTTTCCTTATCGCAAACAGGGGTTGATAATCCTTCACAATCGTCATCTTTGGCACACCAACCTTCGGGGCGCCCCGAATCGTAGTTCCCGTTTACATCCGCTGCATCGAATTCAACATAAATTTCATTATTTTCATCACTGGTACATGAATCACCTTCTGTGTAGGAAATACCATTGATATCCATTTCCAAACGGCCGTCCATGGCGGCAACAAGCGTTGTAAGCGGTTTACAAACACCCTTTGAAATGTTTCCGACGGCAATATAATAAGCATCTGCTTCGCGGCAATTATAAAGCTCATTTTTACTTTCTTTATTACCTCTGATGATACAATCATAATCAACAGGATAACGGTCATATTGTGTTGATAAATGGCCGCTGTAATCTTCATTTTCTGGTGTATCATCATAAGGATCCCCCAATAACAATTCTTCATTCCCCAAAGCATATTTAACTTTTAAATCGTTACGCATTAAGTTAATTTCATTGGCTATTTGATCGGCCTGATAATAATTCATGGCTAATTTATATCCCACAATTCCACCGATTGACAGAATAGCAATAATGGCGAGCACGCCCAGCATTTCAACCATTGAACGGCCGCTTTGTGATTGATTTTTAAATTGTTTTAATTGATTTTTTTTGAATTGTCTTGTCATTTTTCGACTCCCTTTCACTATACGAATAGTATACAATTAAACGTAC